>NZ_JBEOYI010000017.1:0-193764 GCF_040297005.1 Streptomyces sp. NPDC001904 | reverse complement strand
GGTGGGTGGCCCGGTGGCAGGGGTTGGGGTGACGCCGACCTTGTCCGGGGGGGTCGGTGGGGGCTGGCCGCGCTGTCCCCCGCGCCCCTGACAGGCCTGCGGCCTTCAGGGGCGCGGGGAACTGCGCGAGAAGCGGCCGCCGGGCCGCGGACGAACGACGACCCGGGGCGGATCAGCCCGTGGCGCGGAAGGTGCGGCGGTATGCCGTGGGCGTGACCCCGAGAGCCGCCTGGAGGTGCTGCCGCATGGACTGGGCCGTGCCGAAGCCCGATTCGGCGGCGACCTGGTCGACGGAGAGCGACGAGGACTCCAGCAACTGGCGGGCCCGCTCGACGCGTTGCCGGGTGAGCCACTGACCGGGGCTGACCCCGGCCTCCTCCCGGAAGCGCCGGGTGAAGGTGCGGACCGACATGGCCTCCTGTTCGGCCATGTCGCGCAACTGGATCGGCTCGTGGAGATGGGCCAGGGCCCACGCGCGCGCCGCCACGGTGGTCGCCAACTGGGGCTCGGGCACCGGACGTTCGATGTACTGGGCCTGCCCGCCGTCACGGTGCGGCGGGACGACGGTGCGCCGGGCCACGTCGTTGGCGACGGCCGCGCCGTGGTCGCGGCGCACGAGGTGCAGGCAGAGATCGATCCCGGCGGCGACCCCCGCCGAGGTCAGGATGTCGCCGTCGTCGATGAACAGCACGTCGGGGTCGACCCGCACCGCGGGGAACATCCGCTGGAACGCGTCGGCGTCCGCCCAGTGCGTGGTCGCGGGCCGCCCGTCGAGCAGCCCCGCGGCGGCCAGCACCCAGCTGCCGGTGCAGATGGAGACCAGCCGGGTCCCGGGCCGGATCCGGGCCAGCGCCGCCGCGAGATCGGGGGTCAGGCGCCCCTCCTCGTACACCGGGCCCAGCTCGTAGGAGGCCGGGACCAGCACCGTGTCCGCCGTCGCCAGCGCCTCGGGGCCGCGCTCGACCAGGATCGAGAAGTCCGCGTCCGTCCTGACCTGCCCGGCCGCGCGGACTCCGCAGGTCTGCACCTCGTACAGCGCCTCGCCCGAGGAGCCGCGGGCACGGCCGAAGATCCGCTGCGGGATGCCGAGTTCGAAGGGGATCACGCCGTCGAGGGCGAGCACGACGACTCGGTGCCGGGGGGCCGGTGAGGCGGTCATGGCCCGATTCTAGCGAATGCTGTCATTCGGGCCACTGGTCCGGCCGGTACGGGTGCCCGAAGCTTTCTGTCGTGACCACGACGCAGACATCCGAACCCCTCGACGCCCCCGCCGGGACCACCGCCGGACGGCCGGGCTCCCGCTGGGCCTGGGCCGCCGCCGCGGTCACCTTCGTGACGATCATCGGTGCCGCCGCCTTCGCCTCGCTGCCGGGCCTGCTCATCGAGCCGCTGCACGCACCGGTCACCCAGGGCGGCTTCGGCTGGTCGCGCGGCACGATCGGCTTCGCCGTGTCCGTGAACCTCGCGCTGTACGGGCTCACGGCGCCGTTCGCCGCCGCGCTCATGGACCGCTTCGGCATACGCAAGGTCGTCGCGATCGCGCTGAGCGTCATCGCGCTCGGCTCGCTGCTGACCGTGTGGATGACGGCGGCCTGGCAGCTCGTCCTGTTCTGGGGCGTGCTGGTCGGCCTGGGCAGCGGTTCGATGGCGCTGGCCTTCGCCGCCACCGTCACCAACCGGTGGTTCGTCGCCCGGCGCGGACTCGTCACCGGGATCCTCACCGCGGCCGGCGCCTCCGGGCAGCTGGTCTTCCTGCCGCTGCTGTCCTGGATCGTGGAGAAGCACGACTGGCGGCCCGCCGCCGTCACCGTCGCGCTCGCGGCGCTCGCCGTGGTGCCGTTCGTGTGGCTGCTGCTGCGCGACCACCCGGCCGATGTGGGCGTACGTCCGTACGGCTCCGAGGTGTTCGTGCCGAAGCCCGCGCCGGTGACGGGGGCCGCGCGGCGGGCCGTGGGCGTCCTCCTCAAGGCGGCGCGGACCGGTCCGTTCTGGCTGCTCGCCGGCACCTTCGCGATCTGTGGCGCCTCCACGAACGGGCTGGTCAAGACGCACTTCGTGCCCGCCGCGCACGATCACGGGATGCCGGTGACCGCGGCGGCGTCGCTGCTCGCCGTCATCGGGGTCTTCGACGTGGTCGGGACGATCGCCTCCGGCTGGTTCACGGACCGGTTCGAGGCGCGGCGTCTTCTCGCCGTGTACTACGCCCTGCGCGGCGTCTCCCTGGTCTTCCTGCCGATGCTGCTCGCGCCGTCCGTCCATCCGCCGATGCTGTTCTTCATCGTCTTCTACGGGCTCGACTGGGTCGCGACGGTTCCGCCCACCATCGCGCTGTGCCGGGAGCACTACGGGGAGGACAGCGCGATCGTGTTCGGGTGGGTGCTGGCTTCGCACCAGGTGGGGGCCGCCGTGGTGGCGTTCCTGGGCGGGGTGGCCCGGGACGTCTTCGGGGAGTACGACGTGGTGTGGTACGCGTCGGGCGGGCTGTGCGCGGCGGCCGCGCTGATGGCTCTGGTGATCCGGAGGGGGGCCGGGGCTGATTCCCGGGCTCCGGGTCTGGCGGTCGGCTGACGGCCGGTGGCCGCTTCTCGCGCAGTTCCCCGCGCCCCTGGGACGAGCTCCGCTCGCCCAGGGGCGTGCGTCAGTCTTCCAGTGTGGCGAAGTGGCCCCGGTGGAAGAGGAGAGGGGACTCGGGGGTGGCCGGGGTGCCCAGGGACGTGATGCGGCCGACCACGATCAGATGGTCGCCCCCGGTGTGCACGGCGTGGATCGTGCAGTCGATCCAGGCCGCGGCGCCGTCGATCCGGGGCGCCCCGGACACCGGCGCCGCGTCGTACTCCACCCCCGCGAACTTGTCGGCCCCGCTCACCGCGAACCCCCGGCACAGTTCGCTCTGGGCGGCGGCGAGGACGTTCACGCAGAAGGCGCCGGCGCGGGCGATCCGGGGCCAGGTCGTCGACGTACGGGCCACCATGAACGCCACCAGCGGCGGATCCAGGGAGAGCGAGGCGAAGGACTGACAGGCGAAACCGGCGGGACCGTCGGGGCCCGGCGCCGTGATCACGGTCACCCCGCTCGCGAAGGTGCCGAGCACCCGGCGGAACTCGGCCGCGTCGACCGGCGCCCGCTCGTCGTCGCCGACGGCGCGCAGGTCCGGGCGGGGCAGCGCCTCCACGGGCCCGGACGAGGTGGGGGAGCCGACGGACCTGAGGTACCGGACGACAGTGGCCGCCATTCCTGCGTGTCCCATCATGGCCCCATTGAAACTGACGGCCCATCAGATAGGAAGGGGTGTGCCGGAGAGGCAAGAGATTCCGGTTTCAATCAACAATCTGTTTATGCTCGGCGGGACCCGCCGATCTGCCCGGAGTACCCGAGTGACCACCCCGCCGCCCCGCCCGCACCCCCTGCACGCCCTGCGCGCCACCACCTTCGCGATCGGCGCCCTGCTGCTCCTGGCCGGGGTCGGGGTCCTGCTCCACCAGCCGCTGCTGATACCCCCGCTCGCGGCCAGCGCCGCCCTGGTGCACGGTGCGCCGGGGCTGCCGATCTCCCAGCCGCGCAACCTGGTCGGCGGCCAGCTCCTCGCCGCCTGCGTCGGCTTCGCCACCCACGCCGTGACCGGCAGCACCACCTGGGGCGCCGCCGTCGCGGCCGGGCTGTCGCTGGGCGCGATGATGCTGACCCACCTGTCGCACTCGCCGGCCGCCGCGACCGCCGTGATCGTGGTCCTGCAGGGGCCGTCACCGTGGCCGTTCCTGCCGCTCCTCGCGCTCGCCGCGGTGCTGCTCGTGGCCATCGGGATGCTGCCGGGGCGGATCGGTGGTCACGCGGTGCGGTATCCGCTGGCCTGGTGATCCGGGGTCCGCGCGGCCGGGTGCTACCTGCCCTCGTACGTGGGTGAGCGCCGCTCCACGAAACTCGCCACGCCCTCCTGCGCGTCCCGCGTCGTCATGTTGATCTCCTGGGCCGTCGCCTCCGCCGCGAAGGCGGTCGCGCGGTCGCTGTCCAGGGAGGCGTTCACCAGCTGCTTGGTGAGGGCGTGGGCCCGGGTCGGGCCGGTGGCCAGCCGCTCGGCCCACTCGCGGGCCGTCTTCGCCAGGTCGCCGTCCGGGACGACCCGGTTGACCAGGCCGAGGGCCTGGGCGTCGGCGGCCGGGACCGCGTCGCCGAAGAACATCAGCTCCTTGGCGCGCTGGGGGCCGATCAGGCGGGGCAGCAGATAGGCTCCGCCGCCGTCCGGGACCAGGCCGCGGCGGGCGAACACCTCGATGAAACGGGCCGACTCCGCGGCCAGGACCAGGTCGCAGGCCAGGGCCAGGTGGGCGCCGATGCCGGCGGCGGTGCCGTTGACGGCGGCGATCACCGGTTTCTCGCAGTCGAGGATCGCGGTGATGAGGCGCTGGGCGCCCTGGCGGATGGTGCGGGCCACGTCGCCGGGGATCCGGTCCGTGGTGGTGGGGGCGCCTCGTAGGTCGGCGCCCGCGCAGAAGCCCTTTCCGGTGGCGGTGACGACCACTGCGCGGAGGGTGGGGGTGGTGGTGGCTTCGCCGAGCAGGGTGATGATGCGTTCGCGCTGGTCCCAGGTGACGGCGTTCATGGCCTCCGGCCGGTTGAGGGTGATCCAGGAGACGCCGTTCTCGATGCGGTGCAGTACCTGTCGGTCCAGGGGTGCGTCTGCCATACCGGGTCCGTTTCGGTTCGGGTCGGATGGGGGGCTCGTTGGTCGGGTGCGCCACCGTCGTGGCTGGTCGCGCAGTTCCCCGCGCCCCTGACAGGCCTGCGGCCTTCAGGGGAGGCTGCGCGCAGCGCATGCCTCAGGGGCGCGGGAACTGTCCCGGCAAGGGGCTCGTCACCGGCACACGGCCAGCGCGTCCAGTGCCACGGCCCCCTGCCCCCGCGGCAGCACCATCAGCGGATTGATGTCCAGCTCGGCCAGCTCGGAGCCGAGTTCGAGGGCCATGCGCTGCACCCGCAGGACGACCTCCACCAAGGCGTCGATGTCCGCCGGAGGCGCCCCCCGGACCCCGTCCAGCAGCGCCCGCCCCCGCAACTCGTCGAGCAGCGCCCGGGCCTGGTCCTCGCCGAACGGCGGCACCCGTACCGCGGTGTCCCGCAGGACCTCGACCAGGACCCCGCCGAGCCCCACCGTCACGGTCGGCCCGAACAGGTCGTCGTGGGTGACGCCGACGACCATCTCCACGCCGCGCTCGACCATCTGGCAGACGAGGACCCCGTCCAGGTCGATGTTCTCGTACCGGGCGATGTCGGTGAGCTCGCGATAGGCGTCCCGCACCTGGCTGGCCGAGGTCAGGCCGACCTTGACCAGGCCCAGTTCGGACTTGTGGGCGAGCTGCGGCGCCGACGCCTTCATGACGACGGGGTAGCCGACGAGCGAGGCGGCGCGGACGGCCGCCGCGGCGCTGGTGACCAGCTGCTCGCGCGGGACGCGGATCCCGTACGCGCGCAGCAGCTGCTTCGCCGCGTGCTCGCTGAGCTGGTGCCCGGGGCGCATCAGGTTCTGCGCCTTGCGGAAGGACGGCGAAGGACCGCGCGGGGCGTCCTCGAACGGGGAGCGGTAGGCGGCCGTGAAGCGGTGGTGGTCGAGATAGGCGCGGACGGCCCCGATGCAGTTGCCGAACGTACGGAAGGTCGCGACCCGCGAGGAGCCGAGCAGCGTCTGGCGGTACGCGGCCTCGGTGCCCACCGGCGAGCCCCACACCACGCAGATCAGCTTGTCCGTGCGCTCGGCCGCGTCGGCCAGGTCCCGTGCCAGCTTGTCGCTCATCGGCGGGAACGGGCCCGTGATCGGACAGATCAGCACCCCCACCGACGGATCGTCGAGGATCGCGTCGATGATCTTCGGGCCGCGCCAGTCGCCGACCGGGTGCCCGCCGTTGTCGACGGGGTTGGCGACGTTCAGGTACTCCGGTATCCACTGGTGCAGCTCCGCCTGCTTGGCGGTGGAGAGGGCGGGGAGGGTGAGCCCGGCCGCCGTGGCGAGGTCGGAGAAGTGGGCGCCGGTGCCACCGGAGATGGAGTAGACGACCACGCCGTCGGCCGTCGGCGGCTTGCCGCGGGCCAACAGGGCGGCGGTGTCCTGGAGTTCGTCGAGACCGTCGACGCGGATCACGCCGAACTGCCGCATGGCCGCGTCGACGACCGTGTCCGCCCCGGTCAGCTTCCCGGTGTGGGAGGCGGCGGTGCGGGCGCCGGTCTCGGTGCGGCCCACCTTCACGGCGACGACCGGCACGCCCTCGCGGGCCGCCCGGTCCGCGGCGAGCAGGAAGGAGCGGCCGTCCTTGAGCCCTTCCACGTAACAGGCGATGGCGCCGACCTCGGGCCGCTGGGCGAAGTACGAGATGAAGTCGGCGGTCTCCAGGTCGGCCTCGTTGCCCGTGGGCGCCCAGTGCGAGAGCCGGATGCCCAGCTCCTGGAGGGTGAAGACGGGCCGGCCCTGGTGGCCGGACTGGGTGATCAGGGCGATCGCCGGTCCTTCGAGGTCGTCGCGGAACTCCTCGAAGGCGTTGAGGTTGGTGTTGGGGCCGAGCAGGCGCAGCCCCGAGCGCTCGACGGCCGCCGCGAGACGGGCCTGCGCCGCCGCGCCCTCCTCGCCGGTCTCGGCGAACCCGGAGGCGAAGGCGACGGCGAACTTCACCTTCGTATCCGCGAGTTGCTCGATGACGGGCAGCGGATCGGCGATCAGCAGCACCGCCAGGTCCACCTGCTCCGGCAGGTCCGCGACCGACGCCGAGCAGGGCAGCCCGAAGACGGCCGCGCGGGTCGGATGCACCGGGTACAGGCGGGCCCCGACCCGCTCGGCCCAGGCCATGAGCTGCCGGGTGATCCCGGTGTTGGGCCGCCCCTCGGTGTCCGAGGCGCCGACGACGGCGACGGACTCGGGCCGGAAGAACCGGTCCAGGTCCACCACGTCGGCGTGCAGCGGGCGGCCGCTGACATCCACGTCCTCGGAACCGGCCCTGCCGTGCACGGCAGGGCCGGGCTGCTCTCCGCAGGCGATCACGCGGGCCCGGCGGGAGTCGGTGGTCAGGGTGCCGTACGTCGATCCAAGCATCGCTCCGCCCGCTCCTCCTGTGTGACAGCAACGACAGCAGCGGCTGAGGCCCTGAGACTCCGGGCCTTAACTGACGCACTGTCAGATTACTGAACTGACGCTCCGTCAGGAACAGGGCTGCAGGCAAAGGCTGGGGCGGGTGCTCGTGTCGATCTCTGCCCGGCGGGCGCGGAGTTCAGTGCGGGGGCGCGGGAGTCACCACGGGAGCTTCACTTCTCGCCCTCCCAGACGTACCCGTCCAGGTCGCTGAAGGAGGCGCCCGTGCCGTTGACGACGAGGTGGTGCGCGCCCGTGCCGTCGTCCTCGACGCCGAGGTCCTTGGCCAGGCCGCGGCGCTTGTAGAGCGCCAGCTTGACGGGGCCGCTGCCGGGGGCGAACTCGGCGTACTTGCCGCCGAAGCTCTTGGCCACGCTCAGGCCCCGCTCGACGTAGAACTTCTTGGTGGCCTTCACGTCCTCGACGCCGAGCAGCAGGACGAAGTCGTCGATCTCGCGGGTGGCCGGGCCGGTGTCCTTCTTCGCGGAGGTCGCGACCTTCCAGATGGTGCCGTCGGGCGCCCGGAGCACTCCGCCGTAGCCCCACAGGGACTTCGTGGCGGGCTTGAGGACCGTGGCTCCGGCGTCCACGGCGGCGCCGACGAAGCCGTCGACGGTGGCCGGACCGGAGACCGTGAGCGCCAGGGTGAAGCCGCGGAAGCCGTCGGCGGACGCCTCGGCCGCCTCGGACGCCCGGAGGCGGACGTACGTGTCCACGCCGAAGGCGCGGTAGAAGGCGGTGGCGGCCTCGAGATCCGCCACCTCGAGGGTGACGGAAGCGAGGGACGTGGGGGCTGTGGTGGAAGCGGTGGTTGCCATGCCTGTGACGCTAGGCCCGGCACGGCCGCCACCGCTTCTCGAATCCTGACCGCTTGCCGCGGGATCCCTACAGGACTCCGGGATCCCCGCAGGACCGCGGGATACCTACAGGGCCGCGGCCACCTCCTTGGCCACCCGCTCCCCGGAGCGCACCGCCCCGTCCATGTACCCGCACCAGTACGCCGACGTCTCCGTCCCCGCCCAGTGGATCCCGCCCACGGGCGTGCGCAGCGCGGCGCCGTACTGGGTGAGCACGCCGGGCGGCGCGTAGGCGACCGGGCCGCCGCGCGAGAAGCCCTCGTTGTCCCAGCGCTGGAGGACGAAGCCGGTGGGGCTCGCGGCCTTCTCGCCGAAGTACGCCACGTAGTCCTTCAGCACCGCCGCCTTCACGTCGGCCTCGGACGCCCCGTCGAACGCGCGCATCCGGTCGGCCTCGATGAACCCCATCAGCGCGCCGTAGGAACCGTCGGGCGGCGAGTTGTCGAAGGACGAGCGGACGGTGCCGGTGTCGCTGACGACCTGCCCGTTGAGCCCGTCCGCCCGCCAGAACGGGGTGTCGTACACCGCGATCGCCTTGCCGATCGACCCCATCGGGAGCCGCTGGGCGAGCTGGTCGCGGGCGGCCGGGAGGAGCGGGTCGAAGTCGATGCGGGCCGCGAGCGGCGGCGGCACCGCGACCACGACACGGCTCGCGGTGACCGTGACGCCGTCGGCGGTGAGCGTGTACCGGCCGCCTCCGCCCCGGGTCACCTTCCGCACGGGGGAGGAGAGCCGGACCGTCTCGCCCAGACGTGCCGCGAGCTTCAGCGGGACCTGCTGCGAGCCGCCGACGAAACGGGTGGCCTGCGCGCCGTCCGCCGTCTCCGTGAGGCGTTCGAGGGTGCCCGGCGTCGACTCGTTGCCCGCGCTCGCGATGTAGAACAGGACGTAGAGCAGGGAGAGTTCACGCGGCTGCGCCGAGAAGACCGAGGTGCAGGCGACCTCGATGAGGAAGCGGGCCGAGGGGATCACGGCGTTCGCGCGCAGCCAGGTCTCGAAGGTCTGGCGGTCCCACTCCTCGGCCTTCGGCGCGGTCCAGGGCGCCTCGACCGGGACCTTCTTCGCCATGTCGTCGAGCAGCGCCTGCACGGCGGCGGCGTTGGCGAGGCCCGCCGCGTCGATCGGCGGGACGGAGCCGAGGAGGCCGTCGGTGGCGTACGGGGTGCGCTTGCCGTCCTTGTAGAGGACGTTCTTGCCGGTGTTGTACGTCGGGAAGGTCTGGACGCCGAGGTCGGCGGCGAGGGCCCTGATCCGGTCCTGGGTGGGGCCGATGAACTCGCCGCCGCCCTCCGTGGTGCCGCCGTTCGGCAGCTTCAGATTGACGACCCGGCCGCCGACCCGGTCCCGCGCCTCCAGGACCAGGACCTTCTTTCCGGCGGCGGTCAGGTCGCGGGCGGCGGTGAGGCCCGCGAGGCCGGCGCCGACGACGGCGACGTCGACGTCATAGGTGTCGGCGGTGTCGGCGGTGGCGGCGGTGTCCGCGGCGCGGGCCGTTCCCGTGCCGGTGGCCAGGAGGGTGGTGGCCGCGGCGCCGCCCAGGAGGGCGCGGCGGCGGGTGAGGTCCTTGCTGAGCGGGTGTCTTTCGCGTGGCATGGCGTTGTACTCCGTCTCGCTCGGGTGGACGTTCTTCGTGTGCGGGTCTCGTCGTGGCTGGTCGCGCAGTTCCCCCCGCCCCTGAAGCGAGCTCCGCTCGCCCAGGGGAGGCTGCGCGACCGGCCCCCGCCGGCCGTCAGTCGGCGTACGGACCTCAGGGGCGCCTGGCCACCGCCCTGCCGATGCGGTCGGCGTCGCGGGCCATCTCGCGGAACATGCCGGAGATCGGGTTCGTGTAGCCCTGGAAGTACAGGCCCGGCAGCGGGTGGGGGGTGCGGGGGCGCCCGGTCACCGGATCCAGCACGTCGCCGAGGTGGCCGACGAGGTTCTCCAGCCCCTGGCGGTAGCCGGTCGCCGCGATCACCGTGTCGGGGGTGAGGCGGGTGCCGTCGGCGAGCACCACCGCGTCGCCGTCGAACGACTCGACCGCGGCCACCGGCTCGACCTTCCCGCGCTGGACGGCGTCGATGAGCCCGACGTCCTGGACCGGGATGGACCCGTCCCGCACCCGCGAGTACAGGCCCGTGTCCGGCCGCGGCAGACCGTGGGCGGAGAGGTCGGGGACGCTCAGCTTCCCCAGCGGTTCGGCCAGCCGGTCCACCAGGGACACCGGCAGCCGGCGGCAGAGGATGCCGGTGAGCTGGGCGGGCCAGCCGAGCGTGGAGCGGCGCACGATGTGCGGGGCGGTGCGCACGGCGAGCCGGACCCGGGCGGCGCCGCCCTCGGTCAGGTCGACGGCGATCTCGGCGCCGGTGTTGCCGACGCCGACGACGAGGACGTCCTGCCCGGCGTAGGGGGCCGGACTGCGGTACTCGCCCGCGTGCAGGAGCCGGCCGGTGAACTCCGCCCTGCCGGGCCAGTCGGGCAGGCGCGGGGTGTGGTTGTAGCCGGTGGCGACGACGACGGTGTGCGACGTCAGCTCGCGGCCGCCGGTGGCCCGCAGGTGCCAGCCGGAGTGGTCGGCGGAGCGCTCGACGCGCGTCACCTCGACGCCGGTCACCACCTCCAGGTCGTGGAACTCGGCGTACTTCTCCAGGTACCGCACGACGTCGTCGCGGGAGACCCAGCGGCCGAAGCGGCGCGGGATGGGCAGGCCGGGCAGCGCGGACAGGCGGCGCGTGGTGTGCAGGTGGAGGCGGTCGTAGTGGGCGCGCCAGGAGGCCCCGACGCGGTCCGACTTCTCCAGCACGACGGCGCGCACGCCGTGTGCCTTCAGGCTCGCGGCCGCGGCCAGGCCGCCCGGGCCGCCGCCGATGACGTACACCGGGGGGCGCTCGTGGCTGCGGGCCGGCGTGGGGTGGGCGTCGGTCATGAGCGGAGCGTAGACATACGTTCCGTTTGATGGGGTCCGGTCAAAGAGGAAACCGGTTGCGGATTGATCACGGGGTTTCCGGGCCGCTCGCGCCCTTGCGGGCGAGGGTCCGATGCGGTGAACTGACGTACCGTCAGATACGCGAGGAGGGGCCGGACTTCATGGATGCGATGGGCCTCAGTGGGGCCGAGTGGCTCGCCGTGCTGCGGATCGGGCTCGGCCTGTGGTGGCTGGAGAGCTGGCGGCACAAGGACAAGAAGGGCTGGTTCGAGCGCGGCACCGGGATCGCGTGGGCCGCCGACGTCGCCGGCAAGCACCGGTGGAACGCCGTCCGCAGCGGCTTCGACGTCGTCGTGAAGCCGCGCCCCAGGACCATGGCGTACGTGGTCGTCTACGCCGAACTCGCCCTCGGCGTCGGCCTGGTGCTGGGGTTCCTGACGCCGGTCGCGCTGGTCGGCGGGCTGCTGCTGAACCTCCTGTACTTCACGCTCATGATCCACGACTGGGCCGAGCAGGGGCAGAACGCGATGATGGGGCTGATCTCGGTCGTCGCGCTCTTCGCGATGTCCTGGCAGACCTGGTCCCTCGACCACGCGATCGGGCTGTTCTGATGGGGGCCGCGACGGGCTCCGGGCCGCGCTTCGATCTGCCCGACGTCGACGCCTTCACCCGCCCCTACTGGGACGCCGCCGCCGACGGCACGCTGCTGCTGCGGCGGTGCGCCGGGTGCGGGCGCAGCCACCACTATCCGCGCGAGTTCTGCCCGTTCTGCTGGAGCGAGGACGTCCACTGGCGGCCCGCGTCGGGGCGGGCCACCCTCTACACCTGGTCCGTCGTGCACCGCAACGACCTGCCGCCCTTCGGCGCCCGGACCCCGTACGTCGCCGCCGTCGTCGATCTCGCCGAGGGGCCGCGGATGATGACCGAGGTGGTGGAGTGCGGGCAGGACGCGCTGCGGGTGGGAATGGAGCTTGCGGTCTGTTTCCGCGCGGCCGGGGACGGCGACGGCGCGGTGGCGGTGCCGGTGTTCCGGCCGTGACCGCCGAGGTGAGCCGGGTCGCGGTCGCGCAGGGGGCCGACGAGGTGGTCCTCTTCACCGATCTGGCCAACGGCACGAGCAACGCCCTGTACCAGCGGCTCGGCTACCGTCCGGTACGGGATTTCGGGATCTGGGCCTTCGCCGAGGGGGCGTGACGGTCGTCGCCGGTTCCTTTTGCGCAGTTCCCCGCGCCCCTGAGGGGTTGTCGTTCGGCTGACGGCCGGTGGGGGCTGGTCGCGCAGTTCCCCGCGCCCCTGAGATGCGCACTTCGTGCGGCATCTCATCAGAGAGGCGCGCCCCCCGTACGCGGCACCACCTCGGTGAGGCGCTCCCCGGACTCAGCGCCACCTCGGAGAGGCACGGCACACGGCGCCACCTCGGAGAGGCACGCGAACGTCGGCCCCCGGTCGGGAGGCACGCGAACGTCGGCCTCCGATCGGGAGGCGCGCGAACGTCGGCCTTCGATCGGGAGGCGCGCGGAGCGCAGCCTCAAGGGGAGACTGCGCGCAGCGCATGCCTCAGGGGCGCGGGGAACTGCGCGACCAGCCCCCACCGGGCCCGCGCGTGGCCAGACGCCTACCGGACCCACACGCGACCAGATGCCCACCGGGCCCACCGGACCCACCGGCCCCGCGCGTGAGCGGCGCCCCGATGGTCACGGCCACAGCAGCTCCCTGGTCCAGGCATCTCCCGTACGGCGGTACCGGAGCCGAACATGGCGCCGCCGCGCGTCCCCCTGGAAGAACTCCACCTCGTCCGGCTGAAGGGCGTACGCCGTCCAGGACGGGACCGGCGCGTCCGGCTCCCGCTGCGCCCGCTCCCACGCGGCCAGCGACACCCGCTCCAACTCCTCGACGGAGTCCAGCACTTCGCTCTGCCGGCCGGTCAGGGCGGCGGCGAGCGCGCCGGTCGAGCGGGCGTGCAGGTCGGCCTGGGCCACGTCGGCGGGCGCGGTGCGGACGGGGCCGCGCACCCGGACCTGCCGGCCCTGCACCGGCCAGTAGAACCCGAGCGCCGCGTACGGCCGGACGGCCAGCTGGCGGCCCTTGGCGCTGCCGGAGTGCGAGGCGAAGGTCCAGCCGTCGACCGCGTCGGCGCCGTGCAGCATCACCGTACGGACATCGGCCCGCCCCTCGGCGTCGCTGGTGGCGAGCGAGGGGGTGTGCGGCTCGGGCTGCCCGGCCGCCACGGCCGCCGCGAACCACTCCACGAACAACGGGAGCGGTTCGGCGGGCGCGGCCGCGGGGTCGAAGGCGGGAAGCTCGGTGTCCCAGACGCGCAGGGACCGCAGGAGGGGTTCGAGATCGGAGGTCATGGGGCGATTGTCGCCCCCGGCCGGCCGCGCCCCGCTACGCGCCCCGCACCACGTCGAACACCTGCTTCTGCACCCCGTTGGCATACGCCTCCTGCTCCACCAGCCGCAGCTTCCGGGTGTCCTGGTCCGCCGTGCTGAACAGGCGCTTGCCCGCGCCGAGGAGGAGGGGGAAGACCAGGAGGTGGTAGCGGTCGATCAGGCCGGCGTCGGAGAGGGCGTGGTTCAGGGCGATGCTGCCGTGGACGAGGATCGGGCCGCCATCGGTCTCCTTCAGCGCGGCCACGTCGTCGAGCGAGCGCAGGATCGTGGTCGGGCCCCAGTCGGAGACCAGCGCGTCCTCGGTGAGCGTGGTCGAGACGACGTACTTCGGCAGGTCCTTGTAGTCGCCGAACTCCTCCATGGCGGGCCACACCGGGCTGAACGCCTCGTAGCTGGCCCGGCCGAGCAGCATCGCCGCCGCTTCCTTCTGCTCGCGGCCCTTGATCTCGAAGGCCTCGGGCACGAAGTCGATGCCCTTGAACGTCCAGCCGGCGTTGCGGTAGCCGCTCTCGCCGCCGGGAGCCTCCATCACTCCGTCGAGCGAGACGAAGGCGGTGCTGATGAGCGTACGCATGGGAGGGCTCCTGGTCTCTTCGGGGCACGGTCGTCGTTCCTACGCCCATGATGACCGCGACCGACAAGGAAACTCATCGGTGAGAGCGCGGGCGGGTCAGTCCCGGCCGAGCACCATCGTTCCCGACGAACAGAACCAGCCGCCCGTCCCGGACGCCACGGCGAGCGCGGGGAGCGAGCCGTCCGGCTTGCGCACCTGATGGCCGCCCGCCTCACCGCGCAGCTGCCGCACCGCCTCCACCAGCAGGAACAGTCCGCGCATGCCGGGGTGCTGGGCGGACAGGCCGCCGCCGTCGGTGTTCGTCGGCAGCTCGCCGTCGCGCAGCAGCCGGCCCTTCTCGACGTAGGCCCCGCCCTCGCCCTTGGCGCAGAAACCGAGGTCTTCGAGGGTCACCAGCGTCATGTACGTGAAGGCGTCGTAGAGCTCCGCGACGTCGATCTCGGACGGTGACACCCCGGCCCGCTCGAAGGCGAGCCGGCCGCTCACCGCCGCGGGGGAGACCGTGAAGTCGTCCCACTCCGACATGGTGGTGTGCGAGACGTGCTCGCCCGAGCCGAGCACCCAGACCGGGGACGAGGCGCAGTCCGGCACCAGGTCCGCGGCGACCATCAGCACCGCCGCGCCGCCGTCGGAGCGGATGCAGCAGTGCAGCTTGGTGAACGGGTCGGCGATCATCGGCCCGTCGAGCACGTCGTCGACCGTGATCGGGTCGCGGAACATCGCGTCCGGGTTCGCCGCCGCGTTCTGCCGGGCCTGGACCGCGACCTGGGCGAGCTGGTCGAGGGTGGTCCCGTACTGGTGCATGTGGCGGCGGGCCGCCATCGCGTACTTGGCGATGAGCGTGTGCCCGTACGGGACCTCGAACTGGAGCGGGCCCCGGGAGCCGAAAGACAGGTTCGAGGTGCGCCGCTTCGCCCTGATGTCGGCGCGGGCCGTCGAGCCGTAGACGAGGAGGACGGCGCGGGCGTGCCCGGCGGCGATGGCGTCCGCCGCGTGCGCCGCCATCACCTCCCAGGTGGAGCCGCCGACCGAGGTGGAGTCCACCCAGCGGGGTGTGAGCCCCAGGTACTCGGCGACCTCCACGGGCGCCAGCGTCCCGAGCCCGGCGCTCGCGACGCCGTCGATCACGTCGGGGGTGAGCCCCGCGTCGGCCAGGGCCCGGCGGGCGGCCTGGGCGTGCAGGGCGTAGGGGGTGGCGTCGTCGACCCGGCCGCAGTCGGAGAGGGCGATGCCCGTGATGGCGACCTTGCGTTGAGGGCCAGTCATGAATCTGACGGTACATCAGATTCGAGGCGGCCGTCAGCCCCGCCCAGGGGTGCGGGGGCTGTGCGGCCCCGGGCGGGGCGCTTGCGATCCGGGGATCAAAAGTCTGGGCATGCGCGGCGGTGGGCCTTAACATGACGCCCCGTCAGAAAGGGGCCCGCATGGACGCCACGTTCACCGAGGAACAGCAGGAGATCCGCCGCACCCTGCGCGAACTCACCACGAAACGCTGCACCCCGGACGACGTCAAAGCCGCCACCCGCACCCCGGCAGGCCACGACCTCGCCCTGTGGGGCGCGCTCGGCACCGAGCTGGGACTGCCGGGCCTCGCGCTGCCCGAGCGCTACGGCGGGGTCGGCGCCACCGTCACCGAACTCGCCCTCGCGCAGGAGGAGCTGGGCCGGGCGCTGGCCCCCTCCCCGCTCTTCGCGACCTGCGGACTCGCCGCCCCGCTGATCGCCGCGCTCGGCACGGACGCCCAGCGGGAGGCGCTGCTCACCCGGATCGCGGGCGGCCGGCTCACCGCGGCCCTCGCCGTCCCCGGCACCGGCCTGGCCACGGCCCTCGGCCTGGTCGCCGAGAACACCGGCGACTGGGCGGGCGGCGGGCGCGCGGGCGGTGTCCAGGCCCGCAGGGCGGACGGCGGCTGGCACCTGTACGGGCAGGCCGAGCAGGTCCTCGACGGGCACAGCGCGGGCCTGCTCCTGGTCGCCGCGCACACCGGCGGCTTCGCCCGCTCCCGGACCCTGCTGTTCCTCGTACGGGAGGACGCCGCCGGACTCGTCCGCACCCGGCAGACCTCGCTCGACGAGACCCGGCCGCAGGCCCGCCTCGAACTGCGCGACGTGCCCGCCGAGTTGCTCGGCCAGGACGAGGGCGACGTACCCGGAGCGCTCGCCGCCGTCGGGGACACCGCCGCCACCCTGCTCGCCGCCGACGCGGTCGGCGCCGCCGACCGGGCCCTGGAGCGGACCGTCGGGTACGTCAAGGAGCGCGAGCAGTTCGGGCGGCCCATCGGCTCGTTCCAGGCGGTCAAGCACCGGCTCGCCGATGTGTACGTGGCCGTGCAGGCGGCGCGCTCCGCCGCGTACTACGCGGCCTGGGCGGCGGGGGACACGGGTGGCACGGGGGGTGAGCGGGCCGGCGGGCTCGCGCTCGCCCAGGCCCTGGAGGCGCTGCGCACCGCCGCCGCCGAGGCGGTCCAGCTGCACGGCGGCATCGGCTTCACCTGGGAGCACGACGCCCATCTGTATCTGAAGCGGGCAGCGGGCGACGAGCTGCTCTTCGGGCCCGTGCACCTGCTGCGGGCCCGCGCCGCGCAGACCGCCGCCCTGTTCGGCCCGGCCGCGGCGGTGAGCGCCTGATGGCGCCGGTGGGGCTCCGCCTCGTGCAGAAGGTGTCGTCGACCAGGACGTTCGCCCGGTTCGCACCGCACGTCATCCCGGCGATGGACCGCGCCGTCCACCGCCTGACCAGGGGAAAAGTGCTGGTCAGCGCGCAGATGCTGCCCGGTGTCATCCTCACCGCGCGCGGCGCCCGGAGCGGCCTCGAACGGCGTACACCGCTCGCCTGCATGCCCGAGGAGGCGGCGGGCACCTGGCTGCTGATCGGGTCGAACTTCGGACGTCCCGGACATCCGGCGTGGACGGCGAACCTGCTGGCCCACCCCGACGCCGAGATCAACTGGCACGGGAAGGACATCGCGGTCACCGCCCGGCTGCTCAACTCGGCCGAACGGGAGGAGGCTTGGGCGGCCGCACTGAAATTCTGGCCACCGTACGCCGCGTACCAGGCCCGGATCGACCGGGAGATCAGGCTGTTCCGGCTCGCGCGGCGCGCGCCCTGACGCGGGCGGCCGCACACCGGCTCCAACGGCAACGGCGGCGGCTCACGCTGACCACGCGAACCGCCGCCGTCCGACAGGACCGGGGGAAAGGAGTGCCGTTACTTCGTCGGCTTCTTTCCGGTCACGCCCAGGTGGACCAACAGCGCCAGGTTCGGCTTCAGTTCGGCCTGCTTGACACCCCAGGTCTGGAAGCCCCGCTGGTGCGAGGCGACCGCCGCGAGCATCGCGACGAGCGAGCCGGCCACCGCCGCCGGGCTCACGTCCTTGTCGACCTTGCCCTTGTCCTGAAGGTCCTTGACCGCGTCGGCAAGGGAGTTGTTCACGGAGTTCAGGATCTTCATGCGGATCTTGTAGAACCGCTTGTCGCCCTCGGCCGCACCGAGGTCGACGACGCGCAGGATCGCGTCATTCTTGCGCCAGAACTCGAGGAACCCGTCGACGAGTTCCTGCGCGGTCGCCCAGCCGGCCTTGCCGACCCAGGAGCGGTCGGCCACCAGGCCGGTCAACTCGGCCCCTTCGGCCGCCATTTGCTCGGCGATCTCCAGGACGGCGCCCTCGACGTCCGGGAAGTACTGGTAGAAGGTCGCGGGCGAAGTGCCCGCCTTTCGCGCGACATCAATGACTTTGACGTCCCGGTAGGGCGAGGAGCTGAGCATCTCGCCGAGGCAGTCGAGCAGCTTCTGACGTGTCGCTTGACCACGCCGTCCGGCCACACGACCGTCGACGGTACGTACTTGTCCTGTCATGCCGTCAGCTTACCGAGGGGTGATCGGAGCGCGATCTGGCCGACTGCAAATGGGGTTGGGGCCCACGAAACGGGACCGGTCACCGGTCGAAACCGGGACGAGGAGCGACCGGAATTGGCCATTCGTTCGAATGTGAACAGTCCGGCCCCGACCTGCGTGGCTAGCGTGCCGCCATGGCCCCCGTACGCAGCGCGTTCCCGGAAGGCGCCCCGTGCTGGGCCGACGTCCAGCTGCCGGACGTCGAGACGGGCAAGCGCTTCTACGGCGATCTCTTCGGCTGGACCTTCGACGAGGGCGCCGGGGCCGAGCGGGGCTACTACACGGCGGCCTACAGCGAGGACCGCGCCGTCGCCGCCCTCGCCCCCCTGTTCGGCGGCGCGGGACCGGCCTGGACCGTGCATTTCGCGGTCCGCGACGCCTACGCCACCGCCGCCCGGGTCACCCGCTCCGGCGGCCGGGTGCTCACCGGCCCGCTCTCCGTGGGCACGGCCGCCACCATGGCGCTGGTCACCGACCGTGACGGCGGGATCTTCGGACTGTGGCAGGCGGGCAGCGACCTCGGCTTCGAGGTGGCGGGGGAGCCGGGCGCCTACTGCTGGGCGGAGCTGCGGGTCCGGGACACGGCCCGGGCCGACGCCTTCTACGAGACCGTCTTCTCGTACGCGGCCGGAGACGCCGGAGACGCCGGAGCCGATGGAGCCGGGGGAGCCGTGGGAGATACCGCCCTCCCCGGCGACGGGAACCCCCGCGACGGGCTGCGGCTCTGGGCGCCCGCCGGGACCGTCCCGTCCCCGGCGACCGCGGTCGTCGGCCGCCGCTCCTCCTCCGGCACGCCGCTGACCGGGGGTTTTCTGGTCCACTTCGGCACCGCGGAGCTGGAGGCCACCACCGCCGACGCCCTCCGGCTCGGCGGCGAGATCCAGGTGCCGGCGCATCCGACCGGGTACGGCCGGGTGACCGTGCTCGCCGACGACCAGGGCGCCCTCTTCGCCCTGCGGGAGGTCTGAGACACCCCGATGTGCCCCCGGGTTCGCAACCGGGGCCCCGGACAGGAAGAATCGGGGTGCGTGCCGCCGTAGCGCTTCGGCGGTGAGACGCTGTCGGGGGCCGTGAGTGCGGTGGCCCCGTACGGGGAGGTGGCAGGCGAGTGGTGGATCAGCTGACGCAGCACGATCCGAGGCGGATCGGTCCGTTCGAGGTCCTGGGACGGCTCGGCGCGGGCGGCATGGGTCTGGTCTATCTGGCACGCTCGGCCTCGGGCCGGCGCGTGGCGATCAAGACGGTGCGCACGGAGCTCGCCGAGGACCAGTTGTTCCGGGTCCGGTTCACGCGCGAGGTCGAGGCGGCCCGGGCGGTGTCCGGCTTCTACACGGCCGCCGTCGTCGACGCCGACCCGCGCGCGGCCGTGCCGTGGCTGGCCACCGCGTACGTCCCCGCGCCCTCCCTCGAAGAAATAGTGAACGAGTGCGGGCCGCTGCCGGCCCAGGCGGTGCGCTGGCTGGCGGCCGGCATCGCCGAGGCGCTGCAGTCCATCCACGGCGCGGGCCTGGTCCACCGCGACCTCAAGCCGTCGAACGTCCTCGTCGTCGAGGACGGCCCCCGCGTGATCGACTTCGGCATCGCGTCCGGGGTCTCCAACACCCGCCTGACCATGACGAACGTGGCGGTGGGCACGCCCGCCTACATGTCGCCCGAGCAGGCGAAGGACTCCCGCAGCGTCACCGGCGCCAGCGACGTCTTCTCGCTCGGCTCCACCCTGGTCTTCGCGGCGACCGGCCACGCCCCTTTTCACGGGGCCAACCCCGTGGAGACCGTCTTCATGCTGCTGCGCGAGGGCCCCGACGTGGACGGGCTCCCCGACGAGCTGCGCCCGCTGATCGAGTCCTGCATGCAGATGGAGGCGGGCCTGCGCCCGTCCCCGGCCGACCTCCAGGCCCAGCTCGCCCCGCACCTCTTCGGCTCCGGCAGCGACGACAGCGGCACCGCGTCCGCCTGGCTGCCCGAGCGGTCCGTCGCGCTGATCGAGTCCCGGCGCGGCAGCCGGACCGTGGTGCGCCCCCAGGCGTCCCGCGCCCCGGGCGGCCAGGTGCCCGCGATGCCGCCGCAGCCGCCGCCTCCGGTCCCGACCGACGGCTGGCGCGGCCCGGTCGCCGCGCCCGTCGGGTCCGGCCGCGCCGCCGACGGGCCGGTCCACCTGGCCGGCGCGCAGGTGCCGATCGGACCCGGGCCCCGGGTCGCCGACGCCCGCGCCGCCGCCGTGCAGGCGCCGCCCGCCGAGTCCGGGCTGGCCGCCTCCTGGTCCCGCGCGAAGCCGTCCGTGAACGGTTCGCCCGATCCGGTGGTGCCCGCGCCCGCCCCCGCCGCGGAGGGCCCGGCCGGCTGGCGGCCGTGGCGGTTCCGGATGTCGAACGACGTGTGGGGCACCCCCAAGGTCGCCGGCGACCTGGTCTACGTCACCTCCTTCGAGGTGCACGCCCTCGACACGGCCACCGGCAGGCGCCGCTTCAAGACCCGGGACGTCGCCTGGTCGCTGACGGTCGCCGACGGCATCATCCACGCCTCCGACGGGCCGACCCTGTGGGCGCTCGACGCCCGCGAGGGCTCCGACCTGTGGCGGCTCCAGACGGACGCCTGGGTCTACTCCGTCCAGGCCGGCCACGGCACCGTCGTCACCGGCACCCGCGGCGGCGGCGCCCAGGCCCGCGAGGCCGTCAGCGGCGACCCGCTGTGGGAGATCACCGGCTGCCAGACCGACTTCGAGACGCCCGAGGCGGGCCCCGTCGTCCACGAGGGCACCGTCTACGTGTGGCAGGACGCGCGGCTGCGCGCCCTGGAGGCCAGGAGCGGCGAGGAGCGCTGGTCGTACCCGGTCGGCGACGCCGCCTCCTGCGGCGGGGTGCCGGTCCGGCTGACCCCCGCCGACGACGGATACGTGTACGTCGCCGCGGGCACCCGGGTGCTCGCCATCGAGGTCGCCACCGGACAGGTGCGCTGGCACTTCGAGGCACCGGCCGTCTTCCTGAGCCCGCCCGCGTTCGTCCCGGGGCCCGCGGTCACCGGCGGCGGGGTCTACCTCGTCGACCACCACGGCACGGTCTACGCGCTCGACGCCGCGGACGGCCGCGACCGCTGGCGCATCGCGACCGAGGCCCGGCCCTCGGCGACCGACCCGGTGCTCGTCGCGCGCGGCCACGTCCACGTGGGCAGCGGTCAGGGGCTCTACACGCTGGACGCGGTGACGGGGACGCCGAAGTGGCGGTTCCAGGCCGGCGGGGAGATCGTCGGCTCCCCGGTCGTCGCCGACGGCCGGATCCACTTCGGCTCGACGGACCACCTGCTCTACACGCTGAAGGCGGACGACGGCCGGCTGCGCTGGAAGCTGGCGACCGGCGGCGAGATCACCGGGACGCCCGTCGTCACCGACGGTGTCGTCTACGCGTGCAGCAAGGACCGCTGCGTGTACGCGCTGGACGCGGAGAAGGGGACCGGGACCAGTCGCTAGCACCGGGACCGGCCGATGCGGGCGTCCCCGCGTGTCGTGCCGGGTAGGGTGCCCGGCGTGATGATACGGGGACGCAGGACACTCAGACTGACGGCCGTCGCGGCACTGGTGGTGCTCGCGCTGACGGGCTTCTCCCGGGGACACGGCCGCCACCACAGCAGCAGCGGCGGCGGGGGAGGGTGCAGCAGCTCGTCGCAGGACCACGACAGCTCGTCGCACAGCACGTCGGGCGGCTCGTCGTACGGAGGGTCCACCTACGACGACGATCCGGTGACCACGCCGACGGTGCGCCACCGCAATCGCTCCACGCCGACGTCCACCTCCAGCGGCACGGCCCTCCAGGAAGGGACGGCCCGCCTGGTGAGCTGCGCGAGCGCGAGCCGGCCCTGGTCCACGGTCGAGGTCACCAATCCCAACGGACGCCAGGTCACCTTCACGGTGTCCACCACCTACTACGACGACGCGGACCTGCGCATCGAGACCAGGACCGCGAAGGTCCGGGTCCCGGGCCAGGGCAGGGCGGTCGCGAAGGTGCCGGTCGGCACGGCGTCCGGGGCCGTCGACCGGGTGGACCACTGCGAGGTCGACCCCGCCGCGCGGCCCTGACCGGGGCGGCCGGTCAGCGCACCCGGAACTCCTTCGCCGTGCGCGAGGCGAACAGCTCGGCCTGACGGTCCGGCGGCAGATTGCCGAGCGCGATCAGGTGCGGGGCCTGGGCGAAGGCGCGCTCGCGGGCCGCCTCCGTGGCCGCCCACACCGCCCGCACCGTGCCCTGCACCGCCTCGGCGGGGTGCGCGGCGACGGTCTCCGCGCAGCGCACCGCGGCCGCCAACGCCCCGCCGGGCGCGGTGACTTCACTGACCAGCCCGGTCTCGTACGCCCGCCGGGCCGACATCCGCTCCGCCGAACCCATCAGCGCGAGCCGCGCCACCTCGCCCGGCGGCATGCGCTGCGCCAGGTACACCGACTCGTAGGCGCTGACCATGCCGTACGTGGTGTGCGGGTCGAAGAACGTCGCGCGCTCGTCGGCGACGACGAACTCCGCCTCGCCCAGCAGGTAGAACGCGCCGCCGCACGCCATCCCGTTCACCGCGGCGATCACCGGCTTCCACAGGTCGTTGGCCTTCGGGCCGACGCCGAGGAGCGGATCGTCCATGGAGTACGGGGACGAGGGCTGCGGGACGTCCAGGCCGCGGTCGATGCCCGTGCAGAAGGCGCGGTCGCCCGCGCCGGTGAGCACGATCGCCCGGACGATGTCGTCGTGGCGGAACTCCCGCCAGGAGGCGACGAGTTCGGTGATCGTCGCCTGGTCGAGGGCGTTGTGGCGGTGCGGGCGGTCCAGGGTGACCACGGCCACCCCGGTCTCCTTGTGGCGGGTCACGTCCACGGTCACGGCCGCTCCAGGACCCAGCGGGGGACGTGCACGCCGTCGATCTCCGTGAACACGGCCTGCACCTTCGCGCCGATCCGCAGCCGGTCCCGGGGGACCGAGTTCAGCGGGGCGTCGGCCGTGGCGACCAGGTTGCCGACCAGGCGGATGCGGGGGGCTTCCGCGAGTTCGACGATGATCGCGTTGTAGGGGGCCAGCGCGGCGTAGGCCGGGAGCAGGGGCGGGTGCGGGATCACGTACGACCAGATCCTTCCCCTGCCGCTCATCTTGCGCCAGGTGGAGTCGAAGGACTGGCAGTGCGGGCAGCAGGGGCGGGGCGGGAAGCGCAGTTCGCCGCATTCCGGTTCGGCGCAGGCCTGTATGCGCAGTTCGCCTCGGGCGGCGTAGTCCCAGAAGGGGGCGCCGTCGTCGTCCGGGACGGGGGCCAGTAGGGCTGAATCGGTCGCGTCTGCCATGGTCTGTTCCCTTCGGAGTGCGGTTTTCGCCGTGGCCGGTCGCGCAGTTCTCCGCGCCCCCTACGGGGCGCGGAGCAGTACCGCCGATGTGGGGACGCCCTCGCCCGCCGTCACCAGGCACGTGCGTGCGTCCGGTACTTGGGCCGTGCTGACGCCCCGGAGTTGCTTCACGCCCTCGTTGATCAGGTTGAAGCCGTGGACGTAGGCCTCCGAGAGGCCGCCGCCGCCCGTGTTGATGGGAAGGCGGCCGCCGATCTCCAGGGCGCCGCCCTCGGTGAAGGCGCCGCCCTCGCCGCGGCCGCAGAAGCCGTAGCCCTCCAGGGAGAGCGGGATGAGCGGGGTGAACGCGTCGTAGATCTGGGCGACGTCCACGTCGTGCGGGGTGAGGTCGGAGTTCTTCCACAGGTGGCGGGCCGCGGTCCAGGCGGGGCCGGTGAGCGGGTCGTCGTTCCAGTAGTTGACCATGCCGTGGTGCTGGGCGGGCAGGCCCTGCGCCGCCGCGTGGATGTAGACGGGCTTGTGGCGCAGGTCGCGGGCGCGCTCGGCGGAGACGATGACGCAGGCCAGCGCGCCGTCGGTCTCCAGGCAGTTGTCGAAGAGGCAGAGCGGCTCGCTGATCCAGCGGGCGTTCATGTACATGTCCCGGGTCAGCGGGCGCTCGTACATCATGGCGGCCGGGTTCTGGTTGGCGCGGTTGCGGCAGGCGAGGGCGACGTTGAAGAGGTGGTCGCGGGTGGCGCCGTACTCGTGCATGTAGCGGCGGGCCAGCATGCCGATCTCGTCGGCGGGGCGGAGCAGTCCGAAGGGCCTCGTCCACTGGGCGGGCGTGGGGAGCTGGACGGTGGTGTTCTTCCAGGGGCGCGGGCCGCTGCCGCGTTTGCGCGAGCGCCAGGCGACGCCCACGCTCGCCTGTCCGGTGGCGACCGCGGCGGCGAGGTGGGCGATCGTCGCGCACGAACCGCCGCCGCCGTAACCGACCTTGGAGAAGAAGGTGACATCGCCCGCGCCGACGGCCTTGGCCACCTCGACCTCGTCGGTCTCCTCCATCGTGTACGAGGCGAAGCCGTCCACCTCGGACGCGGCGAGGCCCGCGTCGTCCAGGGCGGCCAGGATCGCGCGGCACGCCAACGTCTTCTCGGATTCGGGGAGTTGTCTGGCGAAGGCCGTCTGGCCTATGCCGACGATGGCTGTCGCGTCCTTGATGCTGCTCACCATGGCACTCCCACCTGTGCACCTGGATCTCTGGGCTGACAGCGCGTCAGGCTACAGCTAATCTGACGGATAGTCAGCTACGGGTCGGGTACGGCGTTGTGGGAGGTCGGTCGATGAACGCGCAGACGTGGGGCACCATCCCGGGACTGATCAGGGACACCGTCGCCCGCCACTCAGCACGCGAGGCCGTGGTCGACGGGCGCACCCGGATCACCTACGCCGAGCTGGGCGAGCGCGTCGAACGGGCCGCCGCGGCCTGCCTGGCCTCCGGCGTCGCCCCCGGCGACCGGGTCGCGCTCTGGGCCCCCAACACCCTGGACTGGATCGTCTCCGCGCTCGGCGCGGTCAGCGCGGGCGCCGTCCTCGTCCCCCTCAACACCCGCTTCAAGGGCGCCGAGGCCGCCGACGTCCTGGCCCGCTCCCGGGCCAGGCTGCTCTTCGTCACCGGCACCTTCCTCGGCACCTCCTACGTCGCCTCGCTGCGCCGCGCCCAGGAGGCGGGCGCCGAACTCCCGCACCTGGACGAGGTGGTGGTGCTCGCCGACACCGCGCCCGACGCGCCCGGCTACCGCACCTGGAAGGAGTTCCTCGCGGGAGGCGAGAAGGTCACCGCCGCGGAGGTGCGGAAGCGGGCGGACACCGTCGCGGCCGCCGACGCCTCCGACATCATCTTCACCTCCGGCACCACCGGCCGCCCCAAGGGCGCCGTCATCACCCACGAACAGACCCTGCGTGGCTACGAGATCTGGGCGGACCTCGCCGGCCTGCGCGAGGGCGACCGCTATCTGATCGTGAACCCGTTCTTCCACACCTTCGGCTACAAGGCGGGCGTCATCGCCTGCCTGATGCGCGGGGCCACGATGATCCCGCAGCCCGTCTTCAACGTGGACACCGTCCTCGCCAACATCGCCGCCGAGCGCATCTCTGTCCTCCCCGGACCGCCCACCCTGCACCAGTCGCTGCTCGACCACCCGGCGCGCGACGCCCACGACCTGTCGGCGCTGCGCGTGGTGGTGACCGGCGCGGCCGTGGTGCCGCTGCGACTCGTCGAGCGGCTGCGCGGCGAACTGCACGTGGCGACCGTCCTGACCGCCTACGGCCTCACCGAGGCCAGCGGCATCGTCACCATGTGCCGCCGCGGCGACGCCCCCGAGACGATCGCGTCGACCTCGGGCCGGGCGATCCCCGGCACCGAACTGAAGGTGGCGGCGGAGCCCGGCGAACCCGGCGAGGTCCTGGTCCGCGGCTTCAACGTCATGCGGGAGTACTTCGAGGACGCCGCCGCCACCCGCGAGGTCATCACCGAGGACGGCTGGCTGCACACCGGCGACGTCGGCGTCCTCGACGACGGCGGCAACCTGCGGATCACCGACCGCATCAAGGACATGTTCATCGTCGGCGGCTTCAACGCCTACCCCGCCGAGATAGAGCAACTGCTCGGCATCCACCCCGACGTGGCCGACGTGGCCGTGGTCGGCGTCCCCGACGGACGGCTCGGCGAGGTCGGCAAGGCGTACGTCGTGCGGCGGCCCGGCTCCGTGCTCACCGGCGACGACCTCATCGCGTGGGCGCGCCGCGAGATGGCCAACTACAAGGTGCCCAGGGCGGTCCAGTTCGTCACGGACCTGCCGCGCAACGCCTCCGGCAAGGTGCTCAAGCAGGAGCTGCGGGCGGGCTGAGCCGCCCGGTGTCCAGGTCCACGACGAGGTCCGCCCGCGCACGGCCCGGCGCCACCCGCCGGGCGTTCGCCTCGTCCGAGCGCTCCACCCACGCGCGGGCCTCGGCCGGGTTCTTGCCGAACTCCACGTGCCGCGCGACCAGCCGCTCCACCCGCACCGTGTCGTCGACGGCCACCCACCACACCTCGTCGAGGTGCGGGCGGACCGCCGTCGACCACGGCTCCTCGTCGAGCAGGAGGTAGTTCCCCTCGGTCACGACCAGCGGGGTCTTCGGCGCCACCGGAAGCGCGCCCGCCAGCGGCTGCTCGAGGTCCCGCTCGAAGGACGGCGCGTAGACCGTCTCGCCGTGGCCCGGCGCCCGCAGCCGGGCGAGGAGGGCGCCGTACCCGTACGCGTCGAACGTGTCCGGGGCGCCCTTGCGGTCCGCGCGGCCCAGCCGGCGCAGTTCCGTGTCGGCGAGGTGGAAGCCGTCCATGGGGACCAGCGCGGCCTGGGCGCCGAGCGCGCGGACCACGGCCTCGGCGAGGGTGGACTTCCCGGCGCCCGGCGGGCCCGCGATGCCGAGCACGCGGCGCGAACCCCGGGAGGCCAGGGCTCGGGCGCGGTCGGCGAGTTCATCGACGTACGGCATGGGGCGAGCCTTTCACGGGCGTCACCACTGGACGGCGTTGTCCAGGTCCTGCTGCCAGTACGTGACCTTCAGCGAGTCGTCGATGAACGCGCCGTCGGCGGGCAGCGCCGGGTGGGCGGTGGCGGGCAGCGAACCGCTGAGGGAGCGGGGCTGGAACATGACCTCCAGGCTCTTCGCGGTGTAGCCGTGCGCGCCGCTGCCGTCGGCGGCGGACAGCAGCACCGCCGCGTAGCCGGACTCGCCGGGCGCGAGCGTGACCACGGCCTGCGGCTTGGAGTCCTCGACGACCGGCGGCACCGACTGGGCCTCGCTGAAGCGGACGACCGGGTAGCCGTACAGATAGCAGGGCTTGCCGCCGGTGTTGGTGACCGTGAGCAGCATGTGGTTGATGGGCCGGGTCAGCGGGGCCGCGACCGTCCTGGTGTCGGCACCGGAGCAGGTGACCGGCTTCGCGGCGGACGCCGAGTCCGCCGGGGCCTTCGTCGCGGTGCCGCCCGAGGCGTTCGTGGCCGTACCCGTACCGGTGCCCTGCGAGCCGGAGCCCGAGCCGGTCTTCGCGTCGTCGCCCGCCGGGGCCTTCGACGCACCCTTCGACGCGGCCGGGGAGGACGCGGCGGGGGAGGAGACGGCCGACGCGCCCTCGTCCTTGACGCCCGATCCGTCGTCGCAGGCGGTGAGCGAGAGCGCGGCGATCGCGACGGACGCGGCGGCGGTCAGCAGGCGGGTGCGGGAGGTGCGGATGCTGGACATTGCGTGAGCCCCTTGGGAGTTCGGTCCGGTGTGGTGCTTGGATGACCCAGAGCCTGCGGGGAGATCCGTCCCAGGTGCCACAACCGACGGGTAGTTCGGCACGCTGGAACGGTGAAACAGGCTCTGACCTGGGGGAACGAGGGTCCCCTGGAACGCCGGAACGGGACGCGGGGGCATGGAGGAACGAGTGTCTGGAGACGGGTTCGCGCAGCTGCTGCGGGAGTTGAAGGACCGTTCGGGACTGAGCTACGGCACGCTGGCGAAGCGGCTGCACATGAGCACGTCGACCCTGCACCGCTACTGCAACGGCACCGCGGTGCCGACCGAGTACGCGCCCGTGGAACGGCTCGCCCGGCTCTGCAAGGCCACTCCCGAGGAGCTGGTGGAGCTGCACCGGCGGTGGATCCTGGCGGACGCGGCCCGCGGCCGAAAAGGGGACCCCGGACCCGCACCCGTACCGGATCCGAAGCCCGAGCCCGAGCCCGAGTCCCGCAACGATGAGGGTGCCGTCGTGCGCCCCGCCGTCTCCCGCAGGCGCACCGCCGTCATCGCGGGCATCGCGGTCGCCGCCGTCACCGGGGCCGTCGTGCTCGCCGTGAACCTCGGGGGCGGCGGGGGCGGCAAGGACGCGGACCGGCAGCAGGCGGCCGGGGCCACGGCCGCCGGGCGGACCGGCGCGGAGCGGAGCCCGTCGGGGTCCGCCGAGTCACCCTCCCCTAGCCCCTCCCGGAAGACGAAGCCGTCGGCGTCGGCGGGCACGTCCGCCCCGCCCTCCGCCGGGTCCGGCGGCGCCGAGGCCCCGGACAGCGGCGGCGCCGCCCCGCTGAGCGTCAACACCCGCCCCTACGTCTACGACAGCCCGTGCAGCCAGCACTTCCTCGTCGACAGCGAACCGGCCCAGGTCGGACCGCCCGCCGGGGAACAGGACGCGACCCGCTGGGCCGCCGCCTACGGCGCCGTCTCCTCGGGCGAGCAGGAGGTCGCGCTCACCGTCCAGGGCAGCGGCGCGCAGACCGTCGTCCTTGAGGCGCTGCGCGTCCGCGTCGTCTCCAAGGGGGCGCCGCTCGCCTGGAACGACTACTCGATGGGCGTCGGCTGCGGCGGCGGCGTCGACACCAAGTCCTTCGACGTCGACCTCGACAACGGCAGCCCCGCCGTCACCGTCAAGGGCGGCCAGCGCGACTTCCCCTACAAGGTGAGCGAGTCCGACCCGGAGGTCTTCTACGTCGTCGCCCACACCAAGGCCCACGACGTGCGCTGGGAACTCACCCTCGAATACTCCAGCGGGGGCCGCCACGGCACCGTACGCGTCGACAGCGGCGGCACCCCGTTCCGCACCAGCGCGGACGTCGGACGCCCCGGCTTCGACTATCCCCTCGGCGGCGGCGAATGGATCGCGCGCGAGGAACAGTAGACGGAAGAGCCGGGGCGGCCGGCCGTCAGAGCTTCTCGGGGGTGCGGATGCCGAGGAGCGCCATGCCCTGGTGCAGGGTGCGGGCCGTGAGGTCGCACAGGAACAGCCGGTTCTCGACCTGCTCCGGCGTCTCGGCCTTGAGGACCGGGCACTGGTCGTAGAACGTCGTGTAGAGCGACGCCAGCTGGAACAGGTATGCGGCCAGCTTGTGCGGCGCGTACTCGGCCGACGCCTCGAAGACCGTGTCGCCGAACGCGTCGAGGTGCAGGCCGAGCGCCCGCTCCGCCGGGGCCAACGCGATCTCCGGGTGCGCGGCCGGACGCGCGGAGTCGGCCTTCCGCAGGATCGACTTGATCCGCGCGTACGCGTACTGGAGGTACACGCTGGTGTCGCCGTTCAGCGACACCATCTGGTCCAGGTCGAACTTGTAGTCCCGGTTCGCCGACGTCGACAGGTCCGCGTACTTCACGGCGCCGATGCCGACGTACCGGCCGTTCTCGACGATCTCCTCCTCGGTCAGGCCCACCTTCTCGGCCTTCTCCCGGACGACGGCGGTGGCCCGCTCGGCGGCCTCGTCGAGCAGGTCCTCCAGGCGCACGGTCTCGCCCGCACGCGTCTTGAACGGCTTGCCGTCCGCGCCGAGCACCGTGCCGTAGCCCATGTTGTGCGCGGTGACCTCGTCGCTGAGCCAGCCCATCCGGCGGGCCGCCTCGAAGACCATCTTGAAGTGCAGCGACTGCCGTACGTCCACGACGTAGATCAGCGACGTGGCGTGCAGGTCGGTGACCCGGTTCCGGATCGCGGACAGGTCGGAGGCCGCGTAGCCGAAGCCGCCGTCCTTCTTCTGGACGATCAGCGGCACCGGCTCGCCGTCCTTGCCGCGGATCTCGTCGAAGAACACGACGAGGGCGCCGTCCGAACGCACCGCGACACCCGACTCCTCCAGGAGCCGCGCCGTCTCCGGCATCAGGTCGTTGTACGCCGACTCACCGACGATCTCGTCGTCCCGGATCTCCATGTCGAGCTTCTCGAAGACCGAGTAGAAGTAGATCTTCGACTCGTCCACGAACCGCTGCCACAGGTCGAGCGTCTCCTTGTCGCCGGACTGCAGGGCGACGACCCGCTTGCGGGCCCGCTCCTTGAACTCCTCGTCGGAGTCGAAGACGGCACGCGACGCCTTGTAGATCCGGTTCAGGTTCGACATGGCCTGCTCGCCGTCGGCCTCGTCGGCCGGGGCCAGCTCCGCCGGGTTCTCGATCAGGTACTGGATGAGCATGCCGAACTGGGTGCCCCAGTCGCCGATGTGGTGCCGGCCGATCGTCTTCTCACCGGTGAAGTCGAGCATGGCGCGCAGGGCGTCGCCGATCACCGCGGAGCGCAGGTGGCCCACGTGCATTTCCTTGGCCACGTTCGGCTGCGCGTAGTCGATGACCGTGATGCCCGGTGCGTCCTTCGCGGGCACGCCGAGCCGGTCGCCGTCGGCGGCGCGGGCCGCGAGGGTCTCGGTGATCGCCTTGTCGGTGACCGTCACGTTCAGGAAGCCGGGGCCGGAGACCTCGACGTCGGCGAGCAGCTCGCCGTTCTCGATCTCCGCGACGACCTGGGCGGCCAGCTCCCGCGGGTTCGCCTTGGCCTTCTTGGCGAGCGCCAGGATCCCGTTGGCCTGGTAGTCGGCCCTCTCGCTACGTCGCAGCAGCGGGTCCGCGCCGCTCGCCTCCGGCAGAGCCGAGGTGAGGGCGGCGGTGAGGCGCTGGTTGACGCTGGCGGTGATGGACGTGACCGGGGCCATGGGTATGGGCTGCCGTTCTGGTCGGGGCTGTTTGATGGTCCCGCCAGTATCCCACGGGGCCGCAAACGGGTTTCCCGGTCTCGTAGCCGACCACCGGCCGGCGGCGCGAGAAGCCGCCGCCGGGCCGTAGGGCGCCCCCTAGCCGGACACCCCGGTCGCGTACACGGTGACGGCCTCCGAGTAGTTGTTGGCGCCGTCCACCGCGCGCAGCTCCCAGCAGCGCTCCTCGCCGTCCGGCAGGACCTCCGTGTCCCGGAAGGACGTGACGTCGCCGTCCAGAACCTCCGAGAGCAGCCCGCTGCCGCAGGAGCGCACTCCGTCGACCGTCTCCACGCGGCCCGACCGGAGCCAGTAGGAGTGCAGATCGGCCACCGGGGAGGCGTTCCACGACAGCGCGGTGCCCTCGGCACCGGGCGTGGCCGTGAAGCCGGTCGGCACCGGGGGCGCGACCTTGTCCTCGTAGCGCACCGGGGTCGCGGCGGTCGACACGACCCCGTTCGCGGCCTTCACGAACAGGGTGACGTAGCGGTCCGTCGAGGAGCCGAGGCCGTCGAGGACGCAGCCGTACTCGACGAACGCGTCGGTGCTCAGCAGCTCCTTCGCCGCGCAGTCGCGCGGGTTGGTGCGGGCCGTGGACACGCTCGACCCCGAGTACACCGTGAAGCCGCCGCCGTGGTCGTTGTCCGCGGGCACCCGGAAGCGCAGCTCGACGCGGCCGTCCGCGTCGGGCCGCAGGTACACGATCGTCGCGGGGGCCACCGGGCGCCGCGAGGTCACGGACGCCGGCTTCGACCGGTGCCCGGCCGCGTCGAGCGCGTACACGGTGTAGGTGCGGATCACTCCCGGCTTCGCCGAGGTGTCGCGGTACGCGGCCTCCTTTGCCGTGCCGAGCAGGGCCGGCGCGGCACCGCCGTCCGAGCCGTACACCTGCCAGCTCACGGCGTCGTCGGACGGCGCGGTCCACGACAGCGCGACCCCGCCCGCGTCCGCCTTCGCCGCGAGACCCGTCACCGCGCCCGGCGCCCTCGTGTCCGGCGTGGTCACCGCGACGGGCGCGGTGCGCGCGGAGGTGTTGCCCGCCGCGTCCGTCGCGCTCACCGTGTAGTGGTACGTCGTCTTCTGGGCGGGCGTCTCGTCGTACAGGTACTGCTCGCCCGGCGACTGCCGCAGGTCCATCGTGGCGACCTTGGTGTACGGGCCCGCCGCGGCGGTGGCCCGCCACAGAGTGAAGACCGGTCCCTCGGCCTCCCGGACCTGGCCCAGCCAGACGTTGACGCGCGGCTCGCCCTGCACCGTGGACACCGAGACGTCCGACGCGGGCACGTACGGCACCGGCGGGGCGGTCTTGTCGGGCGGCGTCACGTACGGGCCGCAGCCCCACGCCCCGTAGTTGGTCCATTTGTCCACGGCCGCGATGCAGAACCGGTACTTCTCGCCGTCCTTCGGCAGCGTGTACGACGCCGTGGTGCCGGTGGTCGTCCAGTCCGTGACGCCGGTCCCCTCCGTCTCGACCAGGACGCGGTAGTGCTTGATGTCCAGCTCGCGGTTCTTGGTCCAGCTCGCGTTCGCCTTGCCGGTCGCCGCGTCGTACGTGGTCTTGACACCGGTCGGCGCGAGCGGCTTCTTGCTGTCGGACGAGGCGGGCCAGGTGAACTTCACCCGGGAAAGGCCGGTCCAGTTCGCGTGGTCGACCCGGACGGTGTGGCTGCCCGAGCCGATGCAGAACGTGCCCGGCACGCTGTTGCCCGCGTCCCCGGTGTTCTTCCACTTGTCGACCTTGCGCACCCCGTCCACGTACAGCCGCAGCCCGTCCGTGCCCGACAGGCGGTACGTGAAGCAGCCGCCCGAGCCGAAGTCGCGGGTCAGCGACCAGCGCACGGAGAAGTTGTTCGTGGCCATCCCGGAGAGCGGCGCGCCGGTCCACGTCTGGTCGACGGTGGTGTCGCAGTCGGTCTTCTTCGGGGTGCCCGAGAAGCTGGTGTTCGAGTAGAACGTCCGCTTGAACGTGGTGTCGCCGCAGGTCACGGCGGCATGAGCGGCGGGTGCCGCGAGCAGTGCGCCACCCAGTGGAAGGGCGAGCGCCAGACCGGCCGCCGCGGTACGGCGCCCGGTCACGAATCTGTCAGTGATCACGCTGACAGGACCACTGTGGAGGCCCCGGGGTTGTACCGCCGGGCAATCCGTTTTCCGTCGCCCCGCGGTTGCTGGGACAATGGGTCGACGCGGGGAGCACCGCGTACCCCGAAACCAGAGAAGGACCGACTGACCGTGGCCCAGAGCACGAGCACGGACACCCAGGCGAACGCCGACTGGGTGTCCCGTTACGCGGACGATGTCATCGCCGAGTCCGAGCGTCGTGCCCCGGGCAAACCGGTCGTCGTCGCCTCCGGCCTCTCCCCGTCCGGCCCGATCCACCTGGGCAACCTGCGCGAGGTCATGACCCCGCACCTGGTCGCCGACGAGATCCGCCGCCGCGGCCACAGCGTGCGCCACCTGATCTCGTGGGACGACTACGACCGCTACCGCAAGGTTCCGAACGGCGTGCCCGGCACGGACGCGTCCTGGTCCGAGCACATCGGCAAGCCGCTGACCTCGGTCCCGGCCCCGGCCGGCTCGGCGTACCCGAACTGGGCGGAGCACTTCAAGGCCGCCATGATCGAGGCCCTCGCGGACCTCGGCGTCGAGTTCGACGGCATCAGCCAGACCGCGCAGTACACGTCGGGGACGTACCGCGAGCAGATCCTGCACGCCATGAAGCACCGCGGCGACATCGACGCGATCCTCGACCAGTACCGCACGAAGAAGGATCCCGGCAAGAAGCCGCAGCAGCAGAAGAACCAGAAGCCGGTCGACGAGGCCGAGCTGGAGGCCGCCGAGGGCTCCGGCGCCGCGGCCGAGGACGACGGCAGCGGCGGCGCCGGCGGGTACTACCCGTACAAGCCGTTCTGCGGCGAGTGCGGCAAGGACCTGACCACCGTCACGTCGTACGACGACGAGACGACGGAGCTGTCCTACACCTGCACCCTCGACGGCTTCACCGAGACCGTCCTGCTGTCGGAGTTCAACCGCGGCAAGCTGGTCTGGAAGGTCGACTGGCCGATGCGCTGGGCGTACGAGGGCGTCATCTTCGAGCCGTCCGGCGTCGACCACTCGTCGCCGGGTTCGTCGTTCCAGGTCGGCGGCCAGATCGTCGACCGGGTCTTCGGCGGCAAGCAGCCGATCGGCCCGATGTACGCCTTCGTCGGCATCTCCGGCATGGCGAAGATGTCGTCGAGCAAGGGCGGGGTCCCGACCCCGGGTGACGCGCTCCAGATCATGGAGCCGCAGATCCTGCGCTGGCTCTACGCCCGGCGCCGTCCGAACCAGTCGTTCAAGATCGCCTTCGACCAGGAGATCCAGCGGCTCTACGACGAGTGGGACAAGCTCAGTGCCAAGGTGGCGGACGGCTCCGTGCTGCCCGCCGACGCCGCCGCGTACAGCCGGGCCGTCGGTGTCGCCGGGCGTGAACTGCCGCGTACCCCGCGGCCGTTGCCGTACCGGACGCTGGCCTCCGTCGCCGACGTCACGGCCGGGGACGCGGAGCAGACCCTGCGCATCCTCTCCGAGCTGGACCCGGAGAACCCGGTCACCGACCTGGTGACGGTGCGGCCGCGGCTCGACAAGGCCGAGGCCTGGATCACCAAGTACGTGCCCGCCGAGTCCCGCACCATCGTGCGCACGGAGCCGGACACGGCGGCGCTGGCCGCGCTCGACGAGGCGTCCCGCGCCTCGATCCGGCTGCTGCTCGACGGGCTCGACTCGCACTGGTCGCTCGACGGGCTCACCCACCTCGTCTACGGCGTTCCGAAGGTGCAGGCCGGCTTCCCCGCCGACGCCACCGCCAAGGAGCTCCCCGCCGAGATCAAGGGGGCCCAGCGCACCTTCTTCGCGCTCCTGTACGACCTCCTGGTCGGCCGGGACACCGGGCCGCGACTGCCCACGCTGCTGCTGGCGGTGGGGGCGGAGCGGGTCCGCAAGCTCCTGAGCGCATAGCGCCTCCGGCGGCACCGGGATCTTCTTCCGGTGCCGCCGTTCTCTTTGGGGCGCGTGGTCGGGTGCGGGGCGCGTCGTGGCTGGTCGCGCAGTTCCCCGCGCCCCTGAGGCGTGCGCTGCGCGCAGCCTCGGGGGCGTTCCGGTCAGGAACCCGAGAACGTGTCGCCGAACATCGGGTCCTGGCCCGAGGCGGCGATGCCCGCCGTGGGGCCGGTGAAGCTCACGGCGCCTGAGGTGGTGATGGCCTGGGTGGCCGAGCCGCGCAGCACGGTCACGGCACCGTCGTCGCTGTTCTCGCCGCCGGCGCCGACGGTCAGATCCGCACGGTCGTCGCCGTTGTGATCGGCGACATGGACTGCGGCGCCGAACAGGTCGGCCCCCTCACTGGCACCCGGGACGCCCGCGGTGCCCTGGTTGAGGGACAGGGCGCCGGTCCCGGTCAGGCCGGAAGCGCCACCGCGCAGAACCCAGACGTTGCCGACGTCGTCGGCGGAGCCGATGTCCTCTCCGCCCGCGCCGACGGCGAGGTCCGGGAAGTCGTCGCCGTCGATGTCGCCCGCCGCGACCGCCATGCCGAACCAGTCGTGGTACTCGTCCGTCCCCGGCACCCCCGCCGTGGACTGGCTGAGCACGGTGCTGTCGGCCGGGTCGACACCCGCGTCGCCGCCGGGGAACACGGCGACGTAGCCGCCGACCGCCGGGCCGCCGATGGACGGTGAGTCGATGCCGACGGCCAGATCGTCGTGGCCGTCCAGGTCGAAGTCGGCCACGGCGAGCGAGGACGCGTTCTCGTCGGTGGCCCGGGCCTGAAGGACCGGCCCCGAAGCGGCGCCCCGGTACACGAACGTACCGACGTAGGAGCTCACCGCCACATCGTCCGTACCGTCGCCGTCGAAGTCCCCGGCGGCCAGCTGCAGGACGCCGTCCGGGTACGCGCCCGCCTCGACGTCCGTGTCCAGCCGCAGCTTCCCGGCCGCGCCGCCGGACTTGGTGAAGCCGCCCTTGAAGATCCACACGTCCTTGCCGGTGGAGCCGACCGCCAGGTCCGCCTTCCCGTCGCCGGTGAAGTCGCCGACCGCGAGGGACTGGCCGAACCGGTCGTGGCCCGACGGGTTCGGGTCGCTGATCGTCGTACCGCCGGACAGGCCGGACGCGCTGCCCCACAGGATCGTGACCGAGCCGCCGTCCTGGTCGCTGCCGACGTCCTCCAGGGGCGTGCCGACGACGAGATCGCCGTAGCCGTCGCGGTTGAGGTCCCCGTGGGCCAGCTCGGTGCCGAACCGGTCGTTCGCCTCCGACGCCCCCGGCACCCCGGACGAACTCTGCGACGTGATCTTGTGGCGCGCGGCGCTGATCCCGCTCGACGCGCCGTAGTTGACGACGACGGCCCCCGCCTTCGCCTTGCCGTTCGCGACCGCGCCCGGGGCGCTCGTCGCGAGATCGTGGTACCCGTCGCCGTTGAAGTCGTCGGCGAAACCGGACGGGGCGGCGCTCGCGGCGCCGGGCAGAGCAACGAGAAGACCACCGGCCAGGGCCGTCACGGCGGCGGTGGCGCCGAGGACGAGGCTGCGTCTGGGGCGCTTGGGGCGGGACATGGGTTCCTTTCGTCAAGCACGACTGTGACCGGTGGGGCGGTCGGGCCGTAGCTCAAGACACCGGTGCCGCCGAAACGGTTGCAGGACCCATGTATGTACGACGAAGGGTTACGCGATGTGGTCGTCCACGAACTCCGCGTTCAGGCGCTTGCTGAACATCTCGTGGTAGCGGGCCAGATCGCGCTGGGAGAGCCGACTGCCGTAGGTCGCCTCCACGTTCGCCTGGAACGCGCCCGGCGTCGGCATGCCCTCACCCTGTATCGAGTACCGGAACACCTGGTACAGATCCTCGTCCGACGGCGCCGACGGCTGTGCCGCCCCGTCACCGAGCTGCCGCGTCCCGCCGGCTCCGTTCGGCACCGGGAACTCCGGCTCGGAGCCGGAGCCCACCTCGGGCTCCGGCTCCGCCGCACGCGGGTGCGGGACCAGGAGCTGCGGCGTCTCCTCGGGCACGGGCTGCTGCTCCGGGCCGGGGACCGGCTCCGCGGGCGCCACGAAGTCCGGGTCGTAGCCGCCCTGGTACTCCACCGGCCGCTGCTGCGCGAACCACTGGCTCGTCTGCGCCTCCGCCTCGGGCCCCGCCGCCGGGGGCTCCGGATGCGGCTGGGGCTGGGGCTGGGGCTCCGGCTCGGGCTGCTGCTGGTGGGCCTCCGGCTCCGGCTGCTGCTGCCGGGGCTGAGGGGCGGGCTCCTGCGGGGCCTGCTGGTGCGGCTCCCGCTCCCGCGGAGCCGGCGCCTCCAGTTCGGCGGTCCGCGGCGCGGGCGGCAGCAGCTGGGGCTCGATGCCGGCCGCCGCGAGCCCCGCCGGAGCGGTCTCCGCCAGCGGCACCCCGTACCGCGCGAGCCGCAGCGGCATCAGCGACTCCACCGGAGCCTTGCGCCGCCACGCCCGCCCGAACCGGGACCGCAGCCGCGCCTGGTACACCAGCCGCTCCTGCTCCAGCTTGATCACGGCCTCGTAGCTGCGCAGCTCCCACAGCTTCATCCGGCGCCACAGCAGGAACGTGGGCAGCGGCGACAGCAGCCACCGCGTGATCCGCACGCCTTCCATGTGCTTGTCCGCGGTGATGTCCGCGATCCGGCCGATGGCGTGCCGGGCCGCCTCCACCGACACCACGAACAGGATCGGGATGACGGCGTGCATGCCGACGCCCAGCGGGTCGGGCCAGGCGGCCGCGCCGTTGAACGCGATCGTCGCCGCCGTCAGCAGCCACGCCGTCTGCCGCAGGAGCGGGAAGGGGATGCGGATCCAGGTCAGGAGCAGGTCCAGCGCGAGCAGCACGCAGATGCCCGCGTCGATGCCGATCGGGAAGACGTAGGAGAAGTTCCCGAAGCCCTTCTCGATCGCCAGTTCGCGCACGGCCGCGTAGGAACCGGCGAAACCGATGCCCGCGATGACCATGGCACCGGCGATGACCACGCCCGCGAGTATCCGGTGCGTCCGTGTCAGCTTCAGTGGCCCTGCCACTTCGGTTCCCCTCCCAGTTGGGCATGTTGCGCCCACAGACTGGCACATGCGTGCGGGGCGCTGTGGGCCGGTACGCCGGGAGCCCGGCTCCCAAAAGGGGCCGGGCTCCTCAAACCGCAGGCAAATGCCGGGTGCCGACGGCTACTTGTCCTTGTCGTTCCCGTCGTCCTTGGCGGAGGCCGACGCCGACTTGGAAGTCTTCGGCTCGGCCGACTCCGAAGCCTTGGAGGACTTCGACGACTTCGACCCGTCGGACGACTTCGATCCGTCGGACGACTTCGACGCGGACGCCGACGGAGAGGCGCTCTTGCCCGGCACGGTGTCCTTGACCGAGGCCACCACCTCACGGGCCGCCTTCTCGGCGTCCTTCGACAGTTCGTCCGCGTCCGGCGTCTTCTCGCCCGCGAGCCCCGAACCGTTGTAGTTCACCGTGACGACCACGTTGTCGATGCGCGAGACGACCGTCTGCTGCTTCGAGGTGACGTCCTTCTTCTTCGCCTTGTACGTGCTGTCGGAGCGCACCAGCGTCGCTTCGTCGCCCGTCCCGGCGAGCTCGGACGTCTTCATCTTCTTCGCGCCCTCGTCGGCCTGCGCGTCCTTGACCTGCTTCGCGTAGTACGCGGACGCCAGCTGGTCGCCGCTGCCCCGGTTCACGTCCGAGTCGAAGCGGAGCATGGACACGTTCAGCCAGCGGTACTGGGAGCCCTTCACGCCGTTGCTGTCCAGGCTCGCCCAGGAGCAGCTGTCCCGCGTCGAGTCGTCGTCCGAGGCCCCGGACTTGCTCTTGCCCTTCGGCGCCAGGTCGTCCAGCGTCTTCTTCGACAGCGCGTCGCACGCCTTCGGCAGCGACTTGTACGTCGCGGCCGGGACCTTCTTCGCCGCCTCCCCCGCGGTGGACGCGGACGCCTTCGTCCCCGAGGACGCCTTGTCCGTGGCGCTCGCGTCGTCGGAACCCGAGTCGGACGAGCAGCCGGCTACGACGAGGACCACCGGCACGGCGGCGGCGCAGGCGAGTATGCGGGTGAGTCGCTTGGTCGGACGGTGCATGGTTCCTTCACTGGGACGCGGACAGAGGCACGGACCGGACACGCGACCACCGGTCAACCTTCAGCCGGTCTTCACGAACCCGGGTCCGATGGGCCACCGTACGCGCTGTCCGATCCGTCCGCCTCGCCTTCGCCGGACCCGCCCCGGCCGCCCGGGCGGCCCTACTCGCCGAACTTCCCGACCAGCTTCTGTGCCAGTTCCTGCGTCCTGTCCTGCATTTCCTTGCTGTCCGGCGCCTCGCCGGAGGCCGTCGGCTGGGCCTCGTACGCGACGGTCACCACGACGTTCGACGTGCGGAACACCACAGTCACGGTCCGCGTCGGCGACGCCGTGGACCCGGCCTGCTCGTCGTTCAGGAACCCCTGGTCACCGAGGCCCTCGAGCAGTCGCGGCCGGAGATCGGCGGGCGACGCGGAGTCCGACGCCGAGCTGGAGCCGGACGATTCGGGTGATTCAGTAGATGTGCCGGACTCAGTAGACTTGGCCGACTTATCCGAGTTGGTGGATTTGGTCCCCTTCGAGGCCGAAGGGGACGGTGACGACGAGGACTCCGTGACGCCGGGGTCCACCGTGCCCGTCACCGTGCCGGGATCCGGCAGGTCCGCCTTCTCCGCCTTCGAGGCGAAGACCTTCTCCGCCCACGCGTCGTCGCTCACCCCGGCGTCGTACGACACCACCCGCTCGAAGTCCAGCGTCAGCCGGTGCGCGCCGCCCGCGGCCGTGTCGTCCTTCCAGCGGCACCCGACCCGTCGCCCGGTGTCGAACGTGGTCGTCGCCACGCCCTCGTAGGCCCTGTCCCGCAGGTCCTCGTCCGTGATCTTCGCGATCCCCGGCAGCATCGTGTCGAGCATGCCCTGCTCGGGCTGGCCGCACGGCTCCGGCAGGGTGCGGTACTTGCCCGGCTTGGCGGCGGAGGCCGACGTGCTGGCGCTGCCCGGCTTGGAGTCGTCGCTGCCGCCGCTGTCGTCGGCGCTCCCGCTGCACCCGGCGAGCAGCGCCGTCAGAAGGACGGCGACACCCGGCACGAACGCGTACGACTTCCGCTGCACCCTGGGGCTCCTTACTGGGCTGACGCCGGATTATTCGATTGCCGCGGCAGGGCGGCCGATGGTGCCATGTCTATCGCACGCATCGCCGTGGACGCCGGTCCCGCATCCTATTTGTTGACCTTGGCTCCGGTATTTGCGTTTCCCTACTTCTTTTCACGTAGGCCCAACTGTCGAGCACAACGGGGGATTTCATGTCATACGTAGAGGTACCTGGCGCTAAGGTTCCCATCCGTATGTGGGCCGATCCGGCCACGGTCGAGGACGCCGCGATGCAGCAGCTCCGCAACGTGGCGACCCTGCCCTGGATCAAGGGCCTCGCCGTCATGCCCGACGTGCACTACGGCAAGGGCGCGACGGTCGGTTCCGTCATCGCGATGCAGGGAGCGGTGTGCCCGGCGGCGGTGGGGGTGGACATCGGGTGCGGGATGAGCGCGGTGCGGACGTCCCTGACCGCGAACGACCTGCCCGGCGATCTGTCCCGGCTGCGCTCGAAGATCGAGCAGGCGATCCCGGTGGGCCGCGGCATGCATGACGACCCGGTCGACCCGGGCCGCATGCACGGGTTCGCGACCGCGGGCTGGGACGACTTCTGGGGACGGTTCGAGGGCGTCGCCGACTCGGTGAAGTTCCGGGAGGGGCGGGCCGTGAAGCAGATGGGAACGCTCGGCTCCGGAAACCACTTCGTCGAGCTGTGCGTTGATACGTCCGATGCGGTGTGGCTCATGCTGCACTCCGGTTCCCGCAACATCGGCAAGGAACTGGCGGACCATCACATCGGCGTGGCCCAGGGCCTCCCGCACAACCAGAACCTGGTCGACCGCGACCTGGCCGTCTTCATCTCGCAGACCCCGCAGATGGCGGCGTACCGCAACGACCTGTTCTGGGCGCAGGAGTACGCCAAGTACAACCGCTCCATCATGATGGCGCTCTTCAAGGACGTGATCGGCAAGGAGTTCAAGAAGGCCAAGCCGGTCTTCGAGCCGGAGATCAGCGCTCACCACAACTACGTGAGCGAGGAGCGGTACGACGGCATGGACCTGCTCGTCACCCGCAAGGGAGCGATCCGCGCGGGCTCCGGCGAGTACGGGATCATCCCGGGCTCCATGGGCACGGGTTCGTACATCGTGAAGGGCCTCGGCAACGCGGCGTCCTTCAACTCCGCGTCGCACGGCGCCGGCCGGAAGATGAGCCGGAACGCGGCGAAGCGGCGTTTCTCGACGCGGGACCTGGAGGAGCAGACGCGGGGCGTGGAGTGCCGCAAGGACTCCGGCGTCGTGGACGAGATCCCGGCCGCGTACAAGCCGATCGAGCAGGTCATCGAGCAGCAGCGGGACCTGGTCGAGGTCGTCGCGAAGCTGAAGCAGGTCGTCTGCGTCAAGGGATGAGCACCGGGCGCGCGCCGGGGCCGGTCCACTTTCGGACCGGCCCCGTGCCGCATTCGCGTCGTAGCCTCAGGGCACCAGCACCAGCCGCCCCCGCACCCCGCCCTCCGCGAGGCGGGCGTGGGCCTTCGCCGCGTCCGTCAGGGGGAAGGTCTCGGCGACCCGGGCGGTCAGGACGCCCTCGTCGGTCAGGCGGGCGAGGGCCGCGAGCTGGGTGCCGTCCGCCGTCACCTCCACCGACGACGTGCGCACCCCGCGCTCGGGTGCCGGTTCCGCGCCGGGGATGACGCCGACGTACGCGCCGCCGTCCCGGACCCAGCCCAGCGCCTCGGCGCCGATGAACGCCGCGTCGAGGACCCCGTCCACGGGGTCGGGGGTCGTGCCCCGTGCCACGAAGGCCGTCGCGCCGAAGGAGCGGGTCAGCTCTTCGTCGGCCCCGGACGCGTAGGCCGTGACCTCGATGCCGCGGTGGGCGGCGAGCTGGATCGCGTAACCGCCGACCGCGCCCGCCGCGCCGGTGATCAGGAGCGACTGCCCGGGTTCCAGGGCGAGTCGGTCGAGCGTCTGCGCGGCCATGAGGGCGTTGACGGGGATGCTCGCCGCGTGGGCCGGGTCCACGGAGGCGGGGGCGGCGGCTGCCGCGCCGGCGTCGACGACGACGTACTCGGCGTGGGTGCCGAGCTGCTTGACGGGGCCGTGGTGCACGGCGATGACCTCGTCGCCCACCCGCCACCCGGTGGCCTCGCCCACCGCGTCGACGGTTCCGGCGACGTCCCAGCCGAGGCCGAGCCGCTGCCCGGCGCCGCCGAAGGCCCCGGAGCGCACACCCGCGTCGACCGGGTTGAGGGCGGCCGCGGCGACCTTGATCCTGATCTGGCCCGCGCCCGGTTCGGGGCGCTCGACGTCCACGATCTCGACCGCTTCCGGACCGCCGAACGCCGTGACGACTGCTGCTCGCATGACAACTCCCTTGTCCATCAACTCAGTTGGTGCGGTGCTTGTGCTTTCCTTTCCGCAGTGACGACTCTATGGAGTGCTACTCTCTTTCGGTAAGTACGTACCTGGAGGTGCGTACGTCACCGTGAAGTGCGCGGGAGGTCCGGGGAGCCATGGCGACGACGACGGCGGCACAGCGCCGCGAGCAGGAGCGGTTCGCGTACGACGCGTTCCTGCGGGAGTGTCCGACCAATCAGCTGCTCGCGCGGCTGAGCGACAAGTGGGTGAGCCTGGTCGTGGCCGCCCTCGCCGGGCACGACGGGCCGCTGCGGTACTCGGACCTCGGCCGGAAGATCGCGGGTGTCAGCCAGAAGATGCTCACGCAGACGCTGCGCGGCCTGGAGCGGGACGGGATCGTGGCGCGGACGGTGACCCCTTCGGTGCCGGTGCGGGTCGACTACGAACTGACCGCGCTGGGCCGGAGCCTGGGCGGTCTGCTCGTCGCGGTGAAGGACTGGGCGGAGACGCACATGGACGAGGTGGCCGTGGCACGGGAGAGCTACGACGCCGCGGACGGCACCCCGGGCGTTCAGAAGTAGTACGTGTCGCCGGTGTCCAGGACGAGTACCTGGTGCCGGTCGTTGTCCGGGTTGTGGTCGACCGGGCCGCCCGTCCACACGGTGTCGAGGCGCACGGTCACCTCGGTGGGGCGCGTGGCGAGGCGGACGTCGACGGTGAGCGGGGTGCCGAGGGCCGCCGCGGGCAGGGCGCCGGTGCGGCAGTCGACGGTGCGCGGGCCGGTGCGCAGGCAGGCGGCGGGGAGGCCGGGCTGGGCGTCGGTGAGCGGGGCGGACAGGGCGAGCCGGAGGGTGGTGTCGGGGACGTCGGTGGGGCCGTGGTTCTCGGGGGTGAGGGCGACGGTGACCCGGTCGCCGGCCAGGCGCACGGTGCCGTGGTGGGCGAGGTCGGCCTCCGCCGGGGCGGTGCCGCCCGGCGGCAGGAGGAGGACGAGGGCGGGGGCGAGAGCGAGGGCCGGGTGCACGGCTGACCTCCGGGTGCGCGGGGACGGTGGGCCGATCTATCCCACGTGCGCGGCGCCGTGACACGTGCGTGACACCCTGTGGCGCATGACCGTCGCCCGTTCCGTGTTCCTGTTCGTCCTCGCCGCGGTGTTCGAGATCGGTGGTGCGTGGCTGGTCTGGCAGGGGGTGCGGGAGCACCGCGGCTGGGCGTGGATCGGCGCGGGGGTGATCGCGCTGGGTCTGTACGGGTTCGCGGCGACGCTGCAGCCGGACGGGGAGTTCGGGCGGATCCTGGCCGCGTACGGCGGGGTGTTCGTCGCCGGGTCGATCGCCTGGGGCATGGTCGCGGACGGGTACCGGCCGACCCGCTGGGACGTGGCCGGCGCGCTGATCTGCCTGGTGGGCATGGCCGTGATCATGTACGCCCCGCGGGGCGAGTGAACGCCCGTCGTACGCTGGCACCAGCCGTCCGCCGAGTCCCGAGGAGCAGTCATGGCCCCCGCCCCCGCATCCCGTATCGCCGTCGTCACGGGCGCGAGCAGCGGCATCGGTGCCGCGACGGCCCGGCAGCTGGCGGCGGCCGGATACCGGGTGGTGCTCACGGCCCGCCGCAAGGACCGGATCGAGGCGCTGGCCGAGGAGATCAACGGCGCCGGGCACCAGGCCGCCGCGTACGCCCTGGACATCACCGACCGGGCGGCGGTGGACGAGTTCGCGACGGCGTTCAAGACGGTCGGCGTGCTGGTGAACAACGCGGGCGGCGCGCTGGGCGCCGATCCGGTGGCCTCCGGCGACCCGGAGCAGTGGCGTCAGATGTACGAGACGAACGTCATCGGCACGCTCAACGTGACGCAGGCCCTGCTGCCCGCGCTGACCGCGTCCGGCGACGGCACGGTCGTCGTCCTCTCCTCGACCGCCGGGTTCGCGACGTACGAGGGCGGTGGCGGTTACGTGGCCGCGAAGCACGCGGAGCACGTTCTCGCGGAGACGCTGCGTCTGGAGATCGTCGGCACTCCGGTGCGGGTCATCGAGGTGGCGCCCGGCATGGTGAAGACGGACGAGTTCGCGCTGACCCGGTTCGGCGGCGACGAGGAGAAGGCGGCGAAGGTGTACGCGGGCGTGGCCGAGCCGCTGACCGCGGACGATGTCGCCGACACGATCAGCTGGGCCGTGACGCGTCCGCCGCACGTGAACATCGACCTGCTGGTGGTCCGGCCGCGCGCCCAGGCGTCGAACAGCAAGGTCCACCGTGAGCTCTGAGGCGCCGGACCCGCTGGACGTCCTCCAGCGCGAGTTCGACGAGCGCCGGCTCGCCGAGGAGAAGAAGGGCGAGCGGTACATGTGGTGGTACCTGGGCTACTTCCTCTTCGGCATCCACATCGTCGCGTTCGTGATGATCTACGCGATCAGGCACGCGGGGTGAAGAGCCCGTCGTCCGGGGTGCGCCACCGGCCCGCAGCCGACGCACGACCTAGGTCGCCGGGTAAGCCGTCGGAGACACCCCCAGCGTCGTCGTGAAGTCGCGGACGAGATGGGCCTGGTCCGCGTAGCCGAGGTCGGCGGCGAGGGCGGCCCAGTCGACCACGTCGCGGTGGGCGGCCGCCTCCACGGCCTCGTGGATGCGGTAGCGCAGCACGCACCACTTGGGACTGACACCGACGTACGCGGCGAACAGCCGCTGCACCGACCGCACCGACAGGCCCTCCTCGCGGGCCAGGCCGGCGACCCGGCGCACGGTGCGCTCGGCGCGGATCCGGGCGACGAGACCGCAGGCGAGCTCGGCCTGCGGGTCGGGAAACTGCGGGGTGAGCGGGAGCAGGTAGGCGTCGAGGGCGGCGGCCCGGTCGTGGTCGGCGGCGGGGGAGAGCACGGCGGCCGGGTCGGTCGCCGGGAACACGTCCGCGTACGGCAGCACCCGGCCCGTCCACGCGGAGACCGGCCGGTCCGGCGCGAAGGGGCGGAACATGCCGGGCCGGAACTTCGCCCCGCACACCCGGCCGCGCCCGCTCAGCTTGCGGGAGTACAGGCCGGGGGCCCAGACGCCGGTCAGCTCCCCGTACGGCGGGCCGTCCCCCTCCTCCCACTGGAACGTCAGGTTCAGGGAGGGGTGCGCGAGGATGTGCGAGGCGTAGGGGACGGGCAGGTCCCAGTCGATCAACCAGTAGTTCTCCACGTACGGGCGCAGGGCGGGCGCGGGCTCGTACCGGCGGAAGCGGACGTGCCTCAGCAGTGACTCCGGATCGACGATCCCGCGCGTGTCACGCTCCATGCCCGGATCGTACGGCGGGGCACCGACAACGGCCGTCTGGCGCGTTTCTTCAAGACCGCGGGACGCCGGATTCGTACGGTCGGTTCATGAACGAGAACGAGAACAAGAGCGACGGCGACATGGGCGGGCTGCTGGCCGTGGCCGCAGAGCGGGCGGTGCCGGTCGTGGCCGGGCTCGGCGACGACGTACTCGCGCGGCCCACGCCGTGCGCGGACTACGACGTGAAGGCGCTGGTCAACCATCTGTTCCAGGTGATCGTGCAGTTCCAGAAGCTCGCGGCGAAGGGCGACTCGGACTTCACCGCGACGCCGGACGAGGTGGCCGCGGATCCGCGCTGGCGGGAGCGGTTCGCCGAGGAGGCGGACGCGCTGGTCGCGGCGTGGTCGGCGCCGGGGGCGCTGGAGGGGACGAGCGGGTCGATGCGGATGCCCGCGCGGACCGTCGCCGGGATGGTGCTGCTCGACCTGACCGTGCACGCCTGGGACCTGGCGCGCGCCACCGGCCAGGAGTACGAGGCCGAGCCGCGGGTGGTCGAGGAGCTGGCCGGGACCGTGGCGGGGCTCGCGCCGATGGCCCGGAAGACGGGGGTGTTCGGTCCGCCGGTGCCGGTCGGCGACGGCGCCCCGGCGTTCGCGCGGCTGCTCGCGGCCACCGGGCGGGATCCGGAGGGCGGTCCTGCCTGAGCGGAAATAAGTGGGGAGGGGGCACTGTTCCAGGGGTATAGTTGAAGCATCAACAACCTGGAAGGTGAGCAGCCATGCAGTTCGGGATCTTCACCGTCGGCGACGTCACGGTCGACCCGACGACCGGGCGTGCCCCCACCGAGCACGAGCGGATCAAGGCGATGCTGGCCATCGCGCTCAAGGCGGAGGAGGTCGGCCTCGACGTCTTCGCGACCGGCGAGCACCACAACCCGCCGTTCGTCCCGTCGTCCCCGACGACGATGCTCGGCTACATCGCGGCGCGCACGGAGAAGCTGGTCCTGTCCACCTCCACCACCCTCATCACCACCAACGACCCGGTGAAGATCGCCGAGGACTTCGCGATGCTCCAGCACGTCGCGGACGGCCGCGTCGACGTGATGATGGGGCGCGGCAACACCGGCCCGGTCTACCCGTGGTTCGGCAAGGACATCCGCGACGGCATCGACCTCGCCATCGAGAACTACGCCCTGCTGCGCCGCCTGTGGGACGAGGACGTCGTGACCTGGAAGGGCAAGTTCCGCACGCCGCTCCAGTCGTTCACCTCCACGCCCCGGCCGCTCGACGGCGTCGCGCCGTTCGTCTGGCACGGCTCCATCCGCTCCCCGGAGATCGCCGAGCAGGCCGCGTACTACGGCGACGGCTTCTTCCACAACAACATCTTCTGGCCCGCCAGCCACACCAAGCAGATGGTGAACCTGTACCGCCAGCGCTACGCCCACTACGGGCACGGCACCCCGGAGCAGGCCATCGTCGGCCTCGGCGGCCAGGTGTTCATGCGGAAGAACTCGCAGGACGCGGTGCGCGAGTTCCGCCCGTACTTCGACAACGCGCCGGTCTACGGCCACGGCCCGTCCCTGGAGGACTTCACCCGCGAGACGCCGCTGACCGTTGGCTCGCCGCAGGAGGTCATCGACCGGACCCTGTCCTTCCGTGACTACGTGGGCGACTACCAGCGCCAGCTGTTCCTGATGGACCACGCGGGCCTGCCGCTGAAGACCGTCCTGGAGCAGCTCGACCTCCTCGGCGAGGAGGTCGTGCCGGTGCTGCGCAAGGAGTTCGCGAACCGCCGCCCGGCGAACGTGCCGGACGCGCCCACCCACGCCGCGCGCGTCGCGGAGCGGGCTGCCGCCGAGAACGCCGAGACGGACGAGAACAAGGAGGCCAGGAGCGCATGAAGCTCGTCGTCGTGTCCGCGGGACTGAGTTCTCCCTCGTCCACCCGGCTGCTCGCCGACCGGCTCACGGCGGCGACCCTCCATCAGGTGGACGCGGAGGTGGAGGTCGTCGAGCTGCGCGACCTCGCCACCGAGATCGCCCGGCACTTCGTCACCGGCTTCCCGCCGGCCCGGCTCGCCGCCGCGCTCGACGCGGTGGCGGCCGCGGACGGCCTGATCGCCGTGACGCCGGTGTTCGCGGCCTCGTACAGCGGACTGTTCAAGTCGTTCTTCGACGTCATCGACAAGGACGCGCTGACCGGCAAGCCCGTGCTGGTCGCCGCGACCGGCGGCACCGCCCGGCACTCCCTGGTGACCGAGCACGCGCTGCGTCCGCTCTTCACGTACCTGCGCGCCCTCGTCCTGCCGACCGCCGTGTACGCGGCGTCGGAGGACTGGGGCGAGGAGGGGCTCGCCGCCCGGATCGCCCGTGCGGGCGGGGAGCTGGCCCGCTTCATGGGCCCGTCGGCCGCCGACGCCGCGCCCGACGTCGACACCGCGGCCGCGATCGCGCCCCGTTCGCCGACCGGCGCGATCACGTCCGTGGACCCGGCCGACGGGTTCCAGGTGGTCCCCTTCGAGCAGCGGCTGGCCGCTCTACGGCCGGCTGACTAGCCGCAGAGCGGCGGGCTCCGGTGCCTTCCACGCGGTCCAGCCGTGGGTGTCGGGCAGCACGTACGGGGTCCAGTGCCGGGCGTAGTGGGGCGGCAGGGCGCCCCGGGGCGTGAGCAGCGCCGTGGGCACCTCGGCCGCCCGGCGCAGGAGTTCCGCGCGGGTCGTGGAGGTGTTGTTGCCCTCGATCTGCGCGGAGGCACAGCCCGCCGCGTAGCCGATGGGCAGCGCGCGCGGGCCGGTGACCAGGCAGGGCGGGGTGAGGCCCAGGGTGCGCAGCCCGCGCGCGGCGGCGACGTAGCGGGCGTCGGTCGCCGCGGTGGCGGCCACCACCCGGTGCAGCACCACGAACTGGGTGGTGATCTGCAGGGCGACGAGGACAGCCGCGGCGACCGCCAGCGGCCGGCGGCGCTTCAGGCGCCGCAGCAGCACCGCGACGGGCAGCGCGAGCAGCGCGTACGACGGGAGCAGGAAGCGCGGCGCCGAGTAGCCGATGAGCAGCAGGTACGACGCGCTCAGGGCCGCCGCGCAGGCCACCGGCAGCACGGTCGGCGCGAGCCGCCTCTCGCGCCGGGCCACCAGGAGCGCCGCCACCGCGAGGAGCGGCAGTGCCAGCCACCACAGGGCGAGTCCGGGCTGGTCCGGGGTGCCCGCCGTGCAGGGGCGGCACAGCAGCGGGCCGTTCACCGCGCGCCAGGCCGTGTCGAGGTTCAGGTGCAGGCCCATGTCGCCCTCGGTGGCGCTGGACACGTGCAGCCGCTCCAGCACACCGCCCCAGCGGACGTACGCCTCGACGACCCACTGGGCGAGCCCGGCCGCGAGCCCCGCGGCCAGCCACGGCAGGGCGCGCCTGCGGCCCCGCACGCAGAGCGCGTACGCGGCGAGCGGCAGCACCAGCCACACCGCGTCCGGTGCCCGGAACAGGGCCACCGCCGCGACGCACAGCGCCAGTTCCCAGGTGCCGCCGCGCAGGAACCAGCCCACCGCGCCGACCGCGCCGAACGCCACCCACAGGTTGGGCATGGCCATCGCCCCGGACAGCACGCTGATCCACAGGCTGCCGAAGAGCAGTGCGGCGAAGGCGGTGGTGCGGGCGCCGACCAGCGGGCGCCAGACGCGGAACGCCGCGTAGAGCGCGACGGCGGACAGCGCGGCGAGCACGGCGCGCAGGGCGAGCGGTCCGGCGCCGGCCGCGACGAACGGCGCGGTCAGCAGGCTCGTCCCGCGCGAGCGCGGCGCGCTGAAGAACGCGGCCGGATTGCGCGGGTCGTACTGGGAGACGTAGACGGACTCGTCCCATCCGAGGCCGTGGCCCAACTGGGTGACGACGAGGATGAGTTGGGCGACTGCGTACAGTGCGGCGACGGCCGTGAGCCAGATGCCGGGGCCCGGGGTACGCCGTTCACGGAAACGGCGTACCCCGGGCCTGGTGCGCGGCGGAGCCGACCCTGTCGCCGCCCCGGCGGCCGTCGCGGCAGCGGGGCCCGCGGCGGCCAGGGCGAGGGCTCCGGCCGCGAGTGGGGGACGGAGGACGGACCGCCACCGACTCTGTCGGCCCGTCCTCCGCCCCTGGGGAGCCCGTCGCCACCGGGGACCGGGGGCCGAGGGCCCCGCCGGGACGGGCGTCTGGGTGGGCGGTGCGCTGTGGTGGTGCGTCGGAGGCGTGGGCATCGTTCCCCTACGGTGTCCGGGGCCGTGCGGCAGTGCCCCCGGCCCGGTGACCTCGGCCTTCATGACGTGTCCCCTCTTGTCCGCCGTGTCCGCGGGAGCGGGTCCCGCGTACCGAACGGGCTTTTCTGCGCGCCCAGTTGACGGCCCGGCCGCGCAGCCGTTGCCCTGCACGACGCCGTTCCGTCGCCCTGAGTTGGGTGAAAAGCAAGCCATAACGGGCGACGATCGGCTCCGGGTCGTAGCGGTGCGCGGATTCCAGCGCGGCCTTGCCCATCGACCTGCGGAGCGTGTCGTCCTCGATCAGTTCGACCATCGCCTCGGCGAGCGCCCGCGCGTCACCGACCGGCACCAGCCGCCCGTCGTGCCCGTCGGTGATGATCTCGCCGGGCCCGAGCGGCGCGTCCGTGCTCACCACCGGGACCCCGCAGCGCATCGCCTCCACCAGCGTCATCCCGAACGACTCCGCGTCGGAGGCGCTCACCACGATCGACGTCCTGGCGAACTCCGGCTCGATCGGCGAGACCGCGCCCATCAGCCGGGCCCGTCCGGTCAGCCCGAGCCCGGCCACCAGGTCCCGCAGCCGTTCCTCCTGCGCGCCGGCGCCGTAGATCCGCAGCTCCCAGCCGGGCTCCTTCGCCGCGACCGCGGTGAACGCCTCCAGGAGCAGGTCGTAGCGCTTGCCCGGGGCGAGCCGCCCGGCCGCCGCGATGATCTTCGAGGTGCCGTCCGACGGCGGGACGGCGGCGGGCGGCACGATGTTCGGCACGGCCAGCACCCGCACCCCCGGCAGCGCCATCCGCGACCGGTAGACCGCCGCGTCCTCCTCGGTCACCGTCACGACCGCGTCGAGCTGCCGGTAGTAGCGGGCGAGCACCGACCGCAGCTTCTTGTGGTGCGCGTCGTGCCGCAGATGCTCCTGCGCGATCCGCAGCGCCCGCTTCGGCCCCCACTTCGCGAGATAGACGTTGAGGCCGGGGCGGGTGCCGATGACGACGTCGGCGTCGCACCGCTCCTCCAGGTACGCGCGCACCCGCTGGTCGTGCAGGAGCGTGTACTGCTTGTGGCGCTTCTCGGCGGCCGGGAAGTCCCGGGCCGGCTCCCGGTACGCGGGCAGCGCGCTGTCGGCGCCGCCCGTCCGGCCGTCCACGAGCGGGACCAGGCCGATCCGCGGGTCGACCGGGAAGCGCGGAGACTCCCGGTGCCGGGACATCGACACGATCTCCACCTCGTGGCCGCCGTGCTCGATCAGCGCGGCGGCCAGGTTGAGCGTCGTGCGCACCGTGCCGCCGATGGCGTACACGTTGTGCAGCAGGAACACGATCTTCATGCGTACTGCCTTCCCCGGCTTGCCCCCAATGTCCGGAAGGGAGCCTGGCCGGATCAGGTAAGCCGCCCGTCCGGTGGGGGTGAGAGGCAAGTAAGAAGCCCTTTGGCGGACGGCTGATCAGGGGATGCACACCCGGGCCGGGGGCACACTGGCTGGGTGTCGCAGACCTCTCCGCTCACCCCGGCCCCCGCTCCGACCGTGCTGCTCGCCGAGGACGACCGGCCGATCCGCAACGCCCTGGAACGCGCCCTGGCGCTGGAGGGCTATGTGGTCACGGCCGTCGCCGACGGCGTCGAGGCGCTCGCCGCGGCCCACCGCTCCCGGCCCGACATCCTCGTCCTGGACGTGATGATGCCGGGCATCGACGGCCTCCAGGTCTGCCGGGTGCTGCGCGCCGAGGGCGACCGCACCCCGATCCTCATGCTGACCGCGCTGGTCGAGACCCCGGACCGGATCGCGGGCCTCGACGCGGGCGCCGACGACTACGTGGTGAAGCCCTTCGACGTGGAGGAGGTCTTCGCCCGGCTGCGCGCCCTGCTGCGCCGCGCCGCCCCGGCGCCCGAGGAACCCTGCGACGACGGCCGCCAGGTGACCGCCGCCGACCTGCGCATCGACCCGGCCGCCCGGCGCGCCTGGCGCGGCGCCCGCGAGCTGGAGCTGACCAGGACCGAGTTCGACCTCCTGGAACTGCTGGCCCGCAACAGCGGCATCGTCCTCGATCACGCCACGATCTACGACCGGATCTGGGGCTACGACTTCGGCCCCGGCTCGAAGAACCTCGCGGTCTACGTCGGCTATCTCCGGCGCAAGGTGGACGAGCCGGACGGCGTCCCGCTGATCCACACGGTCAGGGGAGTGGGCTACGTGTTGAGGGAGGGCTGAGGGTGAGTCCCGCCTCCCGGAGCCTGCGCACCAAGCTGGCCCTGTCCTTCGCGGCGGTGGCCGCGGGCGTGACGGCGCTCGTCGGCTTCCTCTCCTACGACTCCGCGGCCCGTCTGGTCCGCGTCGACCAGGAGGCCGTCTTCGACCAGGTCGTCCACGATCTGCGGCAGCAGGTCCGCCAGCAGACGCTCACCCCCGACGACTTCAGCTCCGGCGACCCGGACCACGACGGCCCGCGCGACGATCTGACCCGCCCGGTCGGCACCGACATCCAGATCCTCGGCCCGGGCGGCACCGTGGTCGACCGGGGCAGCCCGCCGCTCCCGGTCGAGGCCGACGACCGGCGCGTCGCCGAGGCGGGCAGGGCGGGCCTCCTCTCCGAGGACGAGGACGTGGAGCTCGACGGCGACGCGTACCGCCTCGCGACCGTGTCCCTCGGCGGCGGGCGCGGCGCGGTACAGGTCGCGCAGGAGTTCAGCGACACCGAGGACCTGCTCGCCGAGCTGCAGCGGCGCACCCTGCTGTACGCGGCGGCGGTCGTCATCGCGGCGGGCCTGTTCGGCTGGTGGCTGGCGCGCCGCGTCACCTCCCGGCTGGTCCGGCTCGCGCAGACCGCCGAGGACGTGGCGTTGACCGGCCGGCTCGACGTCGCGGTACCGGTCACCGGCGGCGACGAGGTCGGCAGCCTCGGCCGCTCCTTCGACCGGATGCTGGGCCGGCTCGCCCGGTCGGTGGAGGACCAGCGGCGCCTGGTGCAGGACGCGGGCCATGAGCTGCGCACCCCGCTGACCTCGCTGCGGACCAACATCTCGCTGCTGCACCGGATCGGCGAACTGCCGCCCGACGCCCGCCGGGAACTCGTCGCCGACCTGGCCCAGGAGTCCCGCGAACTCACCGACCTGGTCAATGAGCTGGTGGAGCTGGCGGCCGGCAAGGAGGACGACGAACCGGCCGTCGCGGTCGCGCTCGCGGAGACCGCACAGGACGTCGCGACGCTGACCCGGCGCCGCACCGGCCGCATGATCACCGTCCGGGTGGACGGCCCGCCGGACACCGACACCACGATCACGGGCCGCCCGGCCCAGTTGCAGCGCGCGCTGTCCAACCTGGTGGAGAACGCGGCCAAGTTCGACACCGGCGGCACCGCCCCCATCGAGATCGTCGTCACCCGTCTGTCGGGCGTCGGCAGCGGGGTCCGGGTGGAGGTCCTCGACCGCGGCCCCGGCATCGCCGACACCGACGCGGACCGCATCTTCGACCGCTTCTACCGCGCCCCGGCGGCCCGCAGCCTGCCCGGCTCGGGTCTCGGCCTGTCGATCGTGCGGGAGGTCGCGGCGGCCCACGGCGGGGTGCCGTTCGCCGCGCGGCGGGACGGCGGGGGAGCGGTGATCGGCTTTGTGGTGAAGGGACTTGAGGGCGCCGGGGGAGGAGCGGGCGCGAGCGGGACGCGCTGAACAACCCCGTGGCGCCACACCCTCGCGCCGGTCACCATGACCCCATGCGCTTCTCCCTCAACATCCCCAATTTCGGCGACTTCGCCGACGCCCGGACCGTCGCGAAGACCGCCGCCGCGGCCGAACAGGCGGGCTGGGACGGTCTGTTGATCTGGGACCACGTGGTCCACGACAAGCAGGTGCAGCGCGGCAAGCCCTTCGGCGACCCGTGGATGCTGCTCACCGCCGCCGCCCTCGCCACCTCCCGGATCCGGCTCGGCACCCTGCTCACGCCCGTGCCCCGCTACCGGCCCGAGCAACTGGCCAGGCAGGTCGCCACCCTGGACGCGCTCAGCGGCGGACGCGTCGTCTTCGGGGCCGGGCTCGGCGGGCCCGCCGAGGACGAGTACGCCAGCTTCGGCGACACCGTCGACCGCGCCGTGCACGCCGGACGCCTCGACGAGGGCCTGGAGGTGCTCACCCGCTACTGGTCCGGCGAGAGCGTCGACCACGAGGGCGCCCACTACCGCGTCCACGACACCCAGTTGCTGCCCGCCACCGTGCAGCGGCCCCGGCCGCCCGTCTGGATCGGCGGCTTCTGGCCGAACCGCCGCCCGATGCGCCGGGCGGCCCGCTGGGACGGCGCCGCCCCGCTCTTCGCCGACGCCCTGCACGGGGTGCCGCCGCACCCCGACCGGCTCGCGGAGGTGGTCGCGTACGTCCAGGAGCACCGGGACGCGCCGGGGGAGGACTTCGAGATCGTCGTCGGCGGTCTCACGCCCGGCGACCGGAGCGCGGCGCTCGACATCATCGGGCCGCTCGCCGACGCGGGCGCCACCTGGTGGGACGAACGGCAGCTCCAGGACGGCGGGTTCATCGACTCCTACGAGGCCGTGCTGCGCCGGCTGGAAGCGGGTCCGCCCCGGCTGTGAGCCTCAGGTGAGGACCAGCCAGCGGCGCCCGTCGAGGAGTTCGCGTGCCGCGTCGAGATGACCGGCGTGGCACGCCGTCTCCGTGATCACGTGCAGCAGCAGGTCGCGCAGGGTGTGCAGATGCGGCTCGCCGAACAGCTCGCGCGGCCACCAGGCGAGCGGGGCGTCCGGGGCGGCGGCGCGGGCGATCGCGTCCGCGCGGGCGGTGTGGGCGCGGTAGGCGTCGAGCACCTCGGCGGCCGGCGTGCCGGGAGACACCTGCCAGGCGTCGGCGGTGGCGTCGAGGGAGGCGATGACGTCCCGCTCGCCGAGGAGGACGGCCTGGAACCAGAACCGCTCGACGTCCAGCGCCAGGTGCTGGACCAGGCCGAGGCAGGACCAGCCGGAGGGCAGCACGGGCTTGCGGAGGGCCTCGTCGTCGAGTCCTTCGATGATGCCGAGGACGTGGCGGCGCTGTCCGGCCAGGACGGCGAGCAGCGTCTCCGTCTCCGCGCCCGGCGCGGTCACGGCCACACCAGGCAGTACGCCTGGTGCCCGGCGTCGTGCAGACGGTGACTGAAGTCCTGCCACTCGTGGAGCAGTTGGTACACGTTGAACGCGTCGCGCGGGCCGCCCCGGTCGGGGACCGTGGACCAGATGAACGCCGCCGCGCCGACGGCCTCCTCGCCCACCCCGCGCAGCGGGTCGACGACCGTCATCGGCAGCTTCACCACCGCGTAGTCGGGATGGAGCACGACCAGCTCCAGCGGCGGGACCTTGTGCAGGGGTATGCCCTCGATGCCGGTGAGGACCATCGCGGCCATCGTCTCCGGCTTGATCTTGGTGAACATGCCGCCCATGCCCAGCTCGTCACCGCCGAGCTCCTCGGGACGCATGGAGATCGGGACACGGGCCGCCGTGGCGCCGTCGGGCGCACCGAAGTATTTGTACGTCACCCCCACCCGGCCACCATTCCCGCTTCCGCTCCCCACCATCGGCTCCCCGCGGTCGTCGCGTCGGTGCTTACCCCGCCGGGCACGCCGGGGGCCCAGGTCGTCGGTCCCCTCGCCCAGTCCGCCGCCACCGCGATGCATATCTCCACCCGACTGCTGTTCTCAGGGCGCCTGGGCCCTTTTCTAGGCCGCGCGACCGCCGACGCGCAACCCGATCATCGTGTCAGTGACCTCCCCCACGGTCACTCGCCGAAACGTGCCGACGGAACAACTGCGCGAGCGCGGCCCCCACCACCCGTACAGATGCCGTACAGAGTTCTGACAGTGCGAGTCTAGGCCGCCACGGGTCCGCGCGGAGGGGACCGCGGACACGGGCCGTACGCTGAGAGGCATGGCAGAGGCGAACAACACCCCCTATCCCTATGAGGCACCCGTTTCGCAGGGGCTCTTCGACCGTGCGTCCGTCGTCACGCCCGGTGGCGTGAACTCTCCGGTGCGCGCGTTCCGAGCCGTGGGCGGTACGCCCCGTTTCATGGTGTCCGGTACCGGTCCGTATCTGACGGACGCCGACGGACGCGAGTACGTCGACCTCGTGTGCTCGTGGGGGCCGATGATCCTCGGCCATTCACACCCCGAGGTCATCGCGGCGGTGCAGGAGGCCGTCGCCCGCGGCACCTCCTTCGGCACGCCCGGTGAGGGCGAGGTCGCGCTCGCCGAGGAGATCGTCGCGCGGATCGAGCCCGTCGAGCAGGTGCGGCTCGTGTCGTCCGGCACCGAGGCGACCATGTCGGCGATCCGGCTGGCCCGCGGCTTCACCGGCCGCGCCAAGGTGATCAAGTTCGCCGGCTGCTACCACGGACACGTCGACGCGCTGCTGGCCGCGGCCGGCTCCGGCGTCGCCACCTTCGGCCTTCCCGACACCCCGGGCGTCACCGGCGCCCAGGCCGGCGACACGATCGTCCTGCCGTACAACGACATCGAGGCGGTGCGGGCCGCGTTCGCCGCGCACCCCGGCGAGATCGCCTGCGTCATCACCGAGGCCTCGCCCGGCAACATGGGCGTCGTGCCGCCGCGCGACGGCTTCAACGCCGGGCTGAAGGCGGTGTGCCGGGAGAACGGCGCGCTGTACATCTCCGACGAGGTCATGACCGGCTTCCGCACCTCGAAGGCCGGCTGGTTCGGCGTCGACGGCGTCGCGCCCGACCTGATGACGTTCGGCAAGGTCATGGGCGGCGGCTTCCCGGCCGCGGCCTTCGGCGGCCGCGCCGACGTCATGGCCCACCTCGCCCCGGCGGGCCCCGTCTACCAGGCGGGCACCCTGTCCGGCAACCCGATCGCGACCGCCGCGGGGCTCGCCCAGCTCCGGCTGCTCGACGACGCCGCGTACGCCACGGTCGACGCGGTCAGCGAGCAGCTCCGTACGCTCGTCTCCGAGGCGCTCACCAAGGAGGGCGTCGCCCACCGGGTGCAGAACGCCTCCAACATGTTCTCCGTGTTCTTCACGGACGGCGAGGTGCGGAACTACGACGACGCGAAGGGCCAGGAGTCCTTCCGCTTCACCCCGTTCTTCCACTCGATGCTGGAACAGGGCGTGTACCTGCCGCCGTCGGCGTTCGAGTCCTGGTTCGTCTCGACCGCCCACGACGAGCGGGCGGTCGAGCGCATCGCCGCCGCGCTCCCGGCTGCCGCCCGTGCGGCCGCGGAGGCCACCGCATGAGCACTCCGAAGAGCGACAGCGACATCACCGTCGTCCACCTGATGCGCCACGGCGAGGTGCACAACCCGGAGGGGATCCTGTACGGGCGGCTGCCCGACTACCACCTCTCCGAGCTCGGCCGGCAGATGGCCGACCGGGTCGCCGAGCACCTGTCGGCGCGCGACATCACGCACGTCGTCGCCTCCCCGCTGGAGCGGGCGCAGGAGACGGCGACGCCGATCGCCAAGGCGCACGGCCTCGACCTGGACAGTGACGGCCGTCTCATCGAGGCGGGCAACGTCTTCCAGGGCAAGACCTTCGGCGTCGGCGACGGCGCGCTGAAGAACCCGGACAACTGGAAGCACCTCGTCAACCCGTTCAAGCCGTCGTGGGGCGAGCCCTACGTCGAGCAGGTCGTCCGCATGATGGGCGCGCTCGACGCGGCCAAGGACGCGGCGCGCGGCCACGAGGCGGTGTGCGTCAGCCACCAGCTGCCCATCTGGATCGTGCGCTCCTTCGTCGAGAAGCGGCGGCTGTGGCACGACCCGCGCAAGCGGCAGTGCACCCTCGCCTCGCTGACGACCTTCACCTACCGCGGCGACAAGATCGTCTCGGTGGGCTACAGCGAGCCGGCCATCGACCTCGTCCCCGCCCATCTGCGGGCCGGCGCCAAGCCGGTGAAGGGCAAGGACAAGGCGTTCGGCGCCTGACATGTGAACGCGCGAAGGGCCGCCGGTCACGGCGGCCCTTCTGTGTTTCCCCTCTGCTTCGGCTATGTGCCACGTCAAAACACCCCAAAAGCGTCTCAATTCGAGGAACCCGCGTGTCTCTCGTGCCCTCTAAGGGGGTGTCGCCCTGTGAATGGGTGGCTGAGCGAGAAGCAAGGGGACGGTTATGCGAGACGTCAGCCGTAGGGGACTCATCGGTGCCGGAGCGGGCGCGGCCGCCGCGGTCGCGCTGGCCGGCTGCGGCTCGGGCGACTCTCCCTCGAAGGTCCAGGGCGACCCGACCAAATCGGGCCACCCCGGCGCCCCCAAGCAGCCGTCGGTGAAGCTCATCGGCGACGGCTCGACCGCGTACACCGGCAAGCAGCCCAAGCAGCCGCGCGCGCCCGAGAAGCTCGAACCGGGGCAGAAGCCGCCGCAGTTCGTGATCTTCTCCTGGGACGGCGCGGGCGAGGTGGGCAACGGCCTGTTCCCGCGCTTCCTCAAGCTGGCCGAGGACCACGGCGCGCACATGACCTTCTTCCTCTCCGGGCTCTATCTGCTGCCGGAGTCGAAGAAGCGCCTCTACCACCCGCCGAACAACGCGGTCGGCGCCTCCGACATCGGCTATCTCACCGACGAGCACATCAAGGCGACGCTGAAGTACACCCGCCAGGCCTGGCTCGACGGGCACGAGATCGGCACGCACTTCAACGGCCACTTCTGCGTGGGCGGCGGTACCGTCGCCAACTGGACGCCCGCCCAGTGGCGCAGCGAGATCGACCAGGCCAAGTCGTTCGTCCAGCACTGGCGGACGAACTCCGGCTGGACGGACCTGCCGCCCCTGCCGTTCGACTACGACAAGGAGCTGGTCGGCGGCCGCACCCCGTGCCTGCTCGGCCAGGACAACCTGCTGCCCACGGCCCGCGAGCTCGGCTGGCGCTACGACGCGTCCTCGCCCGGCGGCCGGCAGCGCTGGCCGGAGAAGCGGATGGGCGTCTGGGACCTGCCGCTCCAGGCCGTCCCCTTCCCCGGCCGCTCCTTCGAGGTGCTGTCGATGGACTACAACATGCTGGCGAACCAGTCCCACAACTCCACCCGCGCGCCCGCCTACAACTACCCGGGCTGGCGCAAGCAGTCGGCCGCCGCGTACATCGCCGGGTTCGACCGCGCGTACCGGACGAACCGGGCGCCGTTCTTCATCGGCAACCACTTCGAGGAGTGGAACGGCGGCATCTACATGGACGCCGTTGAAGAAGCGTTCAAGCACATCGCGGCCACCGCGGAGAAGCACAGTGACGTGCGTCTCGTCTCCTTCCGGCAGTTCGTCGACTGGCTGGACGTCCAGGACCCCGAGGTGCTGGACAAACTGCGCACGCTGGACGTGGGGCAGCAGCCGGCGCAGGGCTGGCGGAGGTTCCTGGAGAAGCCCGGCGCACCGGCCGGGAACCCCACCGGCAAGCACCACGAAAAGAGCGGCACAAACCCCTCCTGAAGTGGGCTTTTCCAGCCACGAGGGGGGTGCGAAAGATCCCTTGAACGGACATGCGAAACTTTTCACATGAGTGCCGCCTGCCGCGCCCCCCGCACCGCCGCGAATCTGCGCCGCGCCGCCAAGCTGACCGTAGGAGCCGCCGTGGCGGCCCTCGTCCTGACGGCGTGCGGCAATGGCGGCACCTCCGGGGGCGGCAACAACACCAACTTCGTGTCGAGCACCGGCGGGATCTCGACCGTCGAGAAGGCCGAGCGCCACGACGCCCCGACGCTGACCGGCAAGGACCTCACCGGCAAGCCCCTGAGCACCGACGACTACAAGGGCAAGGTCCTCGTCATCAACATCTGGGGCTCCTGGTGCTCGCCGTGCCGACTGGAGGCGAAGTACTTCGCCCAGGTCGCCAAGGAGACCAAGGGCAAGGACGTCCAGTTCATCGGGATCAACACCCGTGACCCCAAGTCCGGCTCGGCCATCGCGTTCGAGAAGGACTACGGGATCACCTACCCGAGCTTCTACGACCCGTCGGGCAGGCTCCTGCTCAAGTACGACAAGGGCATCCTCAACCCGCAGGGCATCCCCAACACCCTGGTCGTCGACCGCGACGGCAAGCTGGCCGCGCGCTCGCTGAAGGCGCTGAACGCCAAGAGCCTGCACGAGCTCATCGACCCCGTGATCGCGGAAAAGTGATCGGCGGTGGCCTCCTCGCTCGTCGCCCTCGCCGCTGACGGAATCGGCGGCACCGTGGAGAACGGTGCCCTGGTGTTCGCGCTGCCGATCGCCGTCCTCGGCGGACTGGTCTCCTTCTTCTCGCCCTGCGTCCTGCCGCTCGTTCCCGGCTATCTGTCCTACGTCACCGGGATCAGCGGCACCGACCTGATGGAGGCGCGGCGCGGGCGGATGGCCGCCGGTGCCGCCCTGTTCGTCCTCGGGTTCACCGTGGTCTTCGTCTCCGGCGGCGCGCTCTTCGGGTTCTTCGGGCAGACGCTGCAGGAGTACCGGGACGTCCTGAGCAAGGTCCTCGGCGTCCTGATGCTCGTCATGGGCGTCTTCTTCCTGGGGCTCATGCCCTGGCTGACCCAGCGCGAGTTCCGCTTCCACAGGCGGCCGGTGACCGGGCTCGTCGGGGCACCGATACTGGGCGCGCTGTTCGGCATCGGCTGGACCCCGTGCATCGGTCCGACCCTCGGCGCGGTGAGCGGCCTGGCCATGAGCCAGGGCAGCGCCGGCCGCGGCGCCCTGCTGATGGTCGCGTACTGCGTCGGACTCGGCGTCCCCTTCGTGCTCGCCGCGATCGCCTTCCGCAAGGCGCTCGGCGCCTTCGGCTGGGTCAAGAAGCACTACGCCTGGGTGATGCGCATCGGCGGCGGCATGATGATCCTGACCGGCGTCCTCCTGCTGACCGGCGCGTGGGACACCCTCGTCCAGCAGATGCAGATCTGGTCCAACGGCTTCACGGTGGGAATCTGATCCATGAGCAAGACAAACACCCCCGAAGAGGCCTCCGAGCAGGAGGCCGCGGCCCAGCTCAGCACGGCCCCGCAGGAGGACCGCAGCTCCGCATCCGCCACGTTCGGCGTCGTCGGCTGGGCCCGCTGGTTCTGGCGGCAGCTGACCTCGATGCGGGTCGCGCTGATCCTGCTGTTCCTGCTCTCGCTCGGCGCGATCCCCGGCTCGCTGATCCCGCAGTCCGGCACCGACCAGATGAAGGTCGACGCGTTCAAGAAGGCCCACGACGTCCTCGGGCCGCTCTACGACAAGCTCGGCCTCTTCCACGTCTACAGCTCGGTGTGGTTCTCCGCGATCTACATCCTGCTGTTCGTCTCGCTGATCGGCTGCATCATCCCGCGCACCTGGCAGTTCGTCGGCCAGCTGCGCGGCCGCCCGCCGCGTGCCCCCGGGCGCCTCGACCGGATGCCGGCGTACGCGACCTGGCGCACCGGGACCGGTGCGGACGAGGTCCACGCGGCCGCGCTCTCCGTACTGAAGAAGCGGCGCTACCGCGCGCACGTCGCGGGCCCGGCCGTCGCCGCAGAGAAGGGCTATCTGCGCGAGGTCGGCAACCTGATCTTCCACATCGCGCTGATCGTGATGCTGGTCGGCTTCGCCACCGGCCAGCTCTTCAAGTCCGACGGCACCAAGCTGGTCCTGGAGGGCGACGGCTTCGCCAACACCCTCTCCCAGTACGACGACTTCTCCTCCGGCAACCTCTTCGACCAGGACAACGGCCTCGAACCCTTCAGCTTCACGCTCAAGGACTTCACGGGAACGTACGAGCGCACCGGCCCCAACAAGGGCACCGCGCGCACGTACAAGGCCGACGTCACCTACAGCGAGGGCTCGGACGGCAAGGAGAAGAAGGCGACCATCAAGGTCAACGAGCCGCTGAAGATCAACGGCACCAAGATCTTCCTCTCCGGCCACGGCTACGCGCCCGTGGTCACCGTCCGCGACGGCAAGGGCAACATCGTCTCCGACCACACGCCGGTGCCGCTGCTGCCGATCGACTCCAACCAGACGTCCACCGGCGCCATCAAGATCATGGACGGCTACCGCGACAAGGACGGCAAGAAGGAACAGCTCGGCTTCAACGCCTTCTTCGTGCCGACCTTCGCCGGCTCCGGCAAGGGCAACATGTTCTCCCAGTTCCCGGCGCTCGACTTCCCGGTCCTCGCGCTCTCCGCGTACCACGGCAGCCTGGGCGTCGACTCCGGCCTGCCGCAGAACGTGTACCAGCTGGACACCACGAACATGAAGCAGTTCAAGGACTCCAAGGGCGAGCTGCTCAAGAAGCGGCTGCTGCCCGGCGAGACCATGAAGCTGCCGAACGGCGCGGGCTCGATCACCTTCGAGAAGGGCGTCCAGGAGTGGGCCACCTTCGAGATCGCCAAGCAGCCCGGCACCGGCTGGGCGCTCACCGGTGCGATCGCGGCCATCGCCGGCCTCGTCGGCTCGCTGTTCATCCAGCGCCGCCGCGTCTGGGTGCGGGCCACCACCGGCGACGACGGCGTGACCGTCGTCGAGATGGCGGGCCTGGGCCGCAGCGAGTCCGCGAAGCTCCCCGAGGAGCTGGGCGCACTCGTCGACAAGGTGCACGCACAGGCGCCGAGCGCCCCCGCCCCCTCTGAAGACTCCGCACATTCCGAAACCACCGCTGTTCCCGCCGCCGAAGGGGCTGAGAAGTGAATCTCGCCGCCGCCACCAACGAGAACCTGGCGCAAGTCAGTAACGTCCTCATCTACTCGTCGATGGCCGTCTATCTGCTGGCCTTCTTCGCGAACATGGCCGAGTGGATCTTCGGCAGCCGCAGCAAGACGGGCCGCGCCGCCGCCGCGCTGACCGCCCAGAAGCCGGCGAAGACGGCGGCCGCCGCCCCGGCCGTGCAGGTCAAGAAGAACGGTTCCACCGCCGTCCTGGAGCGGCCCCAGGTCGTCACCCGGGCCGCGTCCGGCTCGCGCGGCGACGTGCCGGACGGCCCCGGCGCCTCCGGCGGCGACGAGCAGGGCGACCTCTACGGCCGGATCGCCGTGTCGCTCACCGCGCTCGGCTTCCTCATCGAGTTCGCCGGTGTCCTCACCCGCGCGCTGTCCGTGCAGCGCGCCCCGTGGGGCAACATGTACGAGTTCAGCATCACCTTCTCCACCGTCGCCGTCGGCGTGTACCTCGCCCTGCTGGCGATGAAGAAGAACGTCCGCTGGCTCGGCCTGCCGCTGGTCATCACCGTCCTGCTCGACCTCGGCCTCGCGGTCACCGTCCTGTACACGGCGAGCGACCAGCTGGTCCCGGCGCTGCACTCGTACTGGCTGTACATCCACGTCTCGACGGCGATCTTCTGCGGCGCCGTCTTCTACGTCGGCGCGGTCGGCACGCTGCTCTACCTCTTCAAGGACTCCTACGAGAACAAGCTGGTCAAGGGCGGCACGCCCGGCAAGTTCGCGACCTCGGTGCTGGAGCGGCTGCCCGCCTCCGCGTCCCTCGACAAGTTCTCCTACCGGGTCAACGCGGCCGTCTTCCCGCTGTGGACGTTCACGATCATCGCGGGCGCCATCTGGGCCGGCGACGCCTGGGGCCGCTACTGGGAGTGGGACCCGAAGGAGACCTGGTCGTTCATCACCTGGGTCGCCTACGCCTGCTACCTGCACGCCCGCGCGACGGCCGGCTGGAAGGGCCGCAAGGCCGCCTACCTGGCGCTGATCGCCTTCGCCTGCTGGCTGTTCAACTACTACGGCGTGAACATCTTCGTCTCCGGCAAGCACTCCTACGCCGGAGTGTGACCCCGCACGCGTGAGGGCCGGTTCCTTCGGGAACCGGCCCTCTGCCGTGTGTCAGCCCACCGTGATCGCGTCCAGCTTCCCGCGCAGATACACGTGCGAGTCCACCGGCTCGTACGCCACCGTGCCCTTCGGCGCGGGCAGCGGCGCCACCGTCGTGGCCGGGTCGCACTCGTAGAAGTAGACGAGCGACATCAGCTCCTCGGCGGGCGCGTCCGCGGGCGGCGGCAGCACGCGGTGGCGGCCCGAGCGCCAGCGGTCGCCGGTCCAGCGGGCCATCAGGTCACCGATGTTGATGGTGAACGCCTCCGGGTCGAACGGCGCGTCCTCCCAGCCGACACCCCCGTCCGCGGGGTCCGTGAACACCTGGAGGCCGCCCCGGCCCGCCTGCCGGTCCAGGACCGTGACCGTGCCGAAGTCGGTGTGCGGGCCGATCCGGAACTGCCCCGGCTCCGGCTCCCCGACGACCTCCGTGCCCGGATACCAGTTGATGTTGAAGCCCCAGGTGGGCCGCGAGGTGTGCCGGGTGAAGAAGTCCGCGGGCTCGTCGAGCGCCACCGCCAGCAGCTCCAGGAGCCGGTCGGAGAGCTCCCGCATCCGGGCCAGGTACGTCTCCACCAGCGTGCGCAGCTCGGGCGCCTCGGCCGGGAAGACGTTCGCGCCGGACCACTCGGCGGCGATCGCCGGGTCCTCGAACGCCGTGTCAGTGGCGAAGGAGATCGACTCCTTCAGGTCGGGCGGGGTCTCGGTGCCCTCGGAGTAGCCGTTCGCCTCGGCGCCGGGACCGAGCCAGCCGCGCCCGCCGACCTTCACGGCGTACGGCTCCTTCACCTCCGCCGGCAGCCGGAAGAAGGCGCGGGCCGCGTCCCGGATCCGCGTCCGCAGGCCCGGGTCGATCCCGTGCCCGGTGACCAGCAGGAACCCGGCGCTGCGCAGGGCCTCGTCGACGGTGCGGGCGATCGCGGCGCGGGCCGCCGGATCGCCGGACAGCCACGGCCGGAGATCGATGGTCGGGATACGGGGCGCGTCCTGCGGTGAGGTCATGCGTCCACTCTCGGGCCACGGAAACACCGGGGCAACGTGCGCCCCGTACTCTCCGGGCAGTCCCCACCCCGACGGAATGTCTGCCCCCGGGAGGCCCGCGTGCCCGCTCTCACGCTCCGCGAGATCCTGGCCCTCGACGGCGTCGCCGACGCCTCCCCCGAACTCCTCGCCGGACAGGCCGCGTTGGACCGCCCCGTGCGCTGGGTGCACTCCAGCGAGGTCTACGAGGGCGCGGGCTTCCTGGACGGCGGGGAACTGCTGCTGACCAACGGCTTCGCGTTCCTCGGCGCCGACGCGGGAGCGCTGCGCCGGTACGTGCGCGAGCTGGCCGCCCGCGGGGTCGCCGGGCTCGCCGTGGAGGTGGGCCGGTCCCTGGAGCGGATGCCCGCCGACGTGGTGGCCGCCGCCCGCGAGCTGGGCTTCCCGCTGATCGCGCTGCGCCGGGTCGTGCCGTTCGTGCGGATCGCGGAGGCCGCCAACCGGGCCATCGTCACCCACGGCCTCACCGCCCGCGCGGTGCCGGTGACCCGGGGCGTCGACCACGCGGCCGCGCTGCTCGCCGACCTCGCCGACGGGCAGGCGCTCAACCAGCCCGAGGTGGCGGCCCGTTCGGCGCTCGCCGGGTTCCGGCCGGGCCCCGGCGCGCGGCTCGTCGGGGTCTGCGCGCACGGCCCGCGGGCCGCCGCCCTCGCCGCCGTCGACCGGGTCGCGGGCCGCCGCGGCCTGCGCGCCGCGTTCCCCGGCGATGTGCTCGCGCTGCTCGTGCCGCCGCCGGGGCGGGACGCGGTGCGTGCCGTGCGGGACGCCTTCCGCACGACGGCGGGACCCGGGCTCACGATCGCCGTCGGACATGCCGTGGACGCGGACGACGGCTGGCTGCGCTGGACCGACACCCTGCGCGCGGCCCGTACGACGCTGGAGCTGGCGCTGACCGTACCGGCGGCCGAACCGGCCTTCGGCGACGGTCCGTCGGTGACCTCGGCGCGGGCCCTCGCCCTGGAGCGGGAGCTGACCCGCGGCGGCGTCGAGGCCAACCGCGAGCGCCTCGCCCGGCTCGTCGACCACGTCCTCGGCCCGCTCCTCGCCTGGGAGGCCCAGCACGGCAGCGACCTGGTCCGCACCCTGGAGGTGCACCTGCGGCACGGGTGCAGCCCGACGCGGACGGCCGCGCTGCTGCACATCGGGCGGCAGTCCCTCTACCAGCGCCTGGAGCGGATCGAGTCGCTGCTCGGCATCGAGGTCGGCGACCCGGAGCTGCTCGGCGAACTGCTCGCCGCCGCGTGCGCGGTCCGGGTCGTGGGCGCCCGCGCCGCTCAGGGCTCCAGCGAGCGCCAGATCCTGTCCGGCAGGACCCGGGCCGCCTGACCGAGGTCGACGTCGCCGACGGACAGCCAGCGCCGGGCGACGCCGACGACCGGCCCGAGCACCATGCTCTCGATCAACGGGCCGGGCAGGCAGGCCAGTTCACCCGACGCGACGTGCCGCTCCAGCCAGACCGCCAGCGGTGACAGGCGTGCCTCCTGGGTGTCGCGCAGCTGCCTCGCCTGCGCCATGGTCAGCCGGTCCGCGTAGGAGGAGTGCAACAGCCGTGCCGCGTCCGGGTGTTCGCCGACGAAGGCGAGATAGGCGCGGACGGCCGCGCGGATGCCGGTGCGCGCGGTGCGGGAGCGGGTCAGGGCCTTGCCCACGTCGTCGAGGAGCCGGCCGAGCCAGCGCAGCAGCAGCGCGTTCATCAGCCCGTCGACGCTTCCGAAGTGGTGGTACAGGCTGCCCGCGCTCACGCCGCTGGACGTGGTGAGGGAATGGACGGTCACCCCGGTCTCGCCCGCGTCGGCGTACACGGCGAGGGCCGTGTCGAGGAGACGCTCGACCGTCTCCGCGCCACGTCGTTGCTTGGGACTCATGGTGTCAGTCAGCGTAGAGCACGATGTCAACGACAGGTCTCCGGATGTGTTTCTCAAGTGAATATCTAGAAATTCACTCCAGTTTCCGGGCTCGCTGCGTCACACTGATCGTCACGAAGAGCGGGCCGGGGGAGACCCCGGCCGGGGCCGTCGAGCGGCGCGGGGGACCGTTCGACGGCCCGTTCTGCCGTCGGGTCAGGGCGCGACCCGCAGCAGCAGCTTTCCCGTGGTGGTCCGCGAGGCCAGTGCCCGGTGCGCCGCGGCCGCCTCGCTCAGGGAGAACTTGCCGGTGACCGGCAGCTCGACGCCGGGCACGGCGAAGGCCCGCGCGGCGAGTTCCCGCAGCTCCTCGGGCGCGGTCTGCGCCAGGGTCAGGATCGAGAAGCCGCCCACGGACCGGCCGCCCGGGTACAGCTCGGGCTGGCCCACCTGCCAGGCGGGCGCCGCCGAGGCGTTGCCGAAGGAGACCAGCCGGCCGAAGACGGCGAGCGTGTCCAGCGTCTCGCGCAGCACGTCACCGCCGACCGGGTCGAGGGCCAGGTCGACCCCGCGTCCACCGGTCAGATCACGTACGGCCGCGCCGAATCCGTCGGCGAGCACCACGTCGTCGTAGCCGTACTTGAGGGCGTACTCGGCCTTCGCCGCGCTGGACACGACGCCGACGACCCGGCCCGCGCCCGCCGCCCGCGCGAGCTGTCCCGCGACCGTGCCGACCCCGCCCGCCGCGCCCTGCACGAGCACCGTCTCGCCCTCGCGCAGCCGTCCCACGGAGTGCAGCAGCGCGTACGCGGTCGGCAGCACGGTCGGCAGGCTCGCGGCCGTGCGCAGATCCGTACCGGCGGCGAGCGGGAAGACGGTGGCGGCGTCGGCCACGGCGACCTCGGCGTAGGCGCCGCCCTCGGTGAGCGCGGCCACCTCCTGGCCGACGGTGAACCCGTCGACTCCCGCGCCCAGAGCGCGAATCCGGCCCGACAGCTCCAGGCCGGGCACGAACGGCAGCCGCGGCACCCGGTACCCCTCCAGGCGGGCCTTGTGGTCGGCGAAGTTCACGCCCGTGTACGCCACGTCGACGGACACCTGCCCGGGCCCAGGCTCCGGGACCTCGATCTCCACCGCCCGAAGGACCTCGGGCCCGCCGTACTCCTCGAACCGCACCGCACGCATCGCGCGCACCCCGTCTCCGCAACCATCGGTGTTCGTCTGATGACGAACACTCTGTCGGCTCAGACTGTACGACGCGGAGCGAACACTCGGCAAGCGGCCGCGTACACCGCCGCGCTGACCGCGAACCCGACGACGCAGGTCACGTCCCCGAGGTCGGGCCACTTCTCCGCGGCCCAGCCCACGAACTTCTCCTGGTGGGAGAAGAGCGGCACGGACACGGCCGCGCCGGTCAACAGGGCGAAGAATCCGGGCCAGTTGGCGTAGGACGGGTCGCTGAGCCGTCCCGCGAGCCGCGCGTGGGCGACCGTGCGCATCCGCCACCGCTCCACCATCACGACCCCCAGCCAGGGCCCGATCCAGTACGCGATCACCAGCAGGAACGCCTCGTACGCCGCGCCCGCGTCGGCGAGCGACGCCCAGGCGGCCGCCGTACCGGCAAGACCCGAGATCACCACGAGCGTCGAGCGGCCGAGCCAGGACGGCAGCCGCAGGCCGAGCGAGGTGACGGACATGGCGGACGAGTAGACGTTGAGGGCGTTGGCGGAGACCGCGCCCAGGATGATGGCGAGCAGCGTCAAGTTCCCCAGCCAGCCCGGCAGATGGCCGGTGAAGGCGCCGGTCGGCGTCGCCGCTTCGGGGGCCGCGATCGTCGCCGACGCCACCCCGATCATGCCGACCGCGTAGACGGAGACGAAGAGGCCGAGCGCCGGGTAGAGGGCCGTCTTCCAGCGGGAGGCGGTGGCGGGCAGATAGCGCGAGTAGTCGGCCGCGTTCGGGTTCCACCCGGCCGCGTACCCCCACGCCGAGCTGAACGCGAGCAGGAACCCGCCGAGGCCGCCGCCGGAGCCGCCGCCCGAGAAGTCCGCCTTGCCGAAGGTCCAGACGCCCGCGAGCAGGAAGACCACGGCGAGCACGGGCAGCGCGTACCGCTCGAAGGCGTGCACGAAGTTGTGGCCGATGAAGCCGATGGCGATCTCCGCCGCGACCACCAGGAGGAGCGAGGGCAGCGGGCGCAGCCCGGTCAGCGAGTTCAGCGCGAAGGCGGCGCTGACGCTGTTCACCGCGAACCAGCCGACCCCCGCCACGATCGCGTTGACCGTGCTCGGCAGCAGATTGCCGCGCCGCCCGAACGCGAACCGCCCGATCGCCATCTGCGGCACCCCGAACCGGGGCCCGTCCAGGCTCAGCACCCCGTGGGAGAGGGCGCCGACGGCGGTGCCGAGCAGCAGGGCCGCGGCGGCCTGCCAGAAGCTCAGGCCGAAGAACAGGACGGAGATCACGCCGATGTAGACGGTCGCGAACTCGATGTTGGGCGAGGCCCACGTCCAGATCAACTGCCGTGGGCTGCCGTGCCGTTCGGCCTCAGGGATCGGCTCGGACCCGGCCGTCTCGACGGCGATGACCTTGTCGCCGTACGCGGGCGGGGCCGCCGGAGCGGCGTCTGTGCTGGTGGAGGCGGTCGTCATGCCCCCTGAGTGTCCGGTGGCGGACGCGTCCCGCACAGGGGCGCACTGTCCGCTTCCGAGGGAGCGGCGGCGTACAAGATGTACGCCGCCACGCCGGCGGCGGGCTACTCGCCGATGTCCTCGTTCCAGAGCTCCGGCTTCGCCGCGATGAACTCCTCCATCATGCCCACGCACTCGGGGTCGTCGAGCAGCACGATCTCGACGCCGTGCTCGGCCAGCCAGTCGTGCCCGCCGTGGAAGGTGCGCGCCTCGCCGACGATCACCCGCGAGATCCCGAACTGCCGCACCAGACCCGAGCAGTACCAGCACGGCGAGAGCGTGGTGACCATGGTCGTGCCCCGGTACGAGCGCTGCCGCCCGGCGTTGCGGAACGCGTCGGTCTCCCCGTGCACGGATGGGTCGGCGTCCTGCACCCGGCGGTTGTGGCCGCGGCCGAGGACGGTGCCGTCGGCGGAGTAGAGCGCGGCGCCGATCGGGATGCCGCCCTCGGCGAGACCGGCCTTCGCCTCCTCGACGGCGGTGGCGAGCCAGGTGCGGGCGAGATCGAGGTCCATGACGTACGGCCTTTCTACAGAGACGGGGTTGCGGATGCGCGGCGGCGCAGGAGCGCGTACAGACCGGCGCCGAGCACGAACCCGACCGGGCAGGTCAGGTCGCCGACGCCGGGCCACTGGGCGGGCACCCAGCCGACGAACAGGGTCTGGTTGGAGAAGAGCGGGACGGACACGGCGACCCCGGCGAGCAGCGCGACGAGTCCGGCGGCTTGAGTGAACGTACGGTCCTGGAGCCGCTCGGCGAGCGCCGCGTCGGGCAGCGCGCGCAGCACGTGCTCCATCAGGACGACACCGAGCCAGGGCGCGATCCAGTACGCGATGACCAGCAGGAAGTTCTCGAAGGCGTGCCCGGCGTCGGCGAGCGAGGCCCAGCCCGCCGCGGCGCCGATCGCGCCGACGACGGCGACCAGGGCGGCCCGGTTCAGCCACCGCGGCAGCTTCAGGTCCAGGGAGGACAGCGAGACGGCCGCCGAGTAGACGTTCAGGGTGGCCGCCGCCATCGCGCCCAGGATGATCGCGACGAGGGTGAGCCGGCCCAGCCAGTCCGGGAGCTGCCCGGTGAAGGCGTCGGTGGGGGAGGCGCCGGCGGGCGCGGCGAGCGTGGCCGAGGCCGCGCCGATCACCGAGACGACGGAGACCGGGACGAACAGGCCGAGCCCCGCGTACCAGGCGGTGGCGCGGCGCGAGGTGGTCTCGGGCAGGTAGCGGGCGTAGTCGGAGGCGCACGGGTTCCAGCCCGCGGTGAAGCCGAAGCAGGCGCTGAAGGCGAGCAGGAACCCGCCGAAGCCGCCGCCCGATCCGGACGAGGCGCCGAGATCGGCGTCCAGGAAGATCCACACCCCGGCGAGCAGGAAGATCACGCAGAGCACGGGGAACGCGTACTTCTCGAACCGGTGCACCAGGTCGTGCCCGACGTAGCCGATGACGACTTCGAGGACGACGAGGATCAGCAGGCTCGGCAGCGGGGCGAGCCCGGTCAGCGAGTTCAGGGCGAAGGCGCCGCCGACGGTGTTCACGGCGAACCAGCCGACCCCGGCGACGAAGGCGTTCACCGCGGACGGCAGCGCGTTGCCCCGGAATCCGAAGGACAGCCGTCCGATCACCATCTGCGGGACGCCGAACCGCGGCCCGTCCGTCGACAGGACGCCGTGCGCCAGCGAGCCGAGCCCGGCGCCGAGCACCAGGGCGGCGACGGCGGGCCAGAAGCTCAGGCCGAACGCGGAGACGGAGAGCACCCCGATGAACACGGTGGCGAAGCCGACCTGGGGCGAGGCCCAGGTCCACAGCAGTTGGCGGGGCGAGCCGTGCCGGCGCTCGGGCGGCACGGGGTCGGCCCCGTGCTCCTCCACGGCGAGTCGCTTCTCGGGAGCGGGTGGCGCGCTCTGCTCGGGGACATGCGGGGATCTGGACATGGGCCTTTACGGGGGCGAGGTGCGGAGGAGGTGGTTCCGCATCCAGTGTGCGGGATGCCCCGGCCGCGTCGTGCGGGCCCCCGGCGCCGTCAGTCCGTGCCCTGCTCGCCCTCGCGGCGCCGCAGCTCCTCCTCGCGGCGGCGCAGGTCGGCCTCCCAGTCCTTGAGCAGCGCCTCGTCCTTCTTGTTGTCCTCCTGGAGGGAGGCGAGGAACTCGGGGTTGTCGTCGGGGGCGACGTACTGGGTGCGGCGGTTGCGGTGACCCGACGAGAAGGGGCTGGGGGTGCGGCCGCCCTGCGGGACCGTGCGCTGCTTGCCCGCGGCCAGCCAGACGATCGGCCCGACGATCCAGAACAGCAGGATGATGAAGACCCAGGCGACCTTCGGCAGGTGCTTGGTCTCGTCCTCGGGCGTGTTCAGGCAGTCGATGAACGCGTAGATCGTCAGGGCCAGCGGGATCAGGAACATCAGGACCCGGAGCATGGTGTGCGCTTCCCCCAAGGTGCGATGAGAGGCCCATGCGGCCCCCCGGTGACCGGGCCAGGGTAGCGGTTGCCGGATACTGGACAGCATGGCTTACGACGATCTTCGCTCCCTGCTCCGGGCGCTGGAGCGCGAGGGCGACCTGAAGCGCATCAAGGCCGAGGTCGACCCCTACCTGGAGGTCGGTGAGATCGTCGACCGGGTGAACAAGGCCGGCGGCCCGGCCCTGCTCTTCGAGAACGTGAAGGGCTCCGCGATGCCCCTCGCGATGAATGTCTACGGCACCGACCGCAGGCTGCTGAAGGCGCTCGGCCTGAAGTCGTACGACGAGATCAGCGACAAGATCGGCGGCCTGCTCAAGCCCGAGCTGCCGCAGGGCTTCGGCGGGATGCGGGAAGCGTTCGGCAAGCTCGGCGCGATGACGCACGTACCGCCGAAGAAGGTGAAGTCCGGCGACGCGCCCGTCCAGGAGGTCGTCCTCACCGGCGACGACGTCGACCTCGACAGGCTCCCCGCGCTGTTCACCTGGCCCGAGGACGGCGGCTCCTTCTTCAACCTGGGGCTCACGCACACCAAGGACCCCGACACGGGCGTGCGCAACCTCGGCCTCTACCGCCTCCAGCGCCACGACAAGCGCACCATCGGCATGCACTGGCAGATCCACAAGGACAGCCGCAACCACTACCAGGTGGCCGCCAAGCGCGGCGAGAAGCTGCCGGTCGCCATCGCCTTCGGCTGCCCGCCCGCCGTGACCTACGCCTCGACGGCGCCGCTGCCCGGCGACATCGACGAGTACCTGCTCGCCGGGTTCATCCAGGGCAGGCGCGTGGAGATGGTCGACTGCAAGACGGTCCCGCTCCAGGTCCCGGCCCATGCCGAGGTCGTCATCGAGGGCTGGCTGGAGCCGGGCGAGATGCTGCCCGAGGGGCCCTTCGGCGACCACACCGGCTTCTACACCCCGCAGGAGCCGTTCCCCGCGCTGACCATCGACTGCGTCACCATGCGCAAGCGCCCGCTGCTCCAGTCGATCGTCGTCGGCCGCCCGCCGACCGAGGACGGCCCGCTCGGCCGCGCCACCGAGCGCTTCTTCCTGCCGCTGCTCAAGGTGATCGTCCCCGACATCGTGGACTACCACCTGCCCGAGTCCGGCGGCTTCCACAACTGCGCGATCGTCTCGATCGACAAGAAGTACCCCAAGCACGCCCAGAAGGTCATGAGCGCCGTCTGGGGCGCGCACATGATGTCGCTGACCAAGCTGATCGTCGTCGTCGACTCCGATTGCGATGTCCACGATCTTCATGAAGTCTCGTGGCGGGCGCTGGGCAACACGGACTACGCCCGCGACCTGATGATCACCGAAGGACCCGTCGACCACCTCGACCACGCCTCCTACCAGCAGTTCTGGGGCGGCAAGGCAGGAATCGACGCGACGAGGAAGTGGCCCGAGGAGGGCTACACGCGGGACGGGGGCTGGCCCGAGATGGTCGTCTCCGACCCCCGGACGGCGGCGCTCGTCGACCGCCGCTGGAAGGAGTACGGACTCAAGTGAGCAGCGCCTCAGCAGCAATCCCGCAGCAGCCGGGCCGGACCAAGGCCTTCCTGCGCCTGGTGATGATCGAGCACTCGGTGTTCGCGCTGCCCTTCGCCTACATCGCGTCGCTGACCGCGATGTTCCAGCTGGACAAGAACATCCACTGGGGGCGGCTGCTCCTGGTGACCGTCTGCATGGTCGGCCTGCGCACCTTCGCCATGGCCGCCAACCGGATCATCGACCGCGAGATCGACGCCCGTAACCCGCGCACCGCCCACCGCGAGCTGGTCACCGGCGCGGTGTCGGTGAAGTCGGCGTGGACCGGCGCGCTCATCGCGCTCGTCGTCTTCCTGGGCGCGGCCGCCCTGCTGAACCCGCTCTGCCTGGCGCTGGCCCCCATCGCGGTGATCCCGATGGTCGTCTACCCGTACGGCAAGCGGTTCACGAACTTCCCGCAGGCCATCCTCGGGCTCGCCCAGGCGATGGGCCCGGTCGGCGCCTGGATCGCGATCACCGGCTCCTGGTCCTGGGACGCGGTGATCCTCGGTCTCGCCGTCGGCATCTGGATCGGCGGCTTCGACCTGATCTACGCCTGCCAGGACGTGGAGACCGACCGCGAGGTCGGCGTGAAGTCCGTCCCCGCCCGCTTCGGCATCCCGGGCGCGATCTGGGGCGCCCGCGCCTGCCACACCGTGGTGACGGCCCTCTTCGTCTGGTACGCGCTCGCGACCGGCGCCGGAGCCTTCTTCTGGCTCGGTCTGGTGATCGTCGCCGCCGCGTTCCTGTACGAGCACACGATCGTGAAGCCGCACGACCTGTCCCGCCTGAACCGGGCGTTCTTCCAGGTCAACGGCTTCATCGGGATCGCCCTGTTCGTGTGCGCGCTGCTCGATCTGCTGGTTCGAGGATTGACGGTCTGACGGTCTGACGGTCTGGCGGTCTGGCGGTCTGGCGGTCTGGCGGATCAGGCGATCCGCTCCGCGCCGCCGTCGGCGCGCAGCAGCCGCAGGAACGCCTTGAGCCCGGTGATGATCTCCTGGTTGTCCGTCAGCCGGTTCACCACCGACTCGAACTCGCGGCTCATGGCGTCGAGGCGCTGGTCGGTGCGGTCCGCCCGCTTGGTCGCCGAGATGCCGACCACGTCGAGCGCCTCGTGCAGGCGGGCGAGGGAGCCGTAGGCCTCCTCGGCCATGTGCTCCAGCACCTGGTTGCCCCTCTTGAGGTCGGCGACCTCCTTGCGCACGGAGGCGATGTCGTCGCGCGGGTGGCGCACTTCACGGTCGAGGGTGACGAGCCGCCGCCGCAGCGCGCCGAAGTAGGCGCCCGCGGGCCGGAAGAACGTGCTGAGCAGATAGCCGCCCGCGAGCCAGTAGCCCGCCGTGCGACCGGTGGCCACCGCGACGGCCACCGCGAGCCCGCCCGTGAACAGGTGCGCGCCGATCGCCGTCCGCAGCATCACCCGGGCGATCCGGGCGGCCTCCGCGTCCCGGTCACCCGGTACGGAGATCCCCTTCTCCCGGCTGACACCCGCCTCGTGCACCACGGAACGGGCCCGGAAGTAGAGATTCCAGGGAACGGTCAGCAGCAGCACCAGCCACAGCAGACACAGCGCGCCACCACCGGCGAGCAGCAGCGTCTCGGCCGGTACACCGAGCACGCGGACCAGGACGAGCGCGACGACCGACGCCGCGCCGCACACCACCAGGTATCGGAGCTTCATGCCCCCACGGTGCGCCGCGCCGGGGGAGCGGCGCATGCGTGCGGGTACTCAGTCGCGTACTCAGCCGGTGGGCCGCGGCGCGCCGGACGTCCCGGGCGGTCTGCGCAGGACGAACGCCGCGCCGACGCCCGCGATCAGGCCGATCAGATGGCCCTGCCAGCTGACCCCCTCGTTCGCCGGGGAGAGGCCCGCCAGGAACGTCGTGCCCCAGTACGCCGCTATCAGCAGGCCGATCACGATGCCGAGGGGTCTGCGCTCCACGAAACCGCTGAGCACCACGAAGCCGAACAGGCCGAATATCAGGCCCGACGCGCCCGCCGTGTTCGTGTGGTCGGGGGCCACCAGCCAGACGCCGAGACCGTCCGCGACGATGATCAGCGCACAGGCCAGGAAGAAGCGGCGCAGGCCTTGAAGCGCGGCGACGAAGCCGAGGACCAGCAGCGGCACCGAATTCGCCGCGACATGGGCGAAGCCGAAGTGGACGAAGGCCGCCGGGATCACATCGACCAGCTCGGAGGGCTCGCGCGGCTCGATGCCGAAGCTGTCGAGGGCGTGCCCGGACACCACGTCGACCCCTTCGAGCAGCCACAGCAGGGCCACCCAGACGATCATCACCTTGCCGGCCGCCAGCACGCGGCCGCCCGCGCTCCACTTCTTCTGCTGCTGCGCGTCGTACGCCATCCCAGCCCCGTCCCCCCGGACCCCGCCCGTCATGAGTCACAACGCCCTCGGCCCCTGCTCAAGTTCCCCCATGAGCATGCCGGATAGGCTCGGGTGTGTGGAGCACGTCAACGCAACCAGCCGCACGCCCTGGGTCGTCGGAGTGTCCGGCGCGTCCGGAACCCCGTACGCGGCCTCGGTGCTGCGCGCCCTGCTGCGGGCCGGCGAGGCCGTCGACCTGGTCGTCTCGCGGGCGTCGCGGCTCACGCTGCTCGACGAGACCGGCATCTCGTTCCGGGACGCGCACTGGCGCGAGGACCTGGGGGAGTGGCTGGCGCGGGGCGCGGACGGCAAGCCGGGGACGTTCACCGGCATCGACCTGAGCGACGTGCGGTACTGGGCCGCGGGCGATCTCGCGGCCGGGCCGTCTTCCGGTTCGTACCCGGTCAAGGGCATGATCATCGTGCCCGCGTCGACCGCGTGCGTGGCCGGTGTCGCGCTCGGGCTCTCGAAGGACCTGCTCCAGCGCGTCGCCAGCGTGACGCTCAAGGAGCGGCGGCCGTTGGTCCTCACCGTGCGGGAGACCCCGCTGAACGGGCAGACCCTCCGGCACCTCGTGACGCTGGACGAGGCGGGCGCGGTCGTGCTCCCGGCCTCACCGGCGTTCTACGCGGGGGCGACGCACATCCAGGATCTGGTGGACTTCGTCGCCGGGCGGACGCTGGACGCGGCGGGAGTCGCGCACACGCTGTTCCGCCGCTGGGAGGGAGAGCTGGGGGGAGGCTCTCGCGGGGAGTAGCGCGGGAGCATTTCTTTCCGGTCGGACTTTAGAACTTGCTGGGCGTTTTCCCTGCCAGCCTTGGATTCCACACGTAGACTCGCGTTAACGCTGAATAATGAAAGGCTTTGGACCTATGGACGCCGTGGACAGGCAGCTCATCCAGGCCCTGCGCGAGAACGGCCGCGCCTCGTATGCGGAGTTGGGCCGGCTCGTCGGCCTGTCCGGGCCGAGCGTCACGGACCGCATCAACCGCCTGGAGGCGGCCGGCGTCATCACCGGCTACCGCGCCACCGTCGACTCGGCCTCGCTCGGCCTCGGCGTGATCGCCCTCATCGGCATCTCGCTCTCCGACGCGGCCGACCACGAGGACGTCGCGCACCGGCTGAAGGACCTGCACGAGATCGAGGACTGCTGGTTCATCGCGGGCGACGACTCGTACATGCTCAAGGTGCGCGCCAGCGACGTCGACGGCCTGGAGCGGACGATCCGGCGGCTCAGCGGCACCAAGGGCGTCTCCCGCACGCGCACGACGATCGTGCTGTCCACCAAGTGGGAGAACCGGGTCGGGGAGCTTCCCGAAGAGGCGTGAGCGGGCCCGTCGGCGCGACGGCGTACGGTGGGCGGAGTCTTTGATTTGAGGAGAGGTACGGGCATGGACGCAGGGCTCAAGCGCGAGCTGGAGCAGAAGGTCAGGGACGGTGAGCGGCTGTCCCGCGAGGACGGCATCGCGCTCTACGACTCGGACGACCTGGCCTGGCTCGGCGGCCTCGCCCACGAGGTGCGCACGCGCAAGAACGGCGACGTCGTGCACTTCAACGTGAACCGTCACCTCAACATGACGAACGTGTGCACCGCCTCCTGCGCCTACTGCTCGTTCCAGCGCAAGCCGGGCGAGAAGGACGCGTACACGATGCGCATCGAGGAGGCCGTCAAGCTCGCCAAGGCGATGGAGTCGGAGAACCTCACCGAGCTGCACATCGTCAACGGCCTGCACCCGAACCTGCCGTGGCGCTACTACCCGCGTTCCCTGAAGGCCCTCAAGGAGGCCCTGCCGGACGTCGGCCTCAAGGCGTTCACGGCCACCGAGATCCACCACTTCGAGAAGATCTCGGGGCTCTCCGCCTCCGACATCCTCGACGAGCTGATCGAGGCCGGTCTGGAGTCGCTGACCGGCGGCGGCGCCGAGATCTTCGACTGGGAGGTCCGGCAGCACATCGTCGACCACGACACCCACTGGGAGGACTGGTCGCGGATCCACCGCCTCGCGCACGAGAAGGGGCTCAAGACCCCCTCGACGATGCTGTACGGGCACATCGAGGAGCCCCGCCACCGCGTCGACCACGTCCTTCGCCTGCGCGAACTCCAGGACGAGACCGGCGGCTTCCAGGTCTTCATCCCGCTGCGCTACCAGCACGACTTCGTCGACATGAAGGACGGCAAGGTCAGGAACCGCCTCCAGGAGCGGACGACCATGGCGACCGGCGCCGAGGCCCTGAAGACCTTCGCGGTCTCGCGGCTCCTCTTCGACAACGTGCCGCACGTGAAGTGCTTCTGGGTGATGCACGGGCTGCACACCACGCAGCTCGCGCTGCAGCACGGGGCCGACGACATGGACGGCTCGGTCGTCGAGTACAAGATCACGCACGACGCCGACAATTACGGGACGCCGAACAAGCTGACCCGCGAGGACCTGCTGGACCTCATCAGGGACGCCGGGTTCCGGCCCGTCGAGCGCAATACGCGGTACGAGATCATCCGCGAGTACGAGGGTGCCGATCCGGCCCGCCGGGACGAGCCGCAGCCGATGCGGGTCTGAGTTTTTCGGTTCGTTGCCGGGTGCGGCTCGCGTCGTGGCCGGTCGCGCAGTTCCCCGCGCCCCTGAGGGCCGTAGGCCTTTCAGGGGCGCGGGGAACTGCGCGAGAAGCGGCCACCGGGCCGCAGGCGGTTCACAGCGGGAGCAGCATGTGGATGTCGTCGCGGTCGTCGCCCGGGGCCACGCGGATGGCGCCGGGGATGCGGCCGACCTCCTTGTAGCCGCACGCCGCGTAGAAGACGTCGGCCCCCGTGCCGCCCCGGCACGTGAGGCGCAGCGCCTCGATGCCGTCGAAGCCGAGCGCCGCGTCCCGCGCGGCCTCCATCAGCGCGTGGCCGTACCCCTTGCCCTGGTGGGCGGGGTGCACCATCACCGTGTACAGCCACAGGTGATGCCTCATCAGGCGGTGCGGATTGAACGCCAGGAACGCCGTGGCGGCCACACCCCCCTCCGCGTCGCGCCCGACCAGCAACCGCACCCGACCCTCCGCCATCCCGGCAAGGTGCCGCACCAGCTCGGGCCGGATGTCGGCGGCGGTCACCGGGGGGACGAAGCCGACGGCCCCGCCGGCGTTCGAGACGTCCGCCCACAGCGCGAGCACACCGTCGCGCAGGTCAGGGGTGACGGACGGGTCGAGTTCGAAGCGCAGGGACATGCGGGCGAGCCTAAAGGGTGACTCCGCGGGAACCGCAGGCCGATCCACCCTGGTCCGGGCCACCCCGGCCCCCGGCGACTTCGAGCACTCCTCCGCGTGCTTCACTGGAGGGGCGCTCGTCCTGTAAGAGGACCTTTTCGGAACGGAAGAGTGGATTGACATGCTCCGATACACGCTGATGCGCCTCGGGATCTTCGTGGGCTGCTTCCTCGTCGTCTGGGGTCTCGTCGCCACCGGCATCGTCCCGCGCGGCCTCGGCGGCTCGAACTACCTGTGGATCATCCTGCTCGCCCTGGTGATCTCCGCGCCGCTCAGCTTCGTGCTGCTGCGCAAGGAGCGCGACCGCGCCTCCCAGAAGATCGTCGCCCGCGTGGACCGCGCGAAGGCGAACATGGAGGCCAGCCGCACCATGGAGGACGAGGCGGACGACGCCGCCCGCGCGCACCGCGCGTAACTTACGTCACACGCAGGCCCCGGCCCCGGCACCGTATCGGTGCCGGGGCGCCTGTGTTTTCAAGGTAAATGCGGCTTAAGGGGCATGCGGGCAGCGCACCCTACCCAAAGAAGCCCTTTGATGTTCCCAAAGCGCCGGTGTTAACGTTCCCGACATGAAGACGACAGCCGCGCCCCGCATCACCACGAGCGTCCCGCTCGTGGAGCGCCTGCATGTCGATCTCTGCCGCTGCATGTCCGCGGCCTGTCGCGCCTGAGCGCACATTCCGATGCAGCGACGCCGTTGACCTCGTAACACGGTCGCCGCTCCCGTACGAAGCGAAGACTCGCTGACCCCCGTACGTTCCCGCCTTGTCCCCGCGCGTCATCACTGGAGTGCTTCCGTGTCCGCGAACACCACCCCCGCCGACGCGAAGCCGGCTTCCCCGAAGTCCGGCTTCCGTATACCGAAGGTCCCGTTCTGGGCGCAGATCGTGGGCGGTCTCGTCCTCGGTGTGCTGCTCGGCTGGCTGGCCCGCAGCCAGGACATCTCCTGGCTCGTCACCACGCTCGACAAGATCGGCGGCATCTTCATCCAGCTGCTGAAGCTGGCCGTCGCCCCGCTCGTCTTCTTCGCGATCCTGGTGTCGATCACCAACCTGCGCAAGGTCAACAACGCCGCGCGCCTCGCCACCCGCACCCTGCTCTGGTTCATGATCACGTCGCTGATCGCGGTCGCCATCGGCCTCGTCATCGGCCTGGTCACCAACCCGGGAGCGGGCACCGGCCTGACCCCGAAGGACGGCGGCAAGCCGGACCACGCGGGCTCCTGGATCGACTTCCTGACGGGCATCGTCCCGGAGAACGTCATCACGCCGTTCACCGACCTGAACGTCCTGCAGATCGTCTTCATGGCCGCCGTCGCGGGCATCGCGATCCTGCAGATCGGCGAGAAGGCCAAGCCGATCCTGACCCTGTCGGAGTCGATCCTCGAACTCCTCCAGAAGGCCCTGTGGTGGGTCATCAAGCTGGCCCCGCTCGGCACCGTCGGCCTCATCGGCTACGCGATCGCCACCTACGGCTGGGACCTCATCAGCAAGTACGCGACCTTCACCGCCGACATCTACGTCGGCTGCGCCCTGGTCCTCTTCGGCGTCTACCCGCTGCTGCTCGCGACCGTAGCCAAGCTGAACCCGGTGCAGTTCTTCAAGGGCGCCTGGCCCGCCATCCAGCTGGCCTTCGTCTCGCGCTCCTCGGTCGGCACCATGCCGCTGACCCAGAAGGTCACCGAGCGCCTCGGCGTCCCGAAGGAGTACGCGTCCTTCTCCGTGCCGTTCGGCGCCACCACCAAGATGGACGGCTGCGCCGCGATCTACCCGGCGATCGCCGCGATCTTCGTCGCGCAGATCTTCGACATCAACCTCTCGGTCGGTGACTACCTGCTCATCGCCTTCGTCTCGGTGGTCGGTTCCGCCGCGACGGCCGGTCTGACGGGCGCCACGGTCATGCTGACCCTGACCCTGTCGACGCTCGGCCTGCCCATGGAGGGCGTCGGCCTGCTCCTCGCGATCGACCCGATCCTCGACATGATGCGCACGGCCACGAACGTCGCCGGCCAGGCGCTCGTCCCGGTGATCGTCTCCGCCCGCGAGAACATCCTGGACCGCGAGGCCTACGACCACGCGACCTCGTCCCCGGTGGAGGAGCCGCAGCAGGTGGCCGTCGCCGCCTGACGCGTCCCCCGGCTCGCACCACCGCCGCACCGTGCCCCGCCCCGGATCTCCGGGGCGGGGCACGGTCGTGTGCGGAGGCGGTCCGTCCGGTCCGTAGGGTGAGGGGTGCACAGCGGGTGAGAGGGAAGGCGGCTGGGGTGGGCGGCGACGGCAGGGCCGAGGCGGCGGCGCGGCAGAAGCGGTTGCCGCGGGCGGAGCGCGAGCGGCAGATGATGGACGCCGCGGTGCGGGTGTTCGGCGAGCGCGGTTACCGGGCGGCCTCGATGGACGAGATCGCCGAGCTGGCCGGGGTCTCCAAGCCGCTGGTGTACCTGTACCTGAACTCCAAGGAAGAGCTGTTCACCGCCTGCATCCGGCGTGAGGCGGCCGCCCTGATCGCCGCCGTACGGGCCGGGGTGCGCGCCGACGTGCCCGCCGACCGGCAGCTCTGGGAAGGGCTCACCGCCTTCTTCACGCACACCGCCGAGCACCCCGACGGGTGGGCGGTCCTGCACAGCCAGGCGCGGTCGGGCGGGGACCCGTTCGTGGCCGAGGTCGGCGCGATGCGGGACGAGATCGTCGCCTTCGTGACGGCGCTGATCGCCGCGGCCGCCCGGGAGGCGCACGGCGATCCCGAACTCGCCGAGCGGGAGGTCACCGGGCTCGCCCAGGCGCTGGTCGGCGCGGCCGAGGCGCTGGCCGGCTGGGCCAACACCGACCGGTCCGTCTCCGCCGGGGAGGCCGCGACGACCATGATGAACTTCGCCTGGTCCGGGCTCGGCAATCTGATGGACGGGCGGCGCTGGTCAGCCCGGTAGCCCCGTGACCTCGCCGGTCAGGTGCACCCGCTCGCCCCCGGCCGACCGCAGTTCGAAGGCCGGGCCCCGAGCCGCGTACGTCACCGTGCCCGGCAGCAGCACCGGCGCCCTGAACCGTGCTTGGACGTGAACGGGCCCGTGCGCCCCGAACTCCGCCAGGCACCGGGCCACCGTCCACATGCCGTGCGCGATGGCGCGCGGGAAGCCGAAGGCACGGGCCGTGAGCGGGTGCAGGTGGATGGGGTTGCGGTCACCGGAGGCCGCGCCGTAGCGCCGCCCGAGGTCTGCGGCGAGGCGCCACTCGGTGCCGCCGGGAAGCGGAGCCGTGGCCTGCTGCTGTTCCTGCTGCTCGCCCGGGGCGCTGTCCGTCCGGTGCCGGGCCAGATACGTGCTGGTCGACTCCCATACGGGCGTCTCGCCGGTGTCGCCCGTGGGCCGCAGACCGGTGACGACGACGGCCTCCGTGCCGCGCCGGTGGGGGCGCAGCTCCGGTATCGCGACGGTCAGCTCGTAGGTGCCGGTGGGGGCCAGGTCCCGCTGCTGGGTGATCTCGATCGAGGTGTGCACCAGTCCGAGCAGCGGCAGCGGGAAGGAGCGGGCCGACATCAGGCGCATGGCGAGGGGGAAGCCCAGGACGTGCGGGTAGGTGACCGGGAGTTCGTCGCGGGTGGTGGGGTAGGCGCAGACGCGCTCGTACGCCGTGAGGTGCTCCGCGCGGACCTGGAGTTCTGTGATCCGGGTCGCTGCGTGCGGGGGTGGGGTGCTGCCGGTGGCCCGGGGCCGCTTGAACGGTGACTGCAGCGCGCCGCGCAGCATCAGGGGGAGCAGGGGCGGGGGCGAGGTCATGGTGGCGGGGTCCTTGGGGTGGTGGGTTCGTCGGCGTGGTGGGTGCGGTGCGGCTCCGGTGGGGGCTTCTCGCGCAGTTCCCCGCGCCCCTGAGGCATGCGCTGCGCGCCGCCTCCCCTGAAGGCCGCAGGCCTGTCAGGGGCGCGGGGAACTGCGCGACCAGCCACGACGAGAGCCGCGCCCGAAGAACGACCAGGGGACGCGGGGCGCACCCCGATCACCCGGGCTCAGCGGAGCGTTCAGGCTCCGAGGAGGCTCTGGCCGCAGACCCGGACGATCTGGGCGTTGACGGCGGGGGACGCCGCGAACCAGGACGTCGTCTCGGCGACGTCCACCGGAAGCCCACCCTGACCGAGGGAGTTCATGCGGCGCCCGGCCTCCCGGATGAACAACGGAACGGCCGCCGTCATCTTCGTCTCGATGAACCCGGGCGCCACGGCGTTCACGGTGACCCCGTGCTCGGCGAGCGCGCGCGGCGCCAGCGACCGGACGAGACCGACGATGCCGGCCTTGCTGGCGGCGTAGTTGGTCTGCCCGGCGTTGCCCGCGATCCCGGCGATGGAGGCGGTGGCCACGATGGCCCCGCCGCGCCGCACGGCCCCCGCCTTGAGGAGCGAGTCGGTCGTGCGGAGCACACTGGCGAGGTTGACGTCGAGCACCGAACTCCACCGCTCGGCAGGCATGTTGGCGAGCCGCCGGTCCCGGGTGATGCCCGCGTTGTGGACCAGGACGTCCAGCCCGTCGGGAACGAACTCGGCGATGCGCTCACCCGCGTCCCCGGCCGTGATGTCGAGCGGCAGCGCCCGCCCGCCGAGCCGCTCCGCGACCTTCGCCAGGTCGGCCTCGGCGGACGGCACGTCGAGCAGCACGACCCGCGCGCCGTCGCGGACGAGCGTCTCGGCGACGGCCTCCCCGATCCCGCGTGCGGCGCCGGTGATCAGCGCGGTGCGCCCGGCGAGCGGCCGTGCCCAGTCCTCGGGGGCCGTCGCCCCGTCGGCGTCGCCGCCGACCTCGACGACCTGGCCGCTGACGTAGGCGGACCTGGGGGAGAGCAGGAAGCGCAGGGTGGACTCGGCGCCCGCCACCGGACCGGCGACCCGCACGAGGTTCACGGTCCGGCCGCGCCCGATCTCCTTGCCGAGCGAGCGGACGAAGCCCTCGAGGCCCTGCTGCACGGCCGCCTGGTGATGGTCGTCGGCCGACGGCGGGGCGCCGAGCACGACGACACGGCCGCCCGCCGCGACGGACCGTACGACGGGGTGCAGAACGGCGTGCACCTCGGCGAGCGCGTCGACGTCGGCCACGGCCGTGGCGTCCACGACGACGGCGGCGGGCCGCTCCGCACCGGCGGCGACCGTGAGCCCGGTCCCGCCCAGCAGCGCCGCCAGCTCCTCCTCGTACGCGGACGAGCCCGCCGTGACATGCAGCAACGGACCGTCGAGGGAGGGGTGTTCGGCGTTGAAGCGGCGCAGCGGAGCGGGTTGCGGAAGTCCGAGGCGTTTGGTCAGGAAGCGGCCCGGGGCCGTGCCGGTGAAGTTCAGATAGCGGTCGGCCATTGTCCAACTCCCTGCTCGGTCGTAAATTTACTTCGGAGTAAGGTTACTCAGTAGTCAGGAGTTGTCGAGATGGCCCCAGCGAAAACCGCGAAAACCCCGGTGAGCCCGGCGGCGGGGGTGCCGCGGCGCGTCGCCGTCGTCGCCGGCAGCCGGACCCCCTTCGCCCGCTCCGACGGCCCGTACGCGACCGCATCCAACCAGGAGATGCTGACGGCCGCACTCGACGGCCTCGTGGAGCGCTGCGCGCTGCAGGAGCCGGGCGCCGTGGGCGAGTTCGTGGCCGGCGCGGTCCTCAAGCACAGCCGGGACTTCAACCTGGCGCGCGAGACCGTACTCGGCTCGAAGCTGGATCCGCGCACCCCCGCGTACGACATCCAGCAGGCCTGCGGCACCGGCCTGCAAGCGGTGATCGCCGCCGCCAACAAGATCGCCCTCGGCCAGACCGAGAGCGCCGTCGCGGGCGGCTCGGACACCGCGAGCGACGCCCCGCTCGGTGTCAACGACGACCTGCGCAAGATCCTGCTGGAGGCGCGCCGGGCGAAGTCGGCGGGCGCCCGGCTCAAGGCCCTCGCCCGGATCAGGCCCGGCCACCTCGTCCCCGACATCCCGCGCAACGCCGAGCCGCGCACCGGCCTGTCGATGGGCGAGCACGCCGCGGTCACCGCCCGCGCGTGGGGCATCGCGCGCGAGGCCCAGGACGAACTGGCCGCCGCCAGCCACCAGCGGCTCGCCGCCGCGTACGACCGCGGGTTCCTCGACGACCTGGTCGTGCCGTTCCGGGGACTCGCGCGCGATCAGAACCTGCGCCCCGGCTCGACGGTCGAGAAACTCGCCACGCTCAAGCCGGTGTTCGGGACCGGGCAGCCCGGGGCGACGATGACGGCGGGCAACTCGACGCCGCTGACGGACGGCGCGGCCGTCGTACTGCTGGCGAGCGAGGAGTGGGCCGAGGCCCGCGGGCTGGCGCCGCTGGCGTATCTGACCGCGTACGAGACGGCGGCCGTGGACTTCGCCGGTGACGGCGGGGACGTCACGCGCGAGGGCGGCGACGGCCTCCTCATGGCGCCCGCGTACGCCGTGCCCCGGATGCTGGAACGGGCCGGGCTCGGCATCGAGGACTTCGACCTGTACGAGGTGCACGAGGCCTTCGCCTCACAGGTGTTGGCCACCCTGGCGGCCTGGGAGAAGCAGGGGCTCGCACCGGTCGACCGGGACCGGCTCAACGTCGCCGGATCCTCCCTGGCCACCGGCCACCCCTTCGCCGCGACCGGCGCCCGCATCGTCGCCACCCTCGCCAAACTCCTCGCGGAGCGCGAGGGTCCGGGCCGCGGCCTCGTCTCCGTCTGCGCCGCGGGCGGCCAGGGAGTGACCGCGATCCTCGAACGCGCCTGACGGCTAGGGCGATTGAGGATCCAGCTTGAGCATGGCCTCCTCGTCCGGGGAACCGGCCGGCGCCTGGTACGCCACCAGGCGCTGGCCACCGGTCCTGGCCAGCTGCATGACCTCGTACGTCAGGGTCATCGTGCCCACCTTCGGGTGGGCGAACGTCTTGGTGCCGCCGCTGCGCTCCTGCACGTCGTAGCGGTCCCAGATGCGGGTGAACTCCGGTGACTTGAGCAGGAGTTCACCGACCAGCCCGGTCAGGCGCGGATCGTCGGGGTCGCCGCCCGCGATGGCCCGCAGATGCGCGACCGACGCCGTCACCGTCTCCTCCCACGGCACGTACAGCTCGCGGCCGACCGGGTGCAGGAAGAGGTAGCGGGTGATGCTGCGCTGCTCGGCCGGCCAGTCCCACAGTCCGGGCATCAGCCGGCGGCCCGCGGGATTCGCGGCGAGCGTGAAGTTGTAGCGGTTGACGACGTACGCGGGCAGCGGCCGCAGCGCCTCCAGCATGCTCGACACCGACGGGCGCACGGTGTCCTCGTCCGTCGGGCGCGGTTCGCCGGACTCGGACGGCCGGCCCGAGGCCAGTTCGGCCAGGTCGTGCAGTCGCTCGTAGGCGTCGCCGCGCAGGCGCAGGGCGCGGCCGATGGCGTCGATCACGGCGGTCGACGGGTTCGTCTCGCGGCCCCGCTCCAGGCGCGTGTAGTAGTCCACGCTGACCCCGGAGAGCGTGGCCAGCTCCTCGCGGCGCAGGCCCGGGGTGCGGCGCAGTCCGGTGCCCGCGGGCAGCCCGACGTCGGCGGGGGTGACCTGGGCCCTGCGGGCCCGCAGGTAGCGGCCCAATTCCGTGGTTTCAGCCATGTGTTCCATTCTCCACGGCCGCCCGGCGCCGTGAGGGGGTGTGTCAGGGCCAGGAACGCCCCACCCCGGTGAAGCGCGGCCTGCCACCTTCGCGCCGCCGGTCCCAGAGTGGTGGTCGTAGCGAGTGGCCGGGGGCTTCGGGCCCAGGGAGTGCACGTCACAGGGCCGCGGCCCGGCGCCCCCGCCCACTCGCCCGTACCGGAACCGACCGGAACCGTCCGGACCGACCTGGAGGCCCCGCGTGACCACCGCCACCGCCACCCCCACCGCTCGCGCGGCGACCGCCGAGGCCGTACCCGGCCGTCGGCCGCCGGCCGCCTTCGCGCTGATCGCCGCGCTGCTCGGCTTCACCGTCATCACCATCGACGTCTCGGCCGTGAACATCGCGCTGCCCGCCGTCGGCGCCTCGCTGCACGGCGGCATGACCGGCCTGCAATGGGTCGTCGACGCCTACACGCTGCTCTTCGCCGGGCTGATGCTGTCGGCCGGCGCGCTCGCCGACCGGGCCGGAGCCCGCCGCGCCTACGCCTTCGGCGTCGGCCTGTTCACCCTCGCCTCCCTGGCCTGCGGGCTCGCCCCCGGGATCGGCACGCTCGTCGCGGCCCGGGTGGTGCAGGGCGCGGCGGCGGCCGTCGTCATGCCGGCCTCGCTGTCGCTGATCCGGCAGGCGTACGACGACGCGCGGCACCGGGCGCGGGCCATCGCGCTGTGGACGGTGGGCGGTTCGGTCGCGATGGCGGCGGGGCCCGTGCTCGGCGGGGTGCTGACCGAGTCCGTCGGCTGGCGGGCCGTGTTCTTCCTCAACCTGCCCGTCGGCGCGGCCATCCTGGCCCTGCTCGTCAAGGTCGTGCCGTCGCCGCGCAGGCCCGCGCCGATCGACGTTGCCGGGCAGGTCACGGCCGTCCTCGCGCTGGCCGGGCTGACCTTCGCCGTGATCGAGGGCGGGCACGCGGGCTGGACCTCGGTGCCGGTGCTCGGGTCGCTCGTGGTCGCCGTGGTGTCCGCCGTCGCCTTCCACGCCGTCGAGAAGCGGCACCGGGCGCCCGTGGTGCCGCCGGCCATGCTGCGCGACCGCACCGTCGCCGTCTCGCTCGCCGTCGGCTTCGCCGTGAACCTCGCCTTCTACGGCCTCGTCTTCCTCCTCGGGCTCTACCTCCAGCAGGCGCGCGGCATGTCCGCCCTGACCGCGGGCCTGGTCTTCGTGCCGCTCGCCGTGATCATCACCTCCACGAACCTGGTCTCCCCGCGCGTCGCCGAACGCATCGGACGGCGGCCGGTCATCGTCATCGGCCAACTCGTCCTGGCGCTGGCCATGTTCGTCCTGCTGCCGCTCGACGCCGGTACGCCGATGTGGCTGGTGCTGCTGCTTCTGGTGCCGACGGGGCTCGGCGGCGCGTTTGCGGTCCCCGCGCTGACGGCACTCCTGATGGACTCGGTGCCGGGGCCTCGGGCCGGTATCGCCTCGGGTCTGCTGAACGCGCTCCGGCAGACCGGTGGGGCGCTGGCCGTGGCGCTGTTCGGGTCGCTGGTGGCGGGTGACGGCTTCTCCTTGCCGGGCATGCGCGTCAGCCTGCTCATCGCGGGCTGCGTCCTCCTGGCCACGTCGGTCCTGGCCCGCGCCTTCCTCCCGGCCAAGCCCGAGTGACGCCCTCGGTCGGGTGCACCACCGTCGTGGCTGGCCGCGCAGTTCCCCGCGCCCCTGAGATGCGCACTTCGTGCGCCGTCTCATCAGAGAGGCGTGCCGCGTGCGGCATCTCATCAATGGAGGCGCGGCGAAGCCGCAGCCTCAGGGGGAGGCGGCGCGAAGCGCCTGCCTCAGGGGCGCGGGGAACTGCGCGACCAGCCACGACGAGAGGCGCACGGGGCGGACGGGGTCCCGAGACGCAGGGAGCCCGGTGATCAGCGGCGAGCGGACGCGTGGGCGTAGCGGCCCGGAGGGATGCCCACCACTCGTTTGAAGTGACGCGTCAGATGCGACTGGTCGTAGAAGCCGAGATCGGCCGCGACCTCCCCGACGGGCCGCCCGGCGAGAAGCAGCCGCCGGGCCCGATCCACCCGCCGCGCCATCAGATACTGATGCGGAGCGATCCCGTACGCGGCGCTGAACGACCGCACCAGATGCGCCGGATGAGCATCGATCACCCCCGAAGCCTCCTCCAGCCCGACCCCGTCCACCACTCGCGCGTCGAGCAACTGCCGCAACCGGTCCGCCACCCGCCGATCGGGCACGGCCCGCACCGGATCGCCGACTCCGGGCCGCAGCCGCTCCCGCAACCGCTCACCGACAAGAGCCAGCCGCGCCGCCGCCTCCAGCTCGTCACCGGGCCGGCCGAGCGCGGTGTGCAGCTGCCCGATCCGGTGCCGCAGCAGCGGATCGACCAGGTCGGGAGAGTCCGCCGCGGCCCCGATCAGCGAGGTGTCGAGGGGACCGTCGTCCGAGGCCTCCAGATACAGGACGCGCTTGCGGAAGCCGTCCGGCGTCGCGGCCGAACCGTTGTGCGGAACCCCGGGCGGCAACAGCGAGACGGTGCCGAGCGGAGTGCCGTGCTCGTGCCGCTCCAGGTCGTAGCGGATCGCGCCCTCGTCGACGATCAGCAGGGTCCAGGTGTCATGGACGTGCATCGGATAGGAGTGGTGCGTGAAATGGGCGTGGAAGACCTCCGCGACGCCCTTCACCTCGGGGCGCCACGCGGTGATCCGGTCCGGATCCGTTTCGCGCTCCACCACGCAAAGAACGTACAAGACGCGGAAGCGCCGCGCGCGGGAGTCTCACGGCATGAGCACCGACCACGACACCGCCGCCCCCGTCCGCTTCGACACCAAGATCGCCGTACTGCTCCGGGACGACCTGGAGACCTGGCAGCGGCTGAACGTGACCGCGTTCCTCGTGAGCGGCCTGGGATCCCAGCTGCCCGAGGTGATCGGCGAGCCGTACGAGGACGCCGACGCCACCCCGTACCTGCCGATGTTCCGCCAGCCGGTGCTGGTCTTCGAGGGCGGCAAGGAGACGCTGCGGGCGGCGCACGCCAAGGCGCTGCAGCGGGGCCTGCCGCGCGCCCTGTTCACCTCGGACCTGTTCACGACGGGCAACGACCGCGACAACCGGGCGGCCGTACGGGCCGTGGGCACCGACGCCCTCGACCTGGTCGGCATCGCCGTGTACGGGCCGAAGAACGCGGTCGACAAGGTCCTGAAGGGCGCCCGTATGCACCCGTGAGCAGGGTGCGGAAAGGCAGGAGCCCCGCTGCCGTGAGGCGCGGGGCTCCTTGGGTACTGCTCTAGGTTCCGGATCAGGTCACGCCGGCACCTGCCGGTGCGACCTCAGTGATCGGAAAGGTCACATGGGGGTGACGTTCTCCGCCTGCGGGCCCTTCGGACCCTGCGTGACGTCGAAGCTGACGGCCTGGTTCTCCTCGAGGGAGCGGAAGCCGTTCGCGTTGATCGCCGAGTAGTGGACGAAGACGTCCGGGCCGCCGCCCTCCTGGGCGATGAAGCCGAAGCCCTTTTCAGCGTTGAACCACTTCACGGTTCCGGTAGCCATAAGCCCTCCTATGGGCCAAAGGGTTGCCCTGCTCCAGAACCTGCAAATGCGCTTGCGAACAACTGCAAAAGTCTGAAAACGACGAGAGCCCGCGGTCACATGCTCCGCAGGCTCTGTACTGCAAGGGAAACCAAACTGCAACTTGCGGCGAGCCTAGCACGCAGGCAGCCGAACGCAATAGAGGGCAAGATCACGTCACCCACAGGTTTGACGTGATCCCGATTCGGGTTGACGGAAGCCACCCGAGGGGCCCGAGGCCCGCACCGTATCTCATGGGGTCTAGCCTCGCGATGTGGACAATTCTCCCGAGACTCCCCAGGCCGCGCGGCGCACCCGTCCGCGCGTGGGCCACATCCAGTTCCTGAACTGCATGCCCCTCTACTGGGGCCTGGCCAGGACAGGTTCCCTGCTCGACTTCGAGCTCACGAAGGACACCCCGGAGAAGCTCAGCGAGCAGCTGGTGCAGGGCGGTCTGGACATCGGTCCGATCACCCTCGTCGAATTCCTCAAGGCCGCCGACGACCTGGTGGCCTTCCCCGATCTGGCCGTCGGCTGCGACGGCCCCGTCATGTCCTGCGTGATCGTGTCGCAGGTGCCCCTAGACCAGCTGGACGGGCGGCGGGTCGCCCTCGGCTCGACGTCCCGTACGTCGGTCCGGCTCGCGCAGCTCCTGCTCGCCGAGCGCATCGGCGTGTCGCCCGACTACTACACGTGCCCGCCGGACCTCGGCCTGATGATGCAGGACGCCGACGCCGCCGTCCTCATCGGCGACGCCGCGCTCCGCGCCAACCTGCACGACGCGCCGCGGCTCGGCCTCCAGGTGCACGACCTGGGCGCCATGTGGAAGGAGTGGACGGGACTGCCGTTCGTCTTCGCCGTGTGGGCCGCGCGCCGGGACTACGCGGAGCGGGAGCCCGCGATCACCCGCCAGGTGCACGAGGCGTTCCTGTCCTCCCGCGACCTCTCCCTCGACGAGGTCACCAAGGTCGCCGAGCAGGCGGCCCGCTGGGAGGCCTTCGACGAGGAGGTCCTGGAGGAGTACTTCACGACACTCGACTTCCGCTTCGGGCCGCCGCAGCTGGAAGGCGTCACCGAGTTCGCGCGCCGGGTCGGGGAGACCACCGGATTTCCCGCCGATGTGAAGGTCGAACTTCTCGGACGCTGAGAGAACGGGACATTCGCCGGAATTCCACGGTGGGCCCCGGGTGGAATTCCGGTGAACACCGTCCCTTTCTTCCGGACCGATGTGAAATCGGGCTAAGCCGAACGCCGTATGACCCGTGCGGTGAAGGGCCTACGCTGCTGGGGTGCGTGCCGTCTCAGGACCCGGGGGAGGTTCTTCGCATGCAGCCCCTTCAGGCCGACGAACCGACGACGGTCGGCCCCTACCGCCTCCTGGGCCGGCTCGGGGCCGGCGGGATGGGCCGGGTGTACCTGGGCCGCAGCGCGGGCGGCCGGACCGTCGCCGTCAAGATCGTCCATCCGCACTTCGCGCTCGACGACGAGTTCCGGGCGCGCTTCCGGCGTGAGGTGGCCGCGGCCCGGCGGGTCGGCGGCGCGTGGACCGCGGCGGTGCTCGACGCCGACCCCGAGGCGCCGGTGCCGTGGGTGGCCACCGGATACGTCGCCGGGCCCGCCCTCGCGCAGGCCGCCGGTCCCGGCCGGGCGCTGCCCGAGCACTCCGTACGGGTGCTCGGCGCCGGGCTGGCCGAGGCGCTGGCGGCGGTGCACGGCCTGGGCCTCGTCCACCGTGACGTGAAACCGGCCAACGTGCTGCTGACCGTCGACGGCCCGCGCCTCATCGACTTCGGCATCGCGCGGGCCACCGACGGCACGGCCTCCCTCACCTCCACCGGCGTCTCCATCGGCTCACCCGGCTACATGGCGCCCGAGCAGATCCTCGGCAAGGGCGTCACCGGCGCCTCCGACGTCTTCTCGCTGGGCGCGGTCCTGGTGTACGCGGCGACGGGGGAGTCCCCCTTTCCCGGCGACTCCTCGGCCGCCCTGCTCTACAAGGTCGTCCACGAGCAGCCGGAACTGGGCTCCCTGAGCGGAGAGTTGCGGGAGATCGTCGCCGGGTGCCTGGCGAAGTCGGCCGCCGACCGGCCCGCCCCCGGCGAGGTGGCCCGCCTCCTGGCTCCCGAGGGCGCCGCGGCCCTGGTCGCCGCGGGCTGGCTGCCGGGGGCGCTGGTCGAGCAGGTGATGCGCGGCGCGGCGCGGCTCCTCGACATGGAGGGCGCGGACCCGGCCACGGGACCGGTCGGCTTCAGCAGCCCGGCCGTCACCGGCGGTGCGCCGGGCGTCTTCGGACCGCCCGACCCGTCCTACACGGCCGTACCGGCGCCGCGCGCCGGGGACGCGGTGGAGGACGCCGGGCCCGGGCGGCTGTCGATGTCCGTGTCGGCGACCTCGACCCCGGCGACGGCGAACGGGCGCGGCCGCAAGGTCAGTTGCTCGGTCGCGCTGGCCGTCGCGGGAGCCCTGGCCGCGGTCACGGTGGGCGGGATCCTCGTCGTGAACATGCTGCCGGGCTCCGGGCACGACGAGGCGGGCGGCGCGGCGGACGGCGCGCGCCCCACGGCATCCGCCCAGCCGTCGGCCCCCGCCACGGGCCGCCCGTCGGCCTCCGCCACGGCGTCGTCGCAGCCCTCCGGCGCCGTCCCCTCCTTCTACCTCGGCACCTGGGAGGGGAAGGCCACGGTCTTGGGCATCCAGGCCGACACCTACCGCGTCGAGCTGAAGCAGACGGGCGTCGGCCGCCGGCTCGGCACCGTCACCTCGACCGATCTGACGGGCAACCGCTGCGTCGACGAACTGACCCTGAAGTCCGTCACCGCGACCGAGGTGGTGGCCGACGGCAAGAAGATCTCCGGCGACGACTTCAAGTGCGCCGACGGCTCCAGCACGGTGCACCTCTCCCGCGACGGCGCGGGCCTGCGCTACACCTCCGAGTACCCGGAGGCGGGCAACCCGACGGCGGACCTGAAGCGGGCGGGGCGGTGACCGATCCGCTGGTCCTCGTCGCCGCGCTGTGGGGCGCCGCCACCGGGCTGCTCCTGCCGCGCGCCGCCTACCGCCTCTCCGTCGAGCCGGACGAACCCTGGCGCCCGGCCCGCGGCTGGCTCGGCCCCCGGCCCGGCCCCGCCGCCCCGCTCCTGGCCGCCGTCACCGCCGTCGCCTGCGCCCTGCTCGCCGCCGCCACCGGCACCCGCCCCGAGCTGGCCGCCTGGCTGCTGCTCGCGCCGCCCGCCGTGCTCCTCGCCACCGTCGACTTCGCCGTGCACCGGCTGCCCGACGTGCTGACCCTGCCGTTCGCGGGCGCGGCCCTGCTCGCGCTCGGCGCCGCCGCGCTGCTGCCGGAGCCCGGCGGGTCGTGGCGCGGGGCGGTGCTGGGGGCGCTCGGCATGGGCGCCGGGTACCTGGTGCTGCACCTGATCAACTCCCGGGGCATGGGGTTCGGCGACGTGAAGCTGGCCGTCGGCCTCGGGGCGGTGCTCGGCTGGTACGGGCTGGGGGTGCTGTTCATCGGCGCGTTCGCGGGCGTGCTGTTCAACGGCCTGTACGCGCTCGTCCTCGTCGCCGCCCGGCGCGCGGGCCGCAGGACGGAGATCCCGCTCGGCCCCTTCATGATCCTCGGGGCGTTCGCGGGGGTTCTGCTGGGCGCTCTGGCGGCCTGACGTACGCTGAGAATTCAGCTCTACCTCCTCTGAAAGGGGCCCGCACGGTGACCGAGAAGGCCGCACTGCAGTCCGTCCTCGACCGTGCCGCCGCCGGCGGGCGCATCACCCCGGAAGAGGCCGTCGCCCTGTACCGGGACGCCCCGCTGCACGCCCTGGGCGCCGCCGCCGACGCGATCCGCCGCCGCAAGTACGCGGGCATCGAGCACATCGCCACGTACATCATCGAGCGGAACATCAACTACACGAACGTGTGCGTCACGGCGTGCAAGTTCTGCGCCTTCTACGCGGCCCCGAAGGACACCAAGAAGGGCTGGACCCGCGACCTCGACGACATCCTGCGCCGCTGCGCGGAGACGATCGAGCTGGGCGGCACCCAGATCATGTTCCAGGGCGGCCACCACCCGGACTACGGTGTCGAGTACTACGAGGAGCACTTCTCCGCGATCAAGAAGGCGTACCCCGAGCTGGTCATCCACAGCCTGGGCGCCTCCGAGGTCGAGCACATGGCCCGCATCTCCAAGGTGTCGGTCGAGGAGGCGATCCAGCGGATCCACACCGCCGGGCTCGACTCCTTCGCCGGTGCCGGCGCCGAGCTGCTGCCGGAGCGCCCCCGCAAGGCCATCGCCCCGCTGAAGGAGTCCGGCGAGCGCTGGCTGGAGATCATGGAGACCGCCCACAACCTGGGCGTCGAGTCCACCTCCACCATGCTCATGGGCACCGGCGAGACCAACGCCGAGCGCATCGAGCACCTCCGCATGATCCGCGACGTACAGGACCGGACGGGCGGCTTCCGCGCCTTCATCCCGTACACGTACCAGCCGGAGAACAACCACCTCAAGGGCCGTACGCAGGCCACGCTCTTCGAGTACCTGCGCATGATCGCCATCGCCCGGATCTTCCTGGACAACGTCCAGCACATCCAGGGCTCCTGGCTGACCACGGGCAAGGAGGTCGGCCAGCTCTCCCTGCACTACGGCGCCGACGACCTCGGCTCGATCATGCTGGAGGAGAACGTCGTCTCCTCGGCCGGTGCCAAGCACCGCTCCAACCGCATGGAGATCATCGACCTGATCCGCAAGGCGGGCCGCGTCCCGGCGCAGCGCGCCACCACGTACGAGCACCTCGTCGTGCACGACGACCCGGCGAACGACCCCGTCGACGACCGGGCCTCCTCGCACATCTCGTCCATCGCGATCGAGGGCGGCACGGCGCACCCCGAGCTCAAGCTCGTCTCCACCAACTAAGGGCGTCCGGTAGCTCCGTGCTGACACTCCACACCGTCGCCGACGGGTCGTCCGTCGTCGTCGAGGGCGCCGTCGTCGCGGCGCTCGGCCCGTACGAGGAACTGGCCGCCGCGTATCCGGGGGCCCGGGTGCGGCGGTGGCCCGGGATCCTCACTCCCGGGCTGCTCAATCCGTACGGTCCGGAGATCCTGGAGCACACGTACCACCCCGATCCGCGGGAGGCCGATACGTACGGCACCGTGCCGATCGGCGGGGCCCGGGCGCGGGAGATCTTCCGCGCAGATCCGTCCCGGCTGGGGGCCAGTGCGCGGCGCGGGGTGCAGCGGTTGTTCGCGCACGGGACCGTTGCCGTCGCCGGGGAGCTGCGGGCCAAGGCCGTTCTCGACGTGGTGCAGCGCTCGGGTCTCGTGTTCGCGGCGCGGCCCGACCGTTTGCCGGGGCCCGTCTCCCTGTCGCCGAAGCCGCTCGTTCTGCTGCCGGGGCTCGCGGTGGGCGGGCCTGCGCGGTTCGCTGTTTTCGACGTTCCGGATCGGGCCGGACTGGTCGCCCGCGGGGCCGCCACCTGTGTGGCCACCGTGATCGAGGGCCGCCTGGTCTTCCGGGCCCGCTGACCCCTCCGGGGCAGTCGGGTCGTTCTCCGGCCGCGGCCCGGTGGGGGCTGATCGCGCAGTTCCCCGCGCCCCTGGACCGTCCGTCACGCGCGCCACCGTCGTGGCTGATCGCGCAGTTCCCCGCGCCCCTGAGATGCGCACTTCGTGCGCCATCTCATCAGTGAGGCGTGCCTCGTGCGGCATCTCGTCAATGGAGGCGCGGCGAAGCCGCAGCCTCAGGGGGAGGCGGCGCGAAGCGCCTGCCTCAGGGGCGCGGGGAACTGCGCGAGAAGCGGCCACCGGTGCGCGCACGGAGAACTGCCCAGGGGCGCGGGGAACTGCGCGACCGGCCCCACCTACGCGCGGGCGGCGGCGTGCCCCCTGACACAATGGCGGAGTGACCCGTGCATCCCTGGACAAGCAGCCCCGCGAAGTCGCCTCGATGTTCGACGACGTGGCGGAGAAGTACGACCTCACGAACGACGTGCTGTCCCTGGGACAGGCACGGCTGTGGCGGAAGGAGGTCGCCAAGGCCGTCGACGCCCGCCCGGCGCAGAAGATCCTCGACCTCGCCGCCGGCACCGCCACCTCCTCCCAGCCCTTCGCCCAGGCGGGCGCCTACGTCGTCCCCTGCGACTTCTCGCTCGGCATGCTGCGGGTCGGCAAGCAGCGCCACCCCTGGATGCCGTTCACGGCGGGCGACGGGACGAAGCTGCCGTTCAAGGACGACACGTTCGACGCCGTCACCATCTCCTTCGGCCTGCGCAACATCCAGGACACCGACCAGGCGCTGCGCGAGCTGTACCGGGTCACGAAGCCCGGCGGCCGCGTCGTCATCTGCGAGTTCAGCCACCCCACGGCGGCCCCGTTCCGCACGGTCTACACCGAGTACCTGATGCGCGCCCTGCCGCCCGTCGCCCGCGCCGTCTCCTCGAACCCGGACGCGTACGTGTACCTGGCGGAGTCCATCCGCGCCTGGCCCACCCAGCCGGAACTGGCCGCCCGGCTCCAGACCGCGGGCTGGACCCAGGTCGCCTGGCGCAACCTGACGGGCGGCATCGTCGCCCTGCACCGCGGCATCAAGTAGACGTGGATCTGTAACGGTTCAACTTCACTGATTTCAGGGGGCGTCGAAGGGAACCGGCGCGGCGGGAAGATGAGTCCGTTGATTGCGTGGTGACGCCTCGTGACGGGGCGGCGCCTGTGCGTCCACGGATCGGAGCGCCCCATGACGTCGTTCTGCCCGCACTGCGGAGCCGAGGCTCCGACAGAGGCCCGCTTCTGCATGAGATGCGGGAAGGAGCGCTCCCCGCAGTTCCCGCCCCCGGCGACCCCGACGGCCCTGGACCAGCCCCTGCCACCGGTCCCCGCGACCCCGCCGCCCCCGGCCCGGCCCCCGGGACCCGCCCGGCCGTCGCCGGTCGGCGCCTTCTTCGGGCGGGCCCTGCGCGGTGACTGGGCCGGCGCGGCGCAGGCCGCGCTGTGGCCCGTGGGACTGCTGCTCGTCGGCGCGGTGGCGCTGGCGATTCCCGGCTACGGCCAGGACACGGACGCCGGTGACGCCGTCGGCTTCGGCGACCGGCTGCGGATCGCCCTGACCGTGCTGATGCACGGCCTCGGCGGCAGCTTCCGGGTGACCGCGTCGAGCGGCGGCGGCTCGTCGCCGTTCGGCAGCGCGTCCGAGTCGTCGGCGGGCGGCGCGCTCGACCTCTTCATGCCGCCGCTGCTGGTCCCCGTGCTGTGGTGCACGGCCCTGCTGATCGGCGTACGGATGCTGCGGGCGCGCCTGCTCCTGGCGCAGCGGCCGGACCTGTCGTGGGGGCCGCCGCCCGCGCGCACCCTGGGCCTGGAGACCGCGGTCCGGGTCGGGCTGCTCGCGATGGCCGGGACGGTCGTGCTCGCCCTGTTCGGGCAGCCGACGATCCAGCAGGCGGAGTTCCACAGCGCCCCGTTCCTGGTGGCGCTCTGCACGCTGGCGCTCGGCACGGCCGTCACCGTCGCCGTGTTCCAGCGGGCCGACGTCGCCCAGTGGCTCGCCGTCCGCCCCGGCGTCGCGGTCGCGAGCCGCGCCTTCGGGTCCGCGGTGCGGGCGATGGCCTGGGTGCTGCCGCTGGTGCTGATCGCGGGGTTCGTCGTCGGCATCGTCGCCGACGACGGCCGGGACGGCGGCGACATCGACGGCGCCACCGGCGGCAGCGCCGTCGCCGGCATCGTGCTGATCGCGCTGTACCTGCCCAACCTCGCGGTGACCGGCCTCGGTTTCGTGTGGGGCGCACCCGTCGAGACCGATCTGCGCGGCTCCGGCTTCGCCGGCGGCCAGTACGAGCACGACGCGTACGGGCTGGGGCGGCTCGGCGACGACGTCAACAGCGGTGCGGTCGTCGGCGTCCTGGCGTTCGGCCTGGTGCTCGCGCTGCTCGTCGGCGTGCTCATCGCCCGCCGCTCGCGGGACCGGCGCGAGCTGTACCTGGGCGGCGGCTTCTTCTACGCGCTGCTGCTCGTCCTGGGCGCCGTCAGCGGGTTCTCGATGACGACCTCCGGCGGCCTCACCAGCGAGATCTCCTTCGGGGGAACCGGCGAGGGCGGCCTGGACCTGCCGCAACTGCTGCTGTTCGGGCTGCTGTGGACCGGCGGCGGGGTCGTCCTCGCCCCGTACCTGCTGCGGCTCGGCGGATCCGGCCCGGCGCCCGCCGGGGCACCGGCGGGCCCCGCGCCCGTCGCCACCGGACCGCACGAGCCGCCCCCGGCCGACGACTTCGCCGCCGCGCCCACCCGCACCAGCGCCGTGCTGCCCCCGCCGCCGAAGGGACCACCGACCCCGCCGCCCGCCCCGTACGGCGTCCCCTACGCCGCGCCGCCCGCCCCGTCCCGGGAGACCGGCCGGCCCGTGGGCGTCTGGGTCGGCACCCTCCTCGGCGCCTTCGTCATCGGCGGCGCCGCCGCGGCCGGAGTGGTGCTGGTCCGGGACGACGGCGACGGCGGCACGGACGACGCGCGGGACAACACGCCGGTCGCCGCGCAGAGCGAGCAGACCGCGCGGACCGGCGGCACCGGGGCGTCCCAGGAGCCGACCCAGGAACAGGCGCCGCCCGCATCGCCCACGCCGACCGCGAGCCTGGACACCGGCGCCCCGTCGGCGGCACCCGGGATCCCCGCGGGCTATCGCCAGGTGACCGACCCGAAGGGCTTCTCCTTCGCCGTGCCCGAGTCCTGGAGCCGGACCGGCGTCAAGAACGGCAGTCAGATCACCTACGCGGGCGGTTCCGGCCCGGAGAAGTACCTCGTCGGAGTGATCCCGATCGCGCCCTACACCTCGTACGAGAACCTCCAGAACCTGGAGAAGCACGCCGTGGAGGACCCGAAGAAGACGGACTACCGGCGGATCCGGCTGGAGCGGAACACCTTCCAGGGACAGCCGGGCGCCCTGTGGGAGTACACGTACGTGGACGAGGCCGGGCGCCTCGTCCACGGCATCGACCAGTCGTACATCGCCGCCGACGGCACCGAGTACGCCATCTTCCTCACCGGCAGGGACGACAGCTGGGCCGCGCTGGAAGAGACCTACCGGATCGGGCTCGACTCCTGGCGGCTCACGGACACGGAGTGAACGGCAACGGCGCGGCGGGCTCGTCCAGTTCGCGGCGCATGCCACCGCCCCGCGGACCGGGACCGAGGGGCTCGCGCACCCCCGCCCCGCCGCCGCCCTCGCCCTCCCCGAAGTCGAACCAGACCGTGACGGCGGCGTCCCGGGGGATCTCCACACCGGGCAGCGGGTACTGGCGCACCACGTGGTCCACGGCGGCCTCGTCCAGGGCGGGGCGGTCCGCGGGGATCAGCCGCAGACCGAACGCGAGCGCCGTGGCCTGCGCGTCGACCGCCATCAGGCCGACGAGCGCGGGCACGTGCACCTCCGGCGGATCGGGCGTGCTGGGCGTCTCGGGCGTCCTCGGCACAGATGTCACCCCCTGGGCGGTACCGGCAGGGTAGACCGCCGTACCGCCGCCCGGAAGGCCGCGGACGGCCCGCGACACCGGCAGCGGGAACAGCCGCGACACCAGCGGCCGCACCGGCTGCCGACGCAGCTACAGCACCAGCCGGAAGCAGTGCCCCTGACGGCCCGTCGGCGTCACGAACGTCTCGGCCAGCTCCATGCCGAGGCGTCGGGTCACCGCGATCGAGCGCGTGTTGAGGGCGTCGACCATCGCGACGACGCTCGGGACCCCCGCCTCCCGCAGCCGGTCGACCGTGGTGAGCGCCGCCGCGGTGGCGTACCCCTTGCCCCAGTACGCGCGCCCGAGCCGCCAGCCGATCTCGATCTCGCCGACCGGCCCCCAGGGGTGCCGCCACGGCTGGGCCCCGGCGAAGCCCATCACCTCGCCCTCCCCGTTGACCAGGGACCACAGGCAGTAGCCCAGTTCGGCGTCGTGCATGCGCTGGCGGGCCGTCGCCTCGTGGTGCACCGACAGTTCGGCGGCGGCGGCCCGGCCGCCGAGGAACTCCATGACGTCCGGGTCGTCGAACACCCGGTGCCAGGCGAAGGCGTCCTCATGGGTGGGGACGCGCAGATCGACGGCGGGAAGAGTTCGGGTCATGGGCTGGCCCTTCGGCTGAGTGATCGGTACCGCTGAATAGACTGCCCATGTCCGTGCCCCGCGGCACACCGTTTTCGAACCTGGGGAGAACCCGCCGTGACCGAACAGTCCAAGCCCCTCACCGAGAACACCGCGGACGTCATCGTGGTCGGCGCCGGGCCGGCCGGTTCGACGACCGCCTACTACCTCGCCAAGGCGGGCCTGGACGTCCTGCTCCTGGAGAAGACGGCGTTCCCGCGCGAGAAGGTGTGCGGCGACGGTCTGACCCCGCGCGCCACCAAGCAGCTCGTCTCCATGGGCATCGACATCTCCGAGGAGGCGGGCTGGCTGCGCAACAAGGGGCTGCGCATCATCGGCGGCGGCGTCCGGCTCCAGCTGGACTGGCCGGACCTCGCCTCGTACCCGGACTACGGCCTCGTCCGCAAGCGCGACGACTTCGACGAGCAGCTCGCGCGGCAGGCGCAGAAGGCGGGCGCGCGCCTGTACGAGCAGTGCAACGTCGGCGCCCCGATCATCGACGACCGCACCGGCCGCATCACGGGCGTGCACGCCAGGCTCGGCGACGAGAAGCGCGAGGTCACCTTCCACGCCCCGCTGGTCGTGGCCGCCGACGGCAACTCGACCCGGCTGTCCCTGGCGATGGGCCTGCACCGCCGCGAGGACCGCCCGATGGGCGTCGCGGTGCGCACGTACTTCACGTCGCCGCGCCACGACGACGACTACCTGGAGTCCTGGCTGGAGCTGTGGGACAAGCGCGGGCCCGGCGAGGACCGGCTGCTTCCCGGCTACGGCTGGATCTTCGGCATGGGCGACGGCACGTCCAACGTCGGCCTCGGCATCCTCAACTCCTCCAAGGCGTTCCGCGAGCTGGACTGGCGCGAGGTGTTGAAGGCGTGGTGCGCGTCGATGCCGGAGGACTGGGGCTACACGCCGGAGAACATGACGATGCCGATCCGCGGCGCCGCCCTCCCGATGGCCTTCAACCGCCAGCCGCACTACACCAAGGGCCTGCTCCTGGTCGGCGACGCGGGCGGCCTGGTCAACCCGTTCAACGGCGAGGGCATCGCGTACGCCATGGAATCGGGGCAGCTCGCCGCCGACGTCATCGTGCAGGCGCACGCCCGCCCCACCGACGCCAGCCGCGAACTCGCCCTCCAGCGCTACCCGCAGATCCTCAAGGACACCTACGGCGGCTACTACACGCTGGGCCGCGCCTTCGTGAAGATGATCGGCAACCCGAAGGTCATGAAGATCGCGACGCAGCGCGGCCTGACCCACCCGATCCTGATGAAGTTCACCCTGAAGATGCTCGCCAACCTCACCGACCCGACGGGCGGCGACGCCATGGACCGGATCATCAACGGGCTGAGCAAGGTCGCGCCGAAGGCCTGACCTCGCCCGGTTTTGCCCGGTCAGGCAGCTCGGGGCAGGGTGGACGCATGATTTTCATCGCCGTGAAGTTCACCGTCCGCCCCGAGCACACCGACTCCTGGCTGGAGAAGACCGCCGCGTTCACCGCCGCGACCCGCGCCGAGGAGGGCAACCTCTTCTTCGACTGGTCGCGCAGTGTCGAGGACCCGAACCAGTTCGTCCTGATCGAGGGGTTCCGGGACGCCGACGCGGGCGCCGCGCACGTCGGCTCCGACCACTTCAAGGCCGGCCTCGACGCCATGGCCCCGCTGATCGCCGCCACCCCCGAGATCATCAACGCCGACATCCCGAACGAGGGTTGGGGCCCGATGGGGGAGCTGACGCCGCAGGGCTGACCGCTGTCGCGCGCTCGTGAGCGCGTGCACGAAGGCCGCCGCACCCCCGGGGAAGGGGAGCGGCGGCCTTCGCCGTGCGCAGGGGTTCCTCAGAGGACGCGGACCGCGCCGCTCGCCGGGTAGCCGGACAGGTCCTGGATGACGACGCCCTTCGAGGGGTTGGCGGCATCGAGGTACTGGCCGTTGCCGATGTAGACACCGACGTGGTACGCCGAGCCCGCGCCGCCCCAGTACAGGATGTCGCCGACCTGGACGCTGGAGAGCGAGACCGAGGTGCCGGCCGTCGACTGCGCCTGCGAGGTGCGCGGCAGGTCGACACCGGCCTGCTTGAACGCGGCCTGGACGAGGCCCGAGCAGTCCCACGAGCTGGGGCCCGTACCGCCCATGACGTACGCGTCGCCGACCTGGGCCTTCAGGAAGCTGATGACGGAGGCCACGGAGCCGCTGGCGGGCGCGCTGGCGGTCTCGGTGGAGCCGGTGGAGGCCGAGAGGGTGGTGCGCTCGCTGGAGCGCGAGGCGGTCTGCGCGGCGGCCTCACGCTCGGCCTTGGCCTTGGCGGCGGCCTCGGCCTTCTTCTTGGCCTCCGCCTTCTTCTCCGCCTCGGCCTGGTCCTTCTTGGCCTGGTCCGCGGCCTTGGCGAAGGCCTCGTCCCGCTCCGCCTGGAGCTGGTAGTTGGCCGCGGCCTGCTGGGTGGCGTCCGCGGACTGGGCGACCTGCGTGGACAGGTCGGCGGTGAGCGTGGGCAGTTCGATGGTCTGCGTCACGGGCTCGGCAGCGCTGGCCGCACCCGACGCACCGGCCACTGCCAGGGTGCTGAGGACGCCACCAGTAACTCCGGCGCGCAGGGCCATCTTCGAGGCGCTGCGACGGGGCTTCCGGTGGCTGGGTATGTGAGCGGTGTGGGACATGAGTACAACCGCTATCAGGGCTTCACGGTTCTCATCAAGAAACGTGTGGTGCGCCACAGTTGTGAAGAACGGGCACGAATTCCACACCTCACAGCTCGCATTGACGCCGTAAAGGGCAATTCGGGCAGCTTTCGGTGCGGTCGATCAAGGCTGTGATCATGTGGTTTCGGCAAAACGCCCGAATTGCCCTGGGCCTACCACCGGTTGAGGCCGTTGGCCAAGCCCGGTTTCCGGGACGTTACATGGTGCGTGACGCAGGTCACACGGAACCCCTAGGGGGTGCCCCGATGTCCACTTCCGTCCTCGGCCCTCCCTCTGACGCGTGAACGCCGCGCACTATCAGCCAAAGGTGTCCAACGCCAATTTGCCTGTGAAGGCTCCGCCTTGATAGTGAACGCGCCTCTCTGACCAGGGGTAACCGGTCAAGTTGTCACCTCTGGTGATCACTCAGGCGCTTCGAGTGTGAAGATCACCGCTCATCCGACTTCATGATCCTTCGTCAGGTGGTGGAGATCACAAAGTAGTTGGCGTACCCCGTGTCGCAGATCACAGAGGAGCAGGCATAGGATGCGGGGCAAGTTGGGCTTGTGACCTGCTTCACATGTGGGCGATCTTCGACCGTTCGCAGGGGGAGTCGGGGCCGCGAGCCCGTGCAACCGCCAGCAGTCAGCGCCGACTGAGAGGAGCGAGGAGCGGTGAACGCGTATGCGCCCATCCTCGTACTGGGAGCCCTCGGGGCAGGCTTTGCGATCTTCTCCGTGGTCATGGCCACGCTTATCGGTCCAAAGCGGTACAACCGGGCGAAGCTCGAAGCGTACGAGTGCGGCATCGAGCCCACCCCCACGCCGGCCGGCGGCGGGCGCTTCCCCATCAAGTACTACCTGACGGCGATGCTCTTCATCGTCTTCGACATCGAGATCGTCTTCCTCTATCCCTGGGCCGTCACCTTCGACGCCCTGGGGGTTTTCGGGCTCGTGGAGATGCTGCTCTTCGTGCTCACCGTCTTCGTCGCGTACGCGTACGTATGGCGGCGCGGCGGCCTGGAATGGGACTGAGCCCCGTATAGGGGAGACCGGGAGCCACAGACCAATGGGACTCGAAGAAAAGCTGCCGAGCGGATTCCTGCTGACCACCGTCGAACAGGCCGCGGGCTGGGTGCGCAAGTCGTCCGTCTTTCCCGCCACGTTCGGCCTCGCGTGCTGCGCCATCGAGATGATGACGACGGGCGCGGGCCGCTACGACCTGGCGCGGTTCGGGATGGAGGTCTTCCGCGGATCGCCCCGCCAGGCGGACCTGATGATCGTCGCCGGGCGGGTGAGCCAGAAGATGGCGCCCGTCCTGCGCCAGGTCTACGACCAGATGCCCAACCCCAAGTGGGTCATCTCCATGGGCGTCTGCGCCTCGTCCGGCGGGATGTTCAACAACTACGCGATCGTGCAGGGCGTCGACCACGTCGTCCCGGTCGACATCTATCTGCCCGGCTGCCCGCCCCGGCCCGAGATGCTGATGGACGCGATTCTCAAGCTCCATCAGAAGATCCAGTCCTCCAAGCTCGGCGTGAACGCCGAGGAGGCGGCCCGTGAGGCGGAGGAAGCGGCGCTCAAGGCGCTCCCGACGATCGAGATGAAGGGGCTGCTGCGGTGAGTGACGCGCAGAGCGACGGGGCCAACCCCGAGAAGGACCGTGTTTCATCAAGTCCCTCCAACCTGCCAGGGCAGCGAGGCGACACCGGCGAGGAGATCCGCGTCCAGCGCGGCATGTTCGGCGCGAACAACGGCGGCGACACCTCCGGGTACGGCGGCCTCGTCCGCTCGATCCGGCTGCCCGGCGAAGCCGCCCGCCCGTACGGCGGCTGGTTCGACGAGGTCGCCGACGAGCTGGAGGGCGCCCTGGAGGAACAGGGCCTCGTCCCCGAGAACGCCATCGACAGGACGGTCGTCGACCGCGGCGAGCTCACCTTCCACATCGAGCGCGAGCACCTGGAGCGCGTGGCGCGGACGCTGCGCGACGACCCGGCCCTGCGCTTCGAACTGTGCACGGGCGTCTCGGGGGTCCACTACCCCGGCGACAAGGGCCGCGAGCTGCACGCCGTCTACCACCTGCGGTCGATCACCCACAACAGGCTGATCCGCCTGGAGGTGTCGATGCCCGACGCGGACCCGCACGTCCCGTCCCTGGTCGCCGTGTATCCCACGAACGACTGGCACGAGCGCGAGGCGTACGACTTCTTCGGCATCGTCTTCGACGGCCACCCCGCGCTGACGCGGATCATGATGCCGGACGACTGGCAGGGCTTCCCGCAGCGCAAGGACTACCCCCTCGGCGGCATCGCCGTCGAGTACAAGGGCGCCCAGATCCCGGCTCCGGACCAGCGGAGGTCGTACTCCTGATGACCACTTCTTCTGCCTCCCCCCGCGAGACCACCGAAGGCACCGTCTACACGGTCACCGGTGGCGACTGGGACGAGATCGCCCAGTCCGCGGCGAAGTCCGACGACGAACGCATCATCGTCAACATGGGCCCCCAGCACCCGTCCACGCACGGTGTGCTCCGCCTGATCCTGGAGATCGACGGCGAGACGGTCACCGAGGCCCGCTGCGGAATCGGTTATCTGCACACCGGCATCGAGAAGAACCTCGAGTACCGCACGTGGACGCAGGGCACCACGTTCGTGACGCGCATGGACTACCTGACGCCGTTCTACAACGAGGCGGCCTACTGCCTCGCCGTCGAGAAGCTCCTCGGCATCGAGAACGACGTGCCGGACCGGGCCTCGATCATCCGCGTGCTCCTCATGGAGCTGAACCGGATGTCCTCGCACCTGGTCTGCATCGCCACCGGCGGCATGGAGCTCGGCGCGACCACGATCATGATCTACGGCTTCCGTGATCGTGAACTCATTCTCGACATCTACGAGCTGATCACCGGCCTGCGGATGAACCACGCGTACATCCGGCCCGGCGGGCTCGCCCAGGACCTGCCGCCCGGCGCGGTGGACCAGCTGCGCGAGTTCGTGAAGAAGATGAAGAAGAACCTTCCCGAGTACGACAAGCTCGCCACCGGGAACCCCATCTTCAAGGCCCGTATGCAGGACGTCGGCTACCTCGACCTGGCCGGTTGCATGGCGCTCGGCGCGACCGGCCCGATCCTGCGCTCGGCCGGACTGCCGCACGACCTGCGCAAGGCGCAGCCCTACTGCGGCTACGAGACGTACGACTTCGAGGTCCCGACCGCCGACACCTGCGACTCCTACGGACGCTTCCTGGTCCGCCTGGAGGAGATGCGCCAGTCGCTGCACATCATCGAGCAGTGCCTGGACCGCCTGGAGCCGGGCCCGGTCATGGTCGGCGACAAGAAGATCGCCTGGCCCGCCCAACTGGCCCTCGGCCCGGACGGACTCGGCAACTCGCTCGACCACATCAAGAACATCATGGGCACCTCCATGGAGGCCCTCATCCACCACTTCAAGCTGGTGACCGAGGGCTTCCGCGTCCCGCCGGGACAGGCGTACGCCGCCGTGGAGTCGCCCAAGGGCGAGCTGGGTGTGCACGCCGTGTCCGACGGCGGCACCCGCCCGTTCAGGGTCCACTTCCGCGACCCGTCCTTCACCAACCTGCAGGCGATGGCCGCGATGTGCGAAGGCGGCCAGGTCGCCGACGTCATCGTCGCCGTCGCGTCCATCGACCCCGTGATGGGAGGCGTCGACCGGTGACCACCAGTTCTACAGGGGCTTTCAATTCTGCACAGCCTGCGGGCCAGGGCGTCAGCCTGGGCATGCCCGCGCTGCCCGCCCCCGGCTATCCGGACGACGTCCGGGCCCGTCTGGAGACGGACGCGAAGGCGATCGTCGCCCGCTACCCCGGCTCCCGCTCCGCGCTGCTGCCGCTGCTGCACCTCGTGCAGGCGGAGGAGGGCCACGTCACGCGGACCGGCATGCAGTTCTGCGCCGACGTGCTCGGCCTGACCACCGCCGAGGTGACGGCGGTGGCGACCTTCTACACGATGTACCGCCGCAAGCCGAGCGGCGACTACCAAGTGGGCGTCTGCACCAACACCTTGTGCGCCGTCATGGGCGGCGACGCCATCTTCGAGACGCTCCAGGAGCACCTCGGCGTCGCCAACAACGGCACCACGGACGACGGCAAGATCACGCTGGAGCACATCGAGTGCAACGCCGCTTGTGATTTCGCTCCCGTGGTGATGGTCAACTGGGAGTTCTTCGACAACCAGACGCCCGACTCGGCCAAGCAGCTCGTCGACGACCTGCGCGCGGGAGCGCAGGTGTCGCCCACCCGCGGCGCTCCCCTGTGCACCTTCAAGGAGACCGCCCGCATCCTGGCCGGCTTCCCCGACGAGCGCGAGGGCGCCGTCGAGGCGAGCGGCAGCGCCGGACCGGCCTCGCTGATCGGACTGCGCCTGGCCAAGGGCGAGACGCCGCCCGCGCGCGTGGTCCACCCGCGCGGCGAGGCCCGCGACACGCAGCCGCCGCACGATCCGTCGCCCGGCGAGCACCTCAGCTCGCACGACGCGCCGCAGGACACATCGGCCTCGGACCCCGACCACCCCGCGGGGCCGACCGCCGAGGAGGGGGAGTGATGACCTTGGCAGCCGAAGTCAACGACCACGACACCAGCCCGGAGAAGCTGCTCGCTCCGGTCCTGTCGGCCTTCTGGGACGAGGACAGGTCCTGGTCCCTGGACGTGTACCGCCGCCACGAGGGCTACGAGGGACTGCGCAAGGCGCTCGCCATGTCGCCGGACGACCTCATCGCCTACGTGAAGGACTCGGGCCTGCGCGGGCGCGGCGGCGCCGGATTCCCCACCGGGATGAAGTGGCAGTTCATCCCGCAGGGAGACGGCAAGCCGCACTACCTCGTCGTCAACGCCGACGAGTCGGAGCCCGGGACCTGCAAGGACATCCCCCTCCTCTTCGCGAACCCGCACAGCCTCATCGAGGGCATCGTGATCGCCTGCTACGCGATCCGGTCCGAGCACGCCTTCATCTACCTGCGCGGTGAAGTGGTCCCCGTACTGCGGCGGCTGCACGAGGCCGTCCGCGAGGCGTACGAGGCAGGGTTCCTCGGGCAGGACATCCTGGGGACGGGTCTGAACCTCGAACTCACCGTGCACGCGGGCGCGGGCGCGTACATCTGTGGCGAGGAGACCGCACTCCTGGACTCGCTCGAGGGCCGCCGTGGCCAGCCGCGACTCCGCCCCCCTTTCCCCGCGGTCGCGGGCCTGTACGCATGCCCCACTGTGGTGAACAACGTCGAGTCCATCGCGTCGGTTCCCGCGATCCTGAATCGCGGCAAGGACTGGTTCAAGTCGATGGGCAGCGAGAAGTCCGCGGGCTTCACGCTCTACTCGCTCAGCGGCCACGTCGCCAACCCCGGCCAGTTCGAGGCCCCGCTCGGCATCACGCTGCGCCAGCTCCTCGACATGAGCGGCGGCATGCGGCCCGGACACCGCCTCAAGTTCTGGACGCCGGGCGGCAGTTCCACCCCGATGTTCACCGAGGAGCACCTCGACGTCCCCCTCGACTACGAGGGCGTCGGCGCCGCGGGCTCGATGCTCGGCACCAAGGCGCTCCAGTGCTTCGACGAGACGACCTGCGTCGTGCGCGCCGTGACCCGCTGGACCGAGTTCTACGCCCACGAGTCCTGCGGCAAGTGCACGCCCTGCCGCGAAGGCACGTACTGGCTCGTCCAGTTGCTCCGCGACATCGAGGCAGGCAAGGGCTCGCCGGACGACCTCGACAAGCTGAACGACATCGCCGACAACATCAACGGCAAGTCGTTCTGCGCCCTCGGCGACGGCGCCGCCTCACCGATCTTCTCCTCGCTCAAGTACTTCCGCGACGAGTACGAGCAGCACATCACGGGCAAGGGCTGCCCCTTCGACCCGGCCCGCTCGACCGTCTGGGCCGACCGGACCGACCAGCACCGCACGGAGGTGACCGCGTGACCGTCACGACCAACGCTCCCTCCGGGGGCGGCGAGGCGGCTGTTCCGCCGGAGGACCTCGTCTCCCTCACCATCGACGGCATCGAGATCAGCGTCCCCAAGGGGACCCTGGTCATCCGCGCCGCCGAGATGCTGGGCATCGAGATCCCCCGGTTCTGCGACCACCCGCTCCTCGACCCGGCCGGCGCCTGCCGCCAGTGCATCGTGGAGGTGGAGGGCCAGCGCAAGCCGATGGCGTCCTGCACCATCACCTGCACCGACGGCATGGTGGTCAAGAGCCAGCTCTCCTCCCCGGTCGCCGAGAAGGCGCAGAAGGGGGTCATGGAGCTGCTGCTCATCAACCACCCCCTGGACTGCCCGGTCTGCGACAAGGGCGGCGAGTGCCCGCTGCAGAACCAGGCCATGTCGCACGGCCAGTCCGACTCCCGCTTCGAGGGCAGGAAGCGCACCTACGAGAAGCCGGTGCCGATCTCCACCCAGGTGCTGCTCGACCGCGAGCGGTGCGTGCTGTGCGCGCGCTGCACCCGGTTCTCCAACCAGATCGCGGGCGACCCGATGATCGAGCTGATCGAGCGCGGCGCGCTCCAGCAGGTCGGCACGGGCGAGGGCGACCCCTTCGAGTCGTACTTCTCCGGGAACACCATCCAGATCTGTCCGGTGGGCGCGCTGACCTCGGCGGCGTATCGCTTCCGCTCGCGGCCCTTCGACCTCATCTCGTCGCCGAGCGTGTGCGAGCACTGCTCCGGCGGCTGCGCGACCCGCACCGACCACCGGCGCGGCAAGGTCATGCGCCGCCTCGCGGCCAACGACCCCGAGGTCAACGAGGAGTGGATCTGCGACAAGGGCCGCTTCGGCTTCCGGTACGCGCAGAAGCCGGACCGGCTGACGACGCCCCTGGTCCGCGACGCGGAGTCGGGTGAACTGCGGCCCGCCTCCTGGCCCGAGGCGCTGGAGACCGCGGCCCGCGGGCTGACCGCGGGGCGCGGCCGGTCCGGCGTCCTCACCGGCGGCCGGCTCACCGTCGAGGACGCCTACGCGTACAGCAAGTTCGCGCGGGTCGCCCTCGACACCAACGACATCGACTTCCGCGCGCGCGTGCACAGCAGCGAGGAGGCCGACTTCCTGGCGGCCCGGGTCGCGGGTCGCGGGCGCGACCTCGACGGCACCGGCGTCACGTACACGAAGCTGGAGAAGGCCCCGGCCGTGCTCCTCGTCGGCTTCGAGTCGGAGGAGGAGGCGCCCGGCGTCTTCCTCAAGCTCCGCAAGGCCTGGCGCGGGCACGGACAGCGGGTGTTCTCCCTGGCCACGCACGGGACGCGCGGTCTGGAGAAGGCCGGCGGCACCCTGCTGCCCGCCGCGCCCGGCACCGAGACCGAGTGGCTGGACGCCCTGTCGTCCGGCGTCGGTCTGGAGGCCGGGGGAGCGGCGGCGGGCGAGGCGCTGCGCGCCGAGGGCGCCGTGATCGTCGTCGGCGAGCGGCTCGCGGCCGTCGCCGGCGGGCTGACCGCCGCCGTCCGGGCCGCCGCCGCGACCGGCGCCGCCCTGGTGTGGGTGCCGCGCCGGGCCGGTGAGCGCGGTGCCGTCGAGGCGGGCGCGATCCCCTCGCTGCTGCCCGGCGGCCGTCCGGCGACCGACCCGCGCGCGCGGGAGGAGGTCGCGTCCGTCTGGGGCGTGGCCGAACTGCCGCACCGCTACGGCCGCGACACCGGCCAGATCGTGGAGGCCGCCCTCACGGGCGAGCTGCGGGCCCTGGTGGTCGCGGGCGTCGAGATCGCCGACCTGCCGAACCCGGGACGCGCGCGTGAAGCGCTTCACGAGGTCGGTTTCCTGGTCTCCCTGGAGCAGCGGCCCAGCGAGGTCACCGACCACGCCGACGTCGTCCTGCCGGTGGCCGCGGTCGCCGAGAAGGCGGGCACCTTCCTCAACTGGGAGGGCCGGGCGCGGATGTTCGAGGCCGCGCTCAAGCCCGACCAGATGACGCGCCGCGTGGCCCCGACCGACGGGCGCGTGCTGCAGATGCTGGCCGACGCCATGGACGTCCACCTCGGGCTGCCCGACCTGCGCACCGCGCGCGGTGAGCTGGACCGGCTCGGCCACTGGGACGGCCCGCACGCCACCGAGCCCCTGGAGACCGGCGCGGTGCTGCCGCGGCCCGCCTCCGGTGAGGCCGTCCTCGCCGGACACCGGCTGCTGCTCGACCAGGGCCGTCTCCAGGAGGGCGACGAAGCGCTCGCCGGGACCCGGCACGCCGCCCACGCGCGCGTGTCGGCCGCGACGGCCGCCGAGGCGGGCGTCAAGGACGGCGACGTGCTGGCCGTCACCGGGTCCGCGGGAAGCGTCCGCTTCCCGCTCCAGATCACGGAGATGCCCGACCGGGTCGTCTGGCTGCCGCTCAACTCCGTCGGCGGGGGCGTCGCTTCGGACACCGGTGCGGTCCCCGGCGACCTCGTGAAGATCGGCCCGGCCGTCGCCGAGGCCCCGGAGGTGCAGTCATGAGCCCCATGGCGCTGAGCCCGCTCGCGCTCGAGGACCTGTCGATGTTCGGCCGCGACCCGTGGTGGCTGGTCGTCGTCAAGGCGGTCTTCTGCTTCGCCTTCCTGATGCTGACCGTGCTGTTCTCCATCGTGTGGGAGCGCAAGGTCGTCGCCTGGATGCAGCTGCGCATCGGCCCCAACCGGCACGGCCCCTGGGGCATGCTCCAGTCGCTCGCCGACGGCATCAAGCTGATGCTGAAGGAAGACCTGATCGTCAAGCGCGCCGACAAGGTCGTCTACGTCCTGGCGCCGGTCATCGCCGCGATCCCCGCGTTCATGGCGATCGCCGTCATCCCGTTCGGCCCGGCCGGCAACGAGATCTCGATCTTCGGCCACCGGACGACGATGCAGCTCACCGACCTGCCGATCGCGATGCTCTACATCCTCGCGGTCGCCTCGGTCGGCATCTACGGCATCGTGCTCGCCGGCTGGTCCTCCGGGTCCACGTATCCGCTCCTCGGCGGTCTGCGGTCCTGCGCGCAGATGATCTCGTACGAGATCGCGATGGGCGCCGCGTTCGCCTCGGTGTTCCTGTACTCGGGCTCGATGTCGACCTCGGAGATCGTCGCCCAGCAGCACGACCGCTGGTACATCGTGCTGCTGCCGGTGTCGTTCCTGATCTACATCGTGACGATGGTCGGCGAGACCAACCGCGCCCCGTTCGACATGCCGGAGTCCGAGGGCGACCTCGTCGGCGGCTTCAACACCGAGTACTCGTCCATCAAGTTCGCGATGTTCATGCTCGCCGAGTACGTGAACATGGTGACGGTCTCCGCGGTGTCGGTGACGCTCTTCCTCGGAGGCTGGCGCGCACCGTGGCCCGTCTCGACGTTCTGGGAGGGCGCGAACCACGGCTGGTGGCCGATGCTCTGGTTCGTCATCAAGGTGCAGCTGCTGCTGTTCTTCTTCATCTGGCTGCGCGGCACGCTCCCGCGCGTGCGCTACGACCAGCTGATGAAGCTCGGCTGGAAGGTACTCATCCCGGTCTCCGTGGTCTGGCTGATGCTGGTGGCGACCGTGCGCACGCTGCGCAACGAGAACTACGACTTCGCCGACATCGCGCTGTACGTCGGCGGCGGCATCCTCGTGCTCCTGCTGCTGTCGTTCGTCGTCGACATCTTCCGCGACCGGGGCGCCAAGCAGTCCCCCGAGGGCGGTGTGGCCGAGGAGCCCGCGGCCTTCGACCCGATGGCGGGCGGATTCCCCGTCCCGCCGCTGCCCGGACAGGCCCTGCCGCCCGTCCCGCGCCGACGCCCGCGCCGTGAGCGGGAGTTGATTGTCAGTGGCGGCCCCGATACTGCGAGTGACGGACCGAGTGACGCTCGTGACGGAAAGGAGGCGTCCGATGGCTGACGAGACGAACGAGAAGGACACCAGCCCCGGGTTCATGAATCCGGTCGCCGGCTTCGGCGTGACCTTCAAGGCCATGTTCAAGAAGCGGCTCACCGAGCAGTACCCGGAGCAGCAGAAGACCACCGCTCCCCGCTTCCACGGCAGGCACCAGCTCAACCGCCATCCGGACGGCCTGGAGAAGTGCGTCGGCTGCGAGCTGTGCGCCTGGGCCTGCCCGGCGGACGCCATCTACGTGGAGGGCGCGGACAACACCGAGGAGGAGCGCTACTCCCCGGGCGAGCGGTACGGCCGCGTCTACCAGATCAACTACGCCCGCTGCATCCTGTGCGGCCTGTGCATCGAGGCGTGCCCCACCCGCGCGCTCACGATGACGAACGAGTTCGAGCTCGCGGACAGCAGCCGGGCCAACCTGATCTACACCAAGGAGCAGCTGCTCGCCGGCCTGGAGGACACCATGGTCGACAGCCCGCACGCGATCTACCCGGGCATGGACGAGCAGGACTACTACCGGGGCCTGGTCACCGAGGCCGCGCCCGGCACCGAGCGCCAGGTCGCCGTCTCCAAGGGCGAGAAGCCCGCTGAGGGCGCTGGGGCCGCCGAGGCCGAGGAGGTGGAGGCATGAGTGCGCTCGCCGCCTACTCCACCTCCACCGGTGAGGCGTTCCAGTTCTGGGTCCTCGGCACCGTCGCCGTCATCGGCGCACTCTGCACGATCCTCATGAAGAAGGCCGTGCACAGCGCCCTGTGCCTGGCCGGGACCATGATCATCCTCGCGGTCTTCTACCTGGCCAACGGGGCGTACTTCCTGGGCATCGTCCAGATCGTCGTCTACACGGGCGCGATCATGATGCTGTTCCTCTTCGTCGTCATGCTGGTCGGTGTCACCGCGGCGGACTCCCTGAAGGAGACCATCAAGGGGCAGCGCTGGCTCGCCGCCGCGTGCGGTCTCGGCTTCGGCATCCTGCTGATCGCGGGCATCGCGAACGCGTCGCTGACGCAGTTCAACGGCCTGGGCAAGGCGAACGCGAACGGGAACGTGGAGGGACTGGCCTCCCTCATCTTCACCAAGTATGTCTTCGCCTTCGAGATCACCGGCGCCCTGCTGATCACCGCCACGGTCGGCGCGATGGTGCTCACGCACCGGGAGCGCACCGAGCGGGCCAAGACCCAGCGGGAGCTGGCCGAGCAGCGCGTGCGCGAGGGCAAGCACCTCCCGCCGCTGCCGGCCCCGGGTGTCTACGCCCGGCACAACGCCGTGGACATCGCGGGCCTGCTGCCCGACGGCACCCCGTCGGAGCTCACGGTCATGCAGACGCTGCGCGAGCGCGGACAGATCCGGGACGTCTCCGGTGAGGCGCTCGATGACCTCAAGGCCCTGGAGCAGCGGTCGGCCGAGCGCCTGGAGCGCAGCGAGGAGGCGTCGAAGTGAATCCGGTCAACTATCTGTATCTCGCCTGCCTGTTGTTCACCATCGGCGCCACCGGCGTCCTCATCAGGCGGAACGCGATCGTCGTGTTCATGTGCATCGAGCTGATGCTGAACGCGTGCAACCTCGCGTTCGTCGCGTTCTCCCGGATGCACGGCAATCTCGACGGCCAGATCATCGCGTTCTTCACGATGGTCGTCGCCGCCGCGGAGGTCGTCGTGGGGCTCGCGATCATCGTGTCGCTGTTCCGTTCCCGCCACTCGGCCTCGGTCGACGACGCCAGCCTGATGAAGCTGTAAGGGGTCGGAGAAATCGTGAACAACCTGATTGCGCTGCTCGTCGCGGCGCCACTGCTCGGAGCGGCCGTACTCCTGTGCGGCGGGCGGGCGTTGGACCGGGTGGGTCATCTGCTCGGCACCCTGCTCGCGGCCGGCTCCTTCGTGATCGCGGTCGTGCTCTTCTCCGATCTGCTGGGCAGGAGCCCGGAGGACCGCACGCTCAGCCAGCACCTGTTCAGCTGGATCCCCGTCGAGGGCTTCCAGGCGGACGTCGCCTTCCAGCTGGACCAGCTGTCGATGACGTTCGTACTGCTGATCTCCGGTGTGGGCACGCTGATCCACATCTACTCGATCGGTTACATGGAGCACGACGAGCGGCGCCGCCGCTTCTTCGGCTACCTGAACCTGTTCCTCGCGGCGATGCTCCTGCTGGTCCTCGCCGACAACTACCTGCTCCTCTACGTCGGCTGGGAGGGCGTGGGCCTCGCCTCGTACCTCCTCATCGGCTTCTGGCAGCACAAGCCCAGCGCGGCCACCGCCGCCAAGAAGGCGTTCCTCGTCAACCGTGTCGGTGACATGGGTCTGTCCATCGCGATCATGCTGATGTTCACGACGTTCGGGACGTTCGCCTTCAAGCCGGTGCTCGACAGCGTCGGCGACACGAGCGAGGGCAAGCTCACCGCGATCGGCCTGATGCTGCTGCTCGCCGCGTGCGGCAAGTCGGCGCAGGTGCCGCTGCAGTCCTGGCTCGGGGACGCGATGGAGGGCCCGACCCCGGTCTCGGCCCTCATCCACGCCGCGACCATGGTGACCGCGGGCGTCTACCTGATCGTCCGCTCCGGCGCGATCTTCAACGGCGCGCCGGACGCCCAGCTCGTCGTCACCATCGTCGGCGCGGTCACGCTGGTGTTCGGTGCGATCGTCGGTTGCGCGAAGGACGACATCAAGAAGGCGCTGGCCGGCTCGACGATGTCGCAGATCGGCTACATGGTGCTCGCCGCGGGCCTCGGCCCCATCGGCTACGTCTTCGCGATCATGCACCTGGTGACGCACGGCTTCTTCAAGGCGGGCCTGTTCCTCGGCGCCGGTTCGGTCATGCACGGCATGAACGACGAGGTCGACATGAGGAAGTACGGCGCCCTCAGGAAGTACATGCCGGTCACCTTCGTGACGTTCGGCCTCGGGTACCTCGCCATCATCGGCTTCCCGGGGCTGTCCGGCTTCTTCTCCAAGGACAAGATCATCGAGGCGGCGTTCGCGAAGGGCGGCACCGAGGGCTGGATCCTCGGCTCCGTGGCCCTGCTCGGCGCGGCCATCACGGCGTTCTACATGACCCGCGTGATGATCATGACCTTCTTCGGCGAGAAGCGCTGGCAGCCCGACGCGGACGGCCATGAGCCGCACCCGCACGAGTCGCCGTCGTCCATGACGATCCCGATGATCGTGCTCGCGGTCGGCTCGGTCTTCGCCGGTGGCTTCTTCTCCATCGGCGACCGCTTCCTGCACTGGCTGGAGCCGGTCACCGGCCACGACCACGGGCACGCGCCGATCAGCGCGGGCGTGGTCACCGGCGCCACCATGGTCTGCCTGGTGATCGGTGTCGCGATCGCCTGGTTCCAGTACGGGCGCCGCGAGGTCCCGGTCGTCGCCCCGCGCGGCTCGCTGCTCACCCGCGCGGCCCGCCGGGACCTGCTCCAGGACGACTTCAACCACGTCGTCCTGGTCCGCGGCGGCGAGCACCTCACGCGCTCCCTGGTCTACGTCGACCACACCCTGGTCGACGGAGTGGTGAACGGCACGGCGGCTTCCGTGGGCGGCCTCTCCGGCCGGCTCCGCAAGCTCCAGAACGGCTACGTGCGCTCGTACGCCGTCTCGATGTTCGGCGGTGCGGCGGTCATCGTCGCGGCGACCCTGCTGATGAGGGCGGTCTGATACCGATGTCCTTTCCTCTGCTGACAGCGACGGCGGTACTGCCGGCCGTGGGCGCCATCGCCACGGCCGCCGTACCGGCGAAGCAGCGCACGGCGGCCAAATGGCTCGCGCTGTTGTTCTCGCTCGCGACCCTGGTGGTCGCGGCGGTGGTCGCGGTGCGCTTCGACCCGGACGGCGACCGCTACCAACTCACCGAGTCCCACGCCTGGATCAAGGACTTCGGGGTCCGTTACGAACTGGGCGTGGACGGCATCGGGGTGGCGCTCATCGCGCTGACCGCGCTGCTGATCCCGTTCGTGATCCTCGCGGGCTGGAACGACGCGGACCCGCTGGAGACCGGAAGCAGGCGCTGGCGGCCGACGCAGGGCTTCTTCGCCCTGATCCTCCTCGTCGAGGCGATGGTGATCATCTCCTTCGAGGCCACCGACGTCTTCCTCTTCTACATCTTCTTCGAAGCCATGCTGATCCCGATGTACTTCCTCATCGGCGGCTTCGGGGACCGCGCGGGCCCGCACGGCGAGAAGGAGGCCGCGACCCAGCGCAGTTACGCGGCCGTCAAGTTCCTCCTCTACAACCTGGTCGGCGGGCTCATCATGCTGGCGGCCGTCATCGGTCTGTACGTGGTCGCCGGGAGCTTCTCGCTCTCGGAGATCGCGGCGGCCCGCGCGAGCGGCTCGCTGGACATGGCGACCAACACCGAGCGGCTGCTCTTCCTCGGCTTCTTCTTCGCCTTCGCGGTGAAGGCCCCGCTGTGGCCGCTGCACACCTGGCTGCCGAACGCGATGGGCGAGGCCACGGCCCCGGTCGCCGTACTGATCACGGCCGTCGTCGACAAGGTCGGCACCTTCGCGATGCTCCGCTTCTGCCTCCAGCTGTTCCCGGAGGCCAGCAAGTGGGCGACGCCGGTGATCCTGGTGCTCGCCCTGATCAGCATCGTCTACGGCGCGCTGCTCGCGGTCGGCCAGCGGGACATCAAGCGGCTGGTCGCGTACGCGTCGATCTCGCACTTCGGCTTCATCATCCTGGGCATCTTCGCGATGACCAGCCAGGGCCAGTCCGGCGCGACGCTCTACATGGTCAACCACGGTATTTCCACGGCCGCGTTGATGCTGGTCGCCGGGTTCCTGATCTCCCGCCGCGGCTCGCGGCTCATCGCCGACTACGGCGGTGTGCAGAAGGTCGCCCCGGTGCTCGCCGGCACGTTCCTGATCGGCGGCCTGGCCACGCTCTCGTTGCCGGGGCTCGCGCCCTTCGTGAGTGAATTCCTGGTCCTGGTCGGCACGTTCTCGCGCTACCCGGTCATCGGCATCATCGCGACCATCGGCATCGTGCTCGCCGCGCTCTACACGCTGGTGCTCTACCAGCGCACCATGACGGGCCCGGTGAAGCCGTCGAACGAGGGCATCGCCGACCTGAAGGCGCGCGAACTGACCGTCGTGGTCCCGCTGATCGCCGTACTGATCTTCCTGGGTGTCTACCCGAAGCCGCTGACCGAGCTGGTGAACCCGGCGGTCAAGCACACCATGTCCGACGTCCACAAGAAGGACCCGAAGCCGGAAGTGGAGGCGGCTCACAAGTGAGTTCCCTGGTGAGTGCTCCAGTCGTCCACAGCCTGTGGACAACGGCGGCCGACCCGATCTCCAAGATCGACGCCCCGAAGATCGAGTACGGGCAATTGTCCCCGACCTTGATCGTCATCGGTGCCGCCGTCCTGGGGATCCTGGTCGAGGCGTTCGTGCCGCGTAAGTCCCGTTACTACGTCCAGGTGTTCCTGTCGGTCGTGGCCCTCGCGGCGGCCTTCGCCGCGGTCGTCGGCCTCGCCGCCGGCGGGTACGGCACGACCAAGGCGCACATCGCGGCCATGGGCGCGATCGCCGTCGACGGACCCGCCCTCTTCCTGCAGGGCACCATCCTGCTGGCCGGGCTCGTCTCGATCTTCACGTTCGCCGAGCGGCGGCTCGACCCGGAGGCGCACGGCAACCGCGTCGACTCGTTCGCCGCGCAGGCCGCCTCCGTACCGGGCAGCGAGAGTGAACAGGCCGCCGTGAAGGCCGGGTTCACGACGACCGAGGTGTTCCCGCTCGCGCTCTTCGCGATCGGCGGCATGCTGGTGTTCCCCGCGGCGAACGACCTGCTGACGCTCTTCATCGCCCTGGAAGTCTTCTCGCTCCCGCTGTACCTCCTGTGCGCCGTGGCCCGCCGCAAGCGGCTCGTGTCGCAGGAGGCCGCGGTCAAGTACTTCCTGCTCGGCGCCTTCGCGTCCGCGTTCACCCTGTTCGGCATCGCGCTGCTCTACGGCTACGCGGGCTCGGTCTCGTACGCCAAGGTCGCGAGCGTCGTCGACGGCACGGTCACCAATATCGACCCGGCCCTCGCCGACACGATGGGCAACGACGCGCTGCTCCTGATCGGCGTCGCGCTCGTCGTCATGGGCCTGCTGTTCAAGGTCGGCGCCGTCCCGTTCCACATGTGGACGCCGGACGTCTACCAGGGCGCCCCGACGCCCGTCACCGGCTTCATGGCGGCGGCGACCAAGGTGGCCGCCTTCGGCGCGCTGCTGCGCCTGCTGTACGTGGTCCTGCCGGGCCTGCGCTGGGACTGGCGGCCGGTCATGTGGGCCGTCGCCATCGTCACCATGCTCGGCGGCGCGATCGTCGCGATCACCCAGACCGACATCAAGCGGCTCCTCGCGTACTCGTCGATCGCGCACGCCGGGTTCATCCTGGCCGGTGTGATCGCGACGACCCCCGAGGGCGTCTCGTCGGTGCTGTTCTACCTGGGCGCGTACTCCTTCGTGACCATCGGCGCCTTCGCCGTGGTGACCCTGGTGCGCGACGCGGGCGGCGAGGCGACGCACCTGTCGAAGTGGGCGGGGCTCGGCCGGCGCTCGCCGCTGGTCGCGGCCGTCTTCGCGGTGTTCCTGCTCGCCTTCGCCGGAATCCCGCTCACCTCCGGCTTCGCGGGCAAGTTCGCCGTGTTCAAGGCGGCCGCCGAGGGCGGTGCGGGCGCGCTCGTCGTCGTCGGTGTGGTGTCCTCGGCGATCGCCGCGTTCTTCTACATCCGCGTGATCGTCCTCATGTTCTTCAGTGAGCCGAAGGCGGACGGGCCGACCGTGGCCGTGCCGTCGCCGCTGACCATGACGACGATCGCGGTGGGCGTCGCGGTCACGATCGTGCTGGGCCTCGCGCCGCAGTACTTCCTGGACCTGGCGAACCAGGCCGGAGTCTTCGTCCGGTAACGCCCTCGCGCACGCGTGAGCCGGTGCCCGGCGCCCTGGGAGGGGTGCCGGGCACCTCTGTGTGCGGCCAGGTTCTCCCGAGCCTGTGGATAACTTTCGGGGTTGTCGGTGCGGACCCCTATCGTTGGCGGAGCAGTCGGACGACGGACGGGACAGACGGTATGAGCGAGGTGACGGAGAGCGAGGCCCTTGCCACGCTCCACCGCGTCTTCGGGTACGACGCATTCCGCGGCGAGCAGGAAGCGATCATCGAGCACGTCGTGGCGGGCGGTGACGCCGTCGTCCTGATGCCCACCGGCGGCGGCAAGTCGCTGTGCTACCAGATCCCGGCCCTGGTCAGACCAGGTACGGGCGTCGTCGTCTCGCCGCTGATCGCGCTCATGCAGGACCAGGTGGACGCGCTGCGGGCGCTCGGCGTCCGCGCCGGGTTCATGAACTCGACGCAGGACTTCGACGAGCGGCGGACCGTCGAGGCCGAGTTCCTCGCCGGCGAGCTGGACGTGATCTACCTCGCCCCGGAGCGGCTGCGGATCGACAGCACCCTCGACCTGCTCTCGCGCGGCAAGATCTCCGTCTTCGCGATCGACGAGGCGCACTGTGTGGCGCAGTGGGGGCACGACTTCCGGCCCGAGTACCGGGCGCTGTCCGTGCTCGGCGAGCGGTGGCCCGACGTGCCGCGCATCGCCCTCACGGCGACCGCGACGCACGCCACCCACCAGGAGATCACCCAGAGCCTCGGCATGCCGCGGGCCCGGCACTTCGTGGCCAGCTTCGACCGGCCCAACATCCAGTACCGGATCGTGCCCAAGGCCGAGCCGAAGAAGCAGCTGCTGACCTTCCTCAAGCAGGAGCACGAGGGCGACGCGGGCATCGTGTACTGCCTGTCGCGCAAGTCCGTGGAGGCGACCGCCGAGTTCCTGAGCAGGAACGGGATCGAGGCGGTGCCGTACCACGCGGGCCTCGACGCGGGGACGCGCGCGGCGCACCAGTCCCGCTTCCTGCGCGAGGAGGGGCTGGTGGTCTGCGCGACCATCGCGTTCGGCATGGGCATCGACAAGCCGGACGTGCGGTTCGTGGCCCACCTCGACCTGCCGAAGTCCGTCGAGGGGTACTACCAGGAGACCGGCCGCGCGGGCCGGGACGGGCTCGCGTCGACGGCCTGGATGGCGTACGGGCTGCAGGACGTGGTGCAGCAGCGCAAGCTGATCAACATGGGGGAGGGCGACGAGGCGTTCCGTCGCCGGGCCTCCTCCCACCTCGACTCGATGCTGGCCCTCTGCGAGACCGCGCAGTGCCGGCGGGCCCAGCTCCTGACCTACTTCGGGCAGGAGGCCCCGGCCGCGTGCGGGAACTGCGACACCTGTCTGACCCCGCCCGAGACCTGGGACGGCACGGTCGCCGCGCAGAAGATCCTCTCCACCGTGGTGCGGCTCGACCGGGAGCGGCGACAGAAGTTCGGCGCGGGCCAGATCATCGACATCCTGCTCGGCAAGCGCACCGCCAAGGTCATCCAGTTCGACCACGACCAGCTCTCCGTCTTCGGCATCGGTGAGGAGCTGAGCGAGAACGAATGGCGTGGCGTGGTGCGGCAGTTGCTGGCGCAGGGGCTCGTCGCCGTCGAGGGGGAGTACGGGACGCTCGTGCTCACCGACGACAGCGGGAGCGTGCTGGGGCGGGAGCGGGAGGTGCGGCTGCGCAAGGAGGCGCCGAAGCCCGCCTCTTCCCGGTCGTCCTCGCCCCGCGAGCGCAAGGCCAAGACCGTCGCGGCCGATCTGCCCGCCGAGCTGGTGCCCGTCTTCGAGGCGTTGCGGGCCTGGCGCGGGGCGCAGGCCAAGGAGAACGGGGTGCCCGCGTATGTGATCTTCCATGACGCCACGTTGCGGGAGATTGCTCTTCAGCGGCCCGCGTCGTTGGCGCAGTTGGGCACGCTCGGTGGGGTCGGGGAGAAGAAGTTGGCCACCTGGGGGCCCGGGGTGCTGGAGGTTCTTGCCGGGCTTGAAGGTGCCGGTGCCGTGGCCGGTGCCGGTGATGTCGAGCCGGAGTTCGACCCCGGGCCCGAGCCTGATTTCGGGCCGGAGCCGGAGCCGGAGGATGTCGACTGGTGACGCCGGCCTGCCGCGCCGTTGTTTGTCGTTCGTCCCCGGCCCGGTGGGGCTTCTCGCGCAGTTCCCCGCGCCCCTGAAGGCATGCGCCGCGCGCAGCCTTCCCCTGAGGCCGCTGCTCCGCCGCGCCTCTCTTGATGAGATGGCGCACGAAATGCGCATCTCAGGGGCGCGGGGAGCTGCGCGCTCGGTCCCGCCGGCTACGGCTGCGGCGTGATGCGGCCCGTCACTTCGCCCAGGGCCACCCGGGTCCCGGTGGGGCCGGGGGCCCAGGCCGTCATCGTCACCACGTCGCCGTCCTCCAGGAAACCCCGCTTGCCGTCGGGGAGTTCGAGGGGACGCTGCCCGTTCCAGGTCATCTCGATCAGCGAGCCGCGCTCGTTCTCGGCGGCGCCGCTGACGGTGCCGGAGCCGTAGAGGTCGCCGGTGCGCAGCGAGGCGCCGTTGACCGTCATGTGGGCCAGCATCTGCGCGCCCGTCCAGTACATGCCGGCGAAGGGCGGCTCGGAGACGACCTGGCCGTTGACGGCGACGGTGAGGTGAAGGTCGTAGCCCGCCGGGTCGAGAGCGGGGTCGGTGTCGTCCAGGTAGGGCAGCAGGGGCACGGTGCGCGCGGGCGCGGGCACGCGGGCCGCGTCCAGCGCCTCGAGAGGCGTGATCCACGCGGAGATCGAGGTCGCGAAGGACTTGCCGAGGTGCGGGCCGAGCGGCACCGTCTCCCAGTTCTGGATGTCGCGCGCCGACCAGTCGTTGAGCAGGCACAGGCCGAAGACGTGGTCGCGGTAGGCGGCGAGCGGGACCGGGGTGCCCTGCGGGGACGGCACCCCGACGACGTAACCGACCTCGGTCTCGATGTCGAGGCGGACCGACGGGCCGAAGACCGGGGCCGGGTCCTGCGGGCCCTTGCGCTGCCCGCTGGGCCGGACCACGTCGGTGCCGGAGACCACGACCGTGCCGGCGCGGCCGTGGTAACCGACCGGCAGGTGCTTCCAGTTGGGCTTCAGCGCCGCCTCGTCGGGACGGAAGAGCTTGCCGAGGTTCGTGGCGTGGTTCTCGGACGCGTAGAAGTCGACGTAGTCCGCGACCTCGAACGGGAGGTGCAGGGTGACCTCCGCGAGCGGGTGGAGGTGGGGGCGGACCACGTCGCGGTGGGCCGGGTCCGTCACCCATGACGTCACGGCACGGCGCACCTCCGACCAGGCCGTACGGCCCGCCGCGAGAAGGGAGTTGAGCGTGCGCCGGGCCAGGAGCGGGCTGTGGGGCGAACCGAGGGCGTCGGCCACCGCGCCCGCGTCCAGGACGTGGTCGCCGAGGCGGACCCCGACGCGTCGGCTCTCACCGGCGCGGCCGAAGACCCCGTAGGGGAGGTTGTGCGGGCCGAAGGGGTGGCCTTCGGGGAGGTCGAGCGGGTCGAGCGGGGTGTGCTCGGACGCGGCTGCGGCTGCCATGCCTACGTGCCTCACTTTCCAGGGTGGATCACATGGGCGGATCACACGAGTGGGCCACACGTTACGTGGACGCCGGGTGTTCGGGCAGGGGCTAAAGAGTTCGTAATGTCCGAATGACCCGTTGTTGGAGTGGTCAGTTCCGGCATAGCGTCCATGTCCGGCGAACGCGGACGGGGTGGATCCGGGTTCGGAGGGGGATCAGGACACGTGGGGGGCCCGTGGCCAGACATGCCGGTGACGCACGCGGTGCTGCCCGACCCGCGCCGCTCGCCGTGGACCGCGAGGTGCCGGGCCTCATCGTGAAGTTCGGCGACTATCCGCTGCATCACGGGGGAGTGGGTGCCATCCGCAGCCTGGGCCGCCTCGGCGTCCCCATGTACGCGATCACCGAGGACCGTTTCACGCCCGCCGCGGCATCCCGCTATCTGCGCCGGGCCTTCGCCTGGCGGACCACCGGGGCGGAGCCGCCGGAGCACCTGGTCGACGGGCTGCTCAGGATCGCGCGGCGGATCGGCCGGCCCGCCGTGCTGATCCCGACCGACGAGGAAGCGGCCGTGCTCATCGCCGAGCACCAGGGTCCGCTGGCCGGCGCGGGATACCTCTTCCCGCCCGTCGAGCCGGCGCTGCCCCGGCGTCTGGCCAGCAAGCAGGGCCTGCACGAGCTGTGCGCGGAGCACGGGTTCCCCACGCCGGCGGCGTCCTTTCCCGAGAGCCGCGCGGACATCGAGGAGTTCGCGGCGAAGGCCCGCTTCCCGGTGGTGGCCAAGAACCGGGACGCGTTCACCCGCCGGGCCCGCCCCGCGGTGGCCGGGACGACCCGGATCGCCACCCCCGAGGGCCTGCGCGCCCTCGCGCGGGACTGGGGCGAGCCGCCCGGGGTGATCCTCCAGGAGTATCTGCCGCGCGAGGACGCCGAGGACTGGATCGTCCACGCCTACCTCGATCAGGACTCCGCGCCCCGGGCGATGTTCACCGGGGTCAAGGTCCGCTCCTGGCCGCCGCACGCGGGGATGACCGCGCACGCGTACGTCGTCGACAATCCGGAACTCGCGGACCTGGCCGCACGGTTCGTGAAGCAGATCGGCTTCACCGGGATCGTCGACCTCGACCTGCGCTTCGACCGCCGCGACGGCCGCTACAAGCTTCTCGACTTCAATCCGCGGATGGGCGCCCAGTTCCGCCTGTTCGAGAACGAGGCGGGGGTGGACGTCGTCCGCGCCCTGCACCTGCACCTCACCGGCCGCGACGTCCCGGAGGGGGAACAGCGGGCAGGACACCGGTACATCGTCGAGAACATCGACCTGCCGGCCCTGCTCGCCTACCGGCGCAGCGGCTACACGACCCCGCACGCCCCGCCCCGCGCGAGCGGCACGGAGCTGGCGTGGTGGGCGGCCGACGATCCGCGGCCGTTCTTCACGATGCTTGCCCGGTTCGTCAGACCCGGCGCACGGCATCTCTACCGGCTGTGGCGGACCAACCGCCGCGGCGGCACGACCGGCATCTCCGTCTAGAGGGGCGGGGACCGGCGAGCGGTACGCGAAGCAAGAGACGCAGGGGGCAGTGCGACTGCCGTCGACTGCCGTTTCGGGGAGGGAACTTCGTGATCCATCCGGTAGCTGTCATCGGCGCGGGCCCGTACGGCCTGTCGACCGCCGCGCACCTGCGGGCGCGCGGCCTTCCCGTCAGGGTCTTCGGGGAGCCCATGGTGAGCTGGCGCTCGCACATGCCCGAGGGCATGATCCTCAAATCGGTGCCGTCCGCGTCGTCCATCGACGCGCCCCAGCGCGGCCACGACCTCGCCGACTACTGCGACGCGGCCGGCATCAGGCGCCTGGTCACGGACGAGGACCTGATCAGCGCCGAGACCTTCGTCCGGTACGGCGAATGGTTCCAGCAGCGGCTGGTGCCGGGGCTGGAGCGGGTGCGGGTCGTCTCGGTCGACCGGCGCGGCACCGCGGGCTTCGACCTGAAGCTGGACTCCGGCGAGCAGTTCACCGCGCGCGCCGTCGTCGTCGCCAGCGGACTGTCGGGCCTGGAGCACCTGCCGCGCGAGTTCGCCGCGGCCGCGCCGGACGGGCCCTCGCCCACGGGCCCGCTCTCGCACAGCGCCCAGCACCACGACCTGTCGCGGTTCTCCGGCAAGGAGCTGATCGTCGTCGGCGCGGGCCAGTCCGCCCTGGAGACGGCGGCGCTGGCGGCCGAGGCCGGGGCGAGCGTGCGGGTCGTGGCGCGCGGCCGGGGCCGGGTGCGGTTCGGCGCGCCGCCGTGGGAACAGCCGCGGCTGCGCCCGGCGACCCCGTTCGGCAACGCCTGGTCGCTGTACGCGCTCACGTACTACCCGCACCAGTACCGCCAACTGCCGCCCGGCCTGCGGCACTACCTGGTCAGGCGGGTGCTCGGCCCGCTCGGCGCGTGGTGGCTGCGGGAACGGTTCGAGGGCAAGGTCGCCGTGCGCGAGGTCGCGGCGGTGCGGCGGATCACGGTGGCGGGCGGCGCGCCGGTGGTACAGGTGGGGACGCTCGGCGGACGGCGGGAGGAGCTGACCGCGGACCATGTCGTCGCGGCGACCGGGTACCGGGTGGATCTGGCGGCGATGCCGTTCCTCGGCGACGGCCTGCGCACGCGCCTCGCGGCCAGCCGGGGGACCCCGCGGCTCGGCCCGGGCTATGTCTCGTCGGTCCCCGGCCTGTACTTCACCGGGATGCTGGGCGGGTCGTCGTACGGACCGGTGATGCGGTTCGTGTGCGGCACCGAGTTCGCCTCGCCCCGGCTGGCGGCGCATCTCGCGTCCCGCCACGGCTAGCGTCAGCCGGCGGCCACGCGTTGACCCGAAGAGATGACAAGACGGTCAGTGCTGCCTGTGCGGGCGATCGGCGCAAGGGCGGCCGGTACGCGTCGGTGCCCCGGTGCCTTTGGTCCGTATTCTTCGGATCATGCCCGCACCCGCATATGCACTCATCGCCACTGACCTGGACGGCACGCTGCTGCGAGGGGACGACACCGTCTCGGACCGGACGCGGGACGCCCTCGCGCGGGCCGCCGCGGCCGGGGCCCGGCACATCGTGGTCACCGGGCGGCCCGCACCCCGGGTGCAGCCGCTCCTCAGCGATCTCGGCGGGGCGGGGCTCGCGGTGTGCGCGCAGGGCGCGCAGTTGTACGACGCGGCGCACGACCGCCTGCTCTGGTCGCTCACCCTCGACCGGGAGCTGGCCGAGCAGGCGCTCGGAAAGATCGAGGCCGAGGCGGGGCAGGTGTACGCGGCCGTGGACCAGGACGGTGTGGACGGGCTGACGCTGATCGAGCCCGGCTATCTGATGCCGCACCCGACGCTGCCCGCCGTGCGGGTGCACCGCCGGGCCGACCTGTGGGCCGAGCCCATCAGCAAGGTGCTGCTGCGCCATCCCGCGCTGGCCGACGACGAACTGGCCGCCGTGGCACGGGCGGCGGTCGGTCCGCTCGCCACCGTCACCATGTCGGGGCCGGGCACCGTCGAACTTCAGCCGCGCGGCGTCACCAAGGCGACGGGGCTCGAACTCGCCGCCGAGCGGGTGGGCGTGGGCCCCGCCGACACCATCGCCTTCGGCGACATGCCCAACGACGTACCGATGTTCGGCTGGGCCGCGCGCGGGGTCGCCATGGCCAACGCCCACCCCGAACTGAAGGCCGTCGCCGACGAGGTCACCGCGTCCAACGAGGAGGACGGGGTGGCTGTCGTCCTGGAGCGGCTCCTGGGCTGAGCCGGGCCGGCCGTCGGGTGTCGTTCGGCTGCGGGCCCGGTGGGGGCTGGTCGCGCAGTTCCCCGCGCCCCTGAAGCATGCGCTGCGCGCAGCCTTCCCCGATGAGATGGCGCACGCAGTGCGCATCTCAGGGGCGCGGGGAACTGCGCGAGAAGCCCCACCGGCCCGCAGCCGACGAACAACCCGGAAGCCGCCGTGCGGAGAACACGTCACCCCGCCGTGCGCGGAATGCGTTCCTCCCACGTCCGGTGGAACACCACCTCGCCGCCGTCCCGGCACACCACCTCGTTCGAGGTCACGAACTCGGTGGCCGTGCAGGAGATCTCGGAGCGGGTCTGCACGGTCGCGTCCCACGCCATGTCCGGCCGGTGCAGCCGGATCGACCAGTCGGAGCGGGTGCGCGCCGACAGCGGATCGTCCTCCTGGATGGTGTACGTCTCCAGCGCGTCCTCGGTGAACTCCAGGCCGTCCGGGTAGACCCGCGTGCCGCCGTAGCGCGGGTCCACCTCCAGCTTCCACTCGCCCTTGGCGACGTCCCGGACGACCAGCCGCTCGGGGCGCTGCTCCTCCAGGGAGGCCGGGTACACGACGCCGAGCGGCGGGGACTGCTCCGGTTCCTCGAAGCGGATGGTGCCGCCCGGCTCGGCCGACCTGACCGGCAGCTCCAGCGCGCTGCCCAGCGGGTTCAGCGTGAACCCGGCCTGCGAACCGGCCTGCGGCCACACCCAGGGCCAGTACGCCGAGGAGACCGCGAGCCGGATGCGGTGGCCGGCCGGGAAGGAGTGGCCGATGCCGTTCAGCTCGAAGGTGACGTCCTCGGTCGATCCGGGCAGCCAGGGCACGTTCGCCGAACGGCCGTGCCGGGACGACAGGTTGAGCACTCCGCGGGTCACCAGGGTCGACGAGCCGTCCGGCGCGACGTCGCACAGCCGGGCCACGACCTGCCCGCGCGACGCCTCCGACGACACCCGCAGGGTGACGCGGGGGCGGCCCAGCACCCGCACGTCCTCGGGCACCTCGAACTCGAAGCAGGCGCTCTGGGCGTCCTCGTCCCGCTGGTCGGGCGGCAGGTCCGCGTCGTTGCCGAACGGGAAGAAGCGGCCCGCGTCCAGGCCCGTGTGCTGCGGGGAGCGCACGACGACGGGGGAGCCCTGGAGCGCGTAGCTCACCGTGGTGACGTTCGGGGACGGCCAGGACGGGTCGCCGACCCAGTGGCCGGGCAGGGTGTCGTAGACCGTCGCGGGCGGGTGCGAGTCGCTGATGTACGAGCGGAGTTTCGGCTCGGCCATCACTCCGGTGTCCTCGCCCTTCAGCCAGTGGTCCCACCAGCGCAGCGTCTCCTGGAGGAAGCCGATCGCCGGTCCCGGCGGCAGGCCGCGGTCCGGGTACTGGTGCGACCACGGGCCGATGAGGCCGCGCACCTGGTCGTCCGGGAGGTGCTCGACCAGCCGCAGCACCGTGTCGCGGTACGGGTCGTGCCAGCCGCCGACCGCGAGGACCCCGGCCTTGATCGCCGAGTAGTCCTCGCAGACGCTGCCGTGCTTCCAGTAGGCGTCGCGGGTCTGGTGCCTGAGCCAGGTGTGGATGAAGGGGTCCACGGCCTCCAGCCGCTCGGTCCACATCTCGCGCCAGCCGTCGCCGACGAACTGCGGGTCCGGCGGGCGCGAGACGAACGCCAGCATCGTGGCCGCCCAGGCGTGCATGTCGACGGCGAGGACCGAACCGCCCGTGTAGTGCACGTCGTTGTCGTAGCGGTCGTCCGCGGAGCAGACCGTGATGATCGCCTTCAGCGGCTCGGGGGCCAGGGCCGCGATCTGCAGGGAGTTGAAGCCGCCCCAGGAGATGCCGAACATGCCGACCTTGCCGGACGACCAGGGCTGCTCGGCCAGCCAGTTGACGACCTCGACGCCGTCGCTCAGCTCCTGCGCGTCGTACTCGTCGCCCGGCAGGCCCTCGGAGTTGCCGTGGCCGCGCACGTCGACGCGTACGGAGGCGTAGCCGTGGCCCGCGTACCAGGGGTGGCGCTGCCAGTCGCGCGGCGCCGTCCAGTCGGAGAGCCGGTAGGGGAGGTATTCGAGGAGCACCGGAACCGGTTCGTCGGTGACCGGACGCCAGACGCGGGCGAAGAGCGTCGTCCCGTCGGAGAGGGGTACGCGGATGTCCTCACGAGTCGTGCCGTAGGGGAACTCGGTCCGGATGCGGGGGGAAGCAGTGCTCATGGTGATACCTCAGTGAACGGGGTGCATGGTGCGGCGCAGCCACGGCGCCAGGGCGATCACGGCGACGCCGACCGCGATGGCGATGGCGCCGTTGACGCCGAAGTACGCGGGGTTGGAGACCTCGCCGTAGAGCTTCACGGTCTGCGCCTGGATGCCGTTGGCGAGGGCGAGGGAGAGGAACCAGAGCGACATCGTCTGGTTGGCGAAGGCCTTCGGGGCGAGCTTGGTGGTCGCCGACATGCCCGACGTCTCCAGCAGGATGTCGCCGAGGCCGAGCAGCAGGTACGAGCCGACGATCCACCAGGCGGACATCAGGTACGAGTCGCCGCTGTGCCCGGACGTGGGCAGCACCATCAGGACGAAGGACAGACCGCCGAGGATCACGCCGATGGCGATCTTGTTGGAGGCGTGCGGCTGACGCGGGCCCATCCGGGCCCAGACGGCGGCCACGACGGGCGCGAGCGCCACCTCGAAGGCGCCGAGGGCGGAGGCGTACCAGCTGGCCGGGAAGTGGAAGCCGAAGATCTCGGTCCTGGCGTTCGTCGAGGCCAGCAGCATCATCGTGGAGTAGGCCTGGAACAGGATGAAGTTGAACGCGACGGAGGCCAGGAAGAGGACCACGTAGGGCTTCAGCCGTCCGCGTTCCTCCGTCGTGACCCGGGGGCTCCTGAACATCACCACGAAGTACACGACCGGCGCGATCACCGAGATGATCGTCAGCAGGTCGACGAAGCGGTCCATGGTCAGCCAGCCCACCGCGGCCAGGAGTCCGGCGAGCGCGGCCACCACGACGGCGCCGATCACGATCGTGCGGACCGCCCGGCGCAGCGCGTCGTCGGGCAGCCGGAACTCGGCGGTGGCCTTGCGCCCGGCCAGGTGGCGGCGGCCGGCCACGTACTGGATCAGGCCGAAGGTCATGCCGACGGCGGCCGCCGAGAAGCCCCAGTGCCAGCCCTTGTGGTCACCGAGCCAGCCGGTGATCAGCGGTCCGGCGAAGGCACCGATGTTGATGCCCATGTAGTACAGCGCGAAGCCGGCGTCGCGGCGCTCGTCGTCGGTGCGGTAGAGCTTGCCGACCATGGTGGCGACGTTCGGCTTGAGCAGGCCGGTGCCGGCGCTGATCAGGCCCAGGCCCACCCAGGTCATCGTGGCGGTCGGCACCGCCATGGAGTAGTGGCCGCAGGCGATGAGGATGCCGCCCCAGAGCACGGCGCGGTAGGAGCCGAGGATCCGGTCGGCGAGCCAGCCGCCCGCGACGGAGACCAGATAGACGAGCGTGCCGTAGGCGGCCGAGACCGACGCGGCCGTGCCGGGGTCCATGCCCATGCCGCCGTGTGCGACGGTATCGGCGAAGAACAGGACGAGAATGGCCTGCATGCCCAGGAACGAGAATCGTTCCCAGACCTCCAGGCCCGACAGGGTGAGCAGCCCGCGGGGCTGCCCGAAGAAGGCGGTGTCGTCGCCCGGCGGCGGCTGGTCGGCCGCGTTGTCTGGGTCGGTGGCTATGCGGGACAAGTGGTGTACTCCCGGTCGTATCGGCTGATCAAGAACATACCGGGGGTGTCTGGGGCCCGCTCGATCTGGGTTGCACGGGCGGGCGCCCCCTGTGATCGAAACGCGACCGGATACGCTGACTTGGGTGATGGCAGCGACACATCGACAATCCGTGTCATCGACCGAATGATCGATCGAGATCGAAGCCGGGAGAGACGTTGCGAGCGAGGTCCGGAGCAGCGTCGGGACCGGCCGAGGGACCGGCCGAGATCGACCGCGTTTCGCCATGTGATCGTCGTGATCGTCAGCAGACAGGAGACCCACTCGTGACCGTCGTCGGGACTTTCGGTCTCAGCGTGAGGGACCAGGCTCTCGAAGCCGATGTCCAGGCCGGATTGGCGGCTGTCGAGGAGGGACTGCTCGAGGCCACCAAGAGCGAGGTTCCCTTCATCACGGAGGCCGCCCAGCACCTGGTGCGGGCCGGGGGCAAGCGGTTCCGGCCGCTGCTCGTGGCGCTCGCCGCCCAGTTCGGCGACCCCTACGCGCCGGGCGTCGTGCCCTCCGCCGTCGTCGTCGAGCTGACCCACCTGGCCACGCTCTACCACGACGACGTGATGGACGAGGCGGACGTGCGCCGCGGGGTGCCCAGCGCCAACACCCGCTGGGGCAACTCGGTGGCCGTGCTCACCGGTGACTTCCTCTTCGCGCGGGCCTCGCACATCCTCGCCGACCTCGGCCCGGACGCCGTCCGCATCCAGGCGGAGGCGTTCGAGCGTCTGGTCACCGGCCAGATCCTGGAGACCGCGGGCCCGTCCGACGGCCGCGACCCGGTCGACCACTACCTGGACGTGCTCGGCGGCAAGACCGGCTCGCTGGTCGCCGTGGCCTGCCGCTTCGGCGCCATGATGTCCGGCGCCGACGAGACCGTCGTGGACGTCCTGACGCAGTACGGGGAGCGGCTCGGCGTCGCCTTCCAGCTCGCCGACGACGTGCTCGACATCGCCTCCGACTCGCACGAGTCCGGCAAGACGCCGGGCACCGACCTGCGCGAGGGCATCCCCACGCTGCCGGTGCTGCGGCTCCGGGAGCGCGCCGAGCGGCTGGGCCTCGCGGAGGACCGGGAGCTCGTCGAGCTGCTCGACGCGGACCTGACCGACGACGACCGGCTCGCCGAGGCCGTCGCGCGGCTGCGCGCCCACCCGGCCCTGGAGCAGGCCCGCCGGGACACGGTGCGCTATGCGGAGGACGCCCGCGCGGCCCTCGCCCCGCTCCCGGAGTGCGAGGCGAAGGTGACGCTGACGGAGCTGTGCGACGCGGTGGTGCACCGCGCCGGTTAGGACGGCGGTACCGAGGGGCCGGACCGGGTGTGACGCAGGTCACACCCAAGGGTCGGCCCCTTCGTGTCATCCCGTAGGTGTACGCGGAGTTGATCCCGCGGGCTGACGCCTCGCCGTGGCCGGTTTGGTCAGATTGAGTACACCACTCCTGACCAATTCGGGTGAGAATGGCGGCTTGGGGTGGACGCCGCCGCCGATCACGGAGGTAGGGCAACAGACATGGCACCGTACGAAACCGAAGACAGCCAGGGATCCGGCCAGAGCGCCGTGCGCCGCAAAGCCGTCCGGTACGCGGTCCCGGTGACCGTGGTGGGGGTGGCCGCGGCGGCGATCGGGCTCGTCCCGGCGCTCGCCGACTCCGGCGACCCGGACCTGCCGAAGGTCACCGCCCGGGAACTCATCGAGAAGATCGCCGCGTCGGACACCGAGCAGCTGTCCGGCACCGTCAAGATCCACACGGATCTGGGGCTGCCCTCGCTGGGCGGCGCCGCGTCCTCGTTCGGGGGCGGTGCCGCGGGCAAGGGCTCCTCGTCGGCCGACCCCAAGGAGAAGCTCACCGAGCTGGCGAGCGGCACCCACACGCTGCGCGTCGCCGCGGACGGCCAGGACCGGCAGAAGCTGTCGGTGCTCGACGACGCGTCCGAGTACAGCGTGATCCACAACGGCGACGACCTGTGGGCCTACGACAGCGCGTCGGACGAGGCGTACCACGCCACGGCCGACGGCAAGGGCGACAAGAACGACAAGGACGACAAGGCCGAGAAGGGCCGGCGGGGCTCCGGTGCGCCCGCCACGCCCAAGGAGCTGACCGACCGGATCCTCAAGGCGTCCGGCGACCACACGTCGATCACCGTCGACGGCACGGCGCAGGTCGCGGGCCGGGACGCGTACCGGCTGCAGATCAAGCCGAAGCAGTCCGGTTCGACGGTCGGCGCGGTCACGGTGGCCGTGGACGCGAAGACCGGTACGCCGCTGAAGTTCACGCTGACCCCGGCGAGCGGCGGCGCGGCCGTCGTGGACGCGGGCTTCACCAGCGTCGACTTCGGCAGGCCCGCCGCCTCCACCTTCGACTTCAAGCCCGCGAAGGGCACCAAGGTCACCGAGGCCGACGACCTGCCGGCCCAGGACCGCCCGGGCAAGGGGCACGAGGAGTTCGAGGGCGTCCAGGGCCTCGACGGACTGACCACGATCGGCGAGGGCTGGACCTCGGTCGCCGAGCTGAAGCTGCCGAAGGAGGCGGCGGGCCTGGCCTCGGGGGCGGGCAGCGCCGACCTGCCGGCCGACGCCTCGAAGTTCCTGAGCTCGCTCGGGGACCGGGTGAAGGGCGACTTCGGCTCGGGCACGGTCTACTCGACGCGCCTGGTCAACGTCCTGGTCACCGAGGACGGCACGGTCTACGCCGGTGCGGTCACCAAGGACGCGCTGGTCAAGGCGGCCGACGCGGGCTGAGCCCGGGCAGAGCGACGACAGCGACGGTGAGGGGGCGGTGCGCACCGCCCCCTCACCGTCCGGCGTACGAGGAGGGGTATGGCGGCGTCGGCCGGCCCGGCCGTCTCGGTGATCGAGACCCGGGAGCTCACCAAGCGGTACCGCGGTGGCCAGCCGGCCGTCGACCGGCTCAGCCTGACCGTCCCGGAGGGCGCCGTCTTCGGCTTCCTCGGGCCCAACGGCTCGGGCAAGACCACCACCATCCGCATGCTGATGGGCCTGATCGAACCGACCGGCGGCACCGCCCGGGTGCTCGGCAGCCCCATGCCGCGCGCGGTGCGGAGCGTGCTGCCGCAGGTGGGCGCGCTGATCGAGGGGCCCGCCCTGTACGGGTTCCTGTCCGGCCGGGACAATCTGCTGCGCTTCGACGCGGCGGACCCCACCGCCGACCCCCGCACCCGCAGCGCCCGGGTCGCGCGGGCCCTGGACCGGGTGGGCCTGACGTCCGCCGCGGCCAAGAAGGCGAAGGCGTACTCGCTCGGCATGAAGCAGCGCCTCGGTCTGGCGGCGGCCCTGCTCCAGCCGCGCAAGCTGCTCGTCCTGGACGAGCCGACGAACGGGCTCGACCCGCAGGGCATGCGCGAGATCAGAACCCTGGTGCGGGAGCTGGCCTCGGACGGCACCACCGTCTTCCTCTCCTCGCACCTCCTCGACGAGATCGAGCAGGTCTGCACCCATGCGGCCGTGATGGCGCAGGGCCGGCTGCTCACCCAGGGCCCGGTCGCCGACCTGGCGGCGGGTGCCCGCGGGAAGCTCACCGTCACCACCCCGGACCCGGCGGACGCCCGCCGCGTACTGAAGGAGCACGGCATCACGGTCCTGGCCGCGGAGGGCGAGCGGGTGACGGCCGAGCCGCCGCCCCCGGAGACGGATCTCGCGGACCTGACCGCGGCCCTGGTGGCGGCGGGGGTGCGGGTGCGCGGGTTCGGCGTCGAGCGGGCGTCCCTGGAGGACGCGTTCGTCGCCCTGACCGGGGAGGGCTTCGATGTCGCGGGCTGAGGCGGCGGTCCGGCCGGTCCGGGCGCTGTGGACCCTCGGGCTGCTGCGCTCCGAGCTGACCATGACCTTCCGCCGCTGGCGCACGCTCGCGCTGCTGGCGGTCCTGACCGGGGTGCCGGTCCTCATCGGCATCGCCGTCAAGATCGAGACGAGCGACGGATCGGGGGTCGGCGGGGGCGGCGGCGAGGGCTCCGCGGGCCCGGCCTTCATCGCGCAGATCACGAACAACGGCCTGTTCCTGGTCTTCACCTCGCTGGCGGCGACGCTGCCGTTCTTCCTGCCGATGTCGGTCGGGGTGATCGCGGGGGACGCGATCGCGGGCGAGGCGAACGCCGGAACGCTCCGCTATCTGCTCGTCGCCCCCGCCGGCCGCACCCGCCTGCTGCTCACCAAGTACGCGACGACGATGGCGTTCTGCCTGGTGGCGACCCTCGCCGTGGCGGTCTCGGCGCTGATCACCGGCGCGATCCTCTTCCCGCTCGGCGACCTGGTCACCATCTCGGGCACGACGATCGGCTTCGGGGAGGGCCTGTGGCGGGCCTTCCTCATCGCCCTGGTCGTGGCGGCCTCCCTGCTCGGGATCGCCGCGCTCGGCCTGTTCGTGTCGACGCTCACCGGAAGCGGCATCGCGGCGATGGCGACCACGGTGGGGCTGCTGATCACGGTCCAGATCCTCGACCAGATCCCGCAGCTCCACGCGATCCAGCCGTACTTCTTCTCCCACCACTGGCTGTCCTTCGCCGACCTGATGCGCGAACCGGTCTACTGGACCGACCTGGTCAAGAACCTGGAGATCCAGGCGCTGTACGCGGCCGTGTTCGGCTCGGCGGCGTGGGCCCGCTTCACGGCGAAGGACATCACCGCGTAGCGCTAGCGCTCGTACGGGAACGCGGCGAGCGGGGCCTCCCGCGCGAAGAACGTCTTGGCCGCGCGCAGCGCCTCCTCGTCCCTGAGCACGTCGCCGGGCTTGCTGCCGTTGCCCAGCAGGACGCCGCCGAACCGCATGCCCAGGTACGCGGCCGAGTTGTTGAGGGTGCCCACCAGCGGGTCGGCGACCTCGGACTCCTCGTGCGCGAGCGCGGTCACGCCCCACAGGGTGCGCCCGGCGAGGGTCTTCTTGAAGTCGACGCCCGGCGTGCGCAGCCAGCCCGACCAGTGGTCCAGGTAGCGCTTCGTGGACGCGGAGACCGAGTACCAGTAGAGCGGCGAGGCGATCACGAGATCCGTGGCCGCCAGCGTCGCGTCCAGGAGCTCGGCCGTGGGCCCCTCCGTCGGCCGGACGTGGTCGCTGTCGTGGCGCAGGTCCTCGAAATCGGGGAGCGGATGCTCGGCGAGATCGATCCAGCGCTGGGTGACGCCCGGCGGCAGCTGCTCGGCGGCCTTGCGGGCCAGCACCTCGGTGTTGCCGCCGGGGCGGCTGCTGCCGAGGACGAAGAGGAAGCTGCGGGCGGCGCCGGTGTCCGTGGTCGTGGCGACGGTCGTGGCGGTCGTGGTCATGGTTCCCCCAGAGGTGCGCGCAAGCGGAGCGCGTACGCCGGATAGATGCGTGTGCAGTATATGCAGATGCATTTAGTCGGCGATAGGGGGGCGCTCCGGCCCGGCGGCCGCCGCCGCGGCGGCCAGATACGCGCGCACCAGGGGGCGGGAGTCGTCGTGCCGGGCGGCCACCGCGAGACGGGAGGGCGAGATGCCGCGCACCGGCAGGGCGGTGACCTCGTCGCGGACGATCAGCGGGGCGTTGCCGACGGCCAGCAGCACCACCCCCTGCCCGTTCGCCACCGCCTCATGGGTCTCCTCGGCACTGCTCACGACACCGCCGATCCGGGGCGCCCGCCCGGCGCGCGCGTCCAGGGCCAGCCAGTAGTCCCGCAGCGCCCCCGCCTCCGCGGGCAGCGCGAGGAACGGCTCGTCGAGCAGGTCCGCGAAGTCCACCGCGGCCCGCCCCGCCAGCCGGTGGCCCGGCGGCAGCGCCACGAGCCGGGGCTCCTCGGCGACCACCACCGACCGGTACCGCTCCCCGTCGGGCAGCGGCAGCCAGACGAACGCGACGTCGCTCGAACCGTCCGCGAGACCCGCGCTCGGATCGGCCCAGCCGACCTGATGGAGCGCGGGCCGCGCGTCGGGGTGGGCGGCCAGGAGGCGGGAGCGCAGGGCCGGCAGCAGGCCGCGGCCGGGGCTGGTCGACATGCCGACCACCAGGGTGTTCCGCTCGGCCGCCCGGACCCGGCGCACGTCCTCCTCGGCGCTCTCCCAGGCGGCGAGCAGCGCGCGGGCGTGCGGCAGCAGCGCCTCGCCCACCCCCGTCAGCCGCACGGTGCGCCGGTCGCGGACGAACAGCTCGGCGCCGAGCTGCCGCTCCAGCGCCCGGATCTGCTTGCTCAGGGCGGGCTGGGAGACGTACAGCCGCTCGGCGGCCCGCGTGAAGCTCAACTCGTCGGCGACCGCGGTGAAGTAGCGCAGATCGCGCCCATGGACGTCCATAACCCATGGCTATCACGGGAGGTCTTGGACGCGGACGGGGTCGCGGCAGAAGGATGGGGACATGCCGAAGGGGCAAGCCCCGCACGGCAGTTGAGCAGATGCGACGGATCATGCGAAGGGGAACCGAGATGAGCAGCGACAACAACGCCAAGGTGTGGCTCGTGACCGGCGCGACCAGCGGCTTCGGCCGGGCGATCGCCGAGGCGGCCGTCGCCGCGGGCGACACGGTGATCGGCACCGCCCGCCGCGCCGAGGCCCTGGCCGACCTGGTCGCCGCCCACCCCGACCGGGTGGAGGCGATCTCCCTCGACATCACCGACGGCGAGCGGGTCGACGCGGTGGCCGCCGAGGTCCTGGCCCGCTACGGCCGCGTCGACGTCCTCGTCAACAACGCGGGCCGCACCCAGGTCGGCGCTTTCGAGGAGACCACCGACGCCGAACTGCGGGACCTGTTCGACCTGCACGTCTTTGGTCCGGCCCGGCTGACCCGGGCGCTGCTGCCGCAGATGCGGGAGCGGCGCAGCGGCGCGATCGTGAACATGAGCAGCGTCGGCGGCCAGCTCTCCTTCGCCGGATTCTCCGCGTACAGCGCGACGAAGGCGGCCCTGGAGCAGCTGTCCGAGGGGCTCCTCGCCGAGGTCGCGCCGTACGGGATCAAGGTGCTCGCCGTGGAGCCCGGTGCCTTCCGCACCAACCTCTTCGGCAAGGGCGCCGCCTACTTCTCCGACCCGATGCCCGAGTACACCGAGACGGCCGGGGCCACCCGCCGGATGGTGGAGACCTCCGACGGCCTGCAGCCCGGCGACCCCGCCAAGGCGGCCGCCGCGATCCGGCTCGCCCTCGACGCCGACGCGACACCGCTGCGGCTGCCGCTCGGCGGGGACGCGCTGGACGCCGTCCTCGCCCACCTGGACGCCCAGCGGGCCGACCTCGCCGCGTGGGAGAAGACGTCCCGGGGCACGGACTTCGACAGCTGACGGTGCCCGGCCCGGGGGACGGGCGTCAGCACACGCAGAACTCGTTCCCCTCCGGGTCCGCCATCACGATCCACTCGCCGCCCTGGGACTTCACCCGCTCCACGACGCGCGCGCCGAGGCCGGTGATCCGCTCCGCCTCGGCGTCGCGCCGTCCCTGCTCCGCGTGGACGTCCATGTGCAGCCGGTTCTTGACCGTCTTGGCCTCCGGCACCCTCTGGAACAGCACCCGCCGGCCGAGCCCGGTCCCGGTCCGCTCGTCGACCGGGTCGTCCGGGTGGCGTACGGCGATCAGGTCCCGGAAGGCGCGCCGCCCCTGGAACGCGACGGTCTCCTCCTCGGGCAGCGCGCCGACGCCGATGAGCTGGTCGATCAGTGCGGCGTTGTCCTCCACCGCGTAGCCGAGCGCCGCCGCCCAGAAGACGGCCTGGGCGTGCGGGTCGGCGGCGTCCACGACGAGTTTCCAGTGCAGAGTCATACGTCCGTTATAGAGCCGGGCACAGACAATGGCGGGTCAGCGCGCGGTTTCCCGCTGCACGCCGGTCCCGGCCGGGTCGGGGACGGCCGTGGCGGCGGCCGCGGCCCGCGCCAGGCGTGCCCGCCCGGCCCGCGCCGAGCGCAGCGCGTCCCAGGTCAGCACCGCCAGCGCCGCCCACACCAGCCCGAATCCGGCCCACCGCTCGGCCGGCATGGCCTCGTGGAAGTACAGGATGCCGAGGGCGAACTGGAAGACCGGCGCCAGATACTGCAGCAGCCCGAGCGTGGAGAGCGGCACCCGGATCGCGGCGGCGCCGAAGCACACCAGCGGGATCGCGGTGACGAGCCCGGTCGAGGCCAGCAGCGCCCCGTGCCCGAAGCCCTCCTGGGCGAACGTCAGCCGCCCCTGCGTGCCGAGCCAGACCAGATAGCCGAGCGCGGGCAGGAACTGCACGGCGGTCTCGGCGGCCAGCGACTCGACCCCGCCCAGATCGACCTTCTTCTTCACCAGCCCGTACGTGCCGAACGAGAAGGCCAGCGCCAGCGAGATCCACGGCGGCCGCCCGTATCCCACGGCGAGCACCAGCACCGCGAGCAGGCCGACCCCCACGGCCGCCCACTGCGCGGGCCGCAGCCGCTCCCCGAGCAGCAGCACGCCGAGCGCTATGGAGACGAGCGGGTTGATGAAGTAGCCCAAGGACGCCTCGACCACGTGCCCCGCGTTCACCGACCAGATGTAGAGGCCCCAGTTCACGGTGATCACGGCGGCGGCGACGGTCACCAGCGCGAGCCGCCTCGGCTGACGCGCCAGCTCGCGCAGCCAGCCCCACTTGCGGACGAAGAGCAGCGCGGCGGCCACCACGACCAGCGACCACACCATCCGGTGGGCCAGGATCTCCCCGGCCCCCGCGGGCTTGAGGAGCGGCCAGAACAGGGGGACGAGCCCCCACATCACATAGGCCGCCGCGCCGTTGACGACCCCGGTCCGCCCCTGGTTGTCCTGCTTGCCCTCGGCCAACGCAGCCCCTCCTCCAGACACCCGGCAGCCCCGCGGCGGCCACCTCGAAAGGTAGCGCCGCGGGGCGAGGTGTGTCATTCCCGTATCGCGATACGGTCCTGACGGTCGGGCTGTCCCGGAAAGGGCTACTTCAGCGCCGCCGCGACGGCGTCGGCGAGGGGCGTGGTCGGGCGGCCGATGAGCCGCGCGAGGTCGCCGTCGCCGCGCGCGAGCAGGCCCTTGCCGATCGCGGTGTCGACGTCCACGAGGATGTCGGCGAGCGGGGCCGGGAGGCCCGCGCCGACCAGCACCTCGCGGTTCTGCTCCGGCGTCACGTTCCGGTAGACGATCTCCTTGCCGGACTGCCGGGACACCTCGGCCGCGTACTCGGCGAGCGACCAGGCGGTGTCGCCGCTCAGCTCGTAGGCGCGGTTCTCGTGGCCCTCGCCGGTCAGCACGGCGACGGCGGCCGCGGCGTAGTCGGCGCGCGAGGCCGAGGCGACGCGCCCCTCGCCCGCGTTCGCCACGACGGCGCCGTGCTCCAGGACCGGGGCGAGGTTCTGCGTGTAGTTCTCGTGGTACCAGCCGTTGCGCAGGAACGTGTACGGCAGCCCCGAGTCGAGGATCGCCTGCTCGGTGACCTTGTGCTCGTCGGCGAGGACGAAGTCGGCGTCGGGGCCGCCCAGCACGCCGGTGTACGCCAGCAGCGCCACCCCGGCCTCCTTGGCCGCGTCGATCACGGCCCGGTGCTGGGACACCCGCTGCCCGACCTCGCTGCCGGAGACGAAGAGCACGCGGTCGCCGGCCCGGAAGGCGTCCTTCAGGGTCGCGGGCGTGCCGTAGTCGGCGATGCGCAGCTCGACGCCGCGGGCGGCGAGCGCCGCCCCCTTCTCCTGGCTGCGGACGACCGCGGCGATGTCCCCGGCGGGCACCCCCGCGGCGAGCAGCCCTTCGACGACGAGGTGGCCGAGGTGGCCGGTGGCACCGGTGACGACGAGACCCATGTCCGAAAACTCCTTGATGCGGCTTGTTCGCGTTCTTCCTCACCGTAAAGGCTGCACTGTGGATTCGTAAGTACCCACTTTGAAGTAAGGTACTGGCATGGGAGTGAGCAAGGTGCGTGAGTGGACGATGTCGCCCGGCGAGGGGCTCTGTCCCCAGCGCCTCGTCCTGGAGCACGTCACGAGCCGCTGGGGCGTCCTGGTGCTGCTCGCGCTCGAGGAGCGCTCGTTCCGCTTCAGCGAGCTGCGCCGGGAGATCGGCGGGGTCAGCGAGAAGATGCTCACCCAGACGCTCCAGACCCTGGAGCGGGACGGTGTCGTCCACCGCGACGCCAAGCCCGTCATCCCGCCGCGGGTCGACTATTGCCTCACCGCGCTGGGCCGGGAGGCGGCCGAGCAGGTCCGGGCGCTCGCGGAGTGGACCGACCGGCGCCTGGACGCGGTCGTCGAGGCGCGGGAGAGGTACGACGCGGCCCGGGTCCCCGGGTCGGCCGGGTGACGTAACTTCCCCGTGCGCGGGGCGGCCGGGCCGGCGAGGGCCGTTCGGCCCGGAATGAGCGTGCCCGGTGCCGGGCAGACGCCCGGACGGGGCGTCGCTCCGCACAAACCCGCCATCCTTCCGTGCGCCCCCCGTCCGCCTCCCGCGATGTGGTACGCAGCCCGGCATCCTGAAGGGGGACGCTCGTCGCCGTTCCGAATTCGGGGGTTCATCTTTGACATGGGGACACGGGTATCGCCGCTGAGGAAGTTCGGCGGCCGGCTGCGGTCCGGGTTCGACCGCGGCCGACGCAGAGAGGAGCTGGTCCTCCAGCTGATCGGCCAGCTCGCCAGGGTGGCCGAGGAGATGCATCGTTCGAACGTCGTCCAGGCCCAGCGGGTGGCGCTGGAGCAGATGGACCGCGCCATCGACGATCCGACGCTGGCCGCGGCGCTGAGCACGCTGCCCAGCCTGACGGTCCAGAAGCGACGGCAGATGCTCTTCGTGAACCGCGAGTACGCCGTGGTGCTGCTGGCCCACCGGGTCGGCATGCTGTCGTGGAACGAGACGCTGGGCCAGCTCAGGGTGCTGTGCCGCAACGACCTCTTCCGCGAGTACTGGGGGCGCACGGTGGACCATCGCCGCAGCTACCCCGAGTCGTCCCTGGAGGGGCGCGCGGGGCAGATGGTCGACGCGATGCTGGAGGAACTGGCCGACGAGCCGGAGGAGTGGTGGGTCGTCGGCATACAGGATCCGCCGACTTCCTGAATACGCCGATGCGCTGATTCGTGGCGTACGTGCGTCATGTGCAGTGACCAATCGCGGGGTCACGCGTTTTCGTGTCGGGGGCGGCTTCTTCCTGCCCCCGCTTTGCAGTGGCAGTGTGCTGCGGCCGCCTTCCGCTGAGGGGGCGGCAGGCGGGGACTCCTCCGCAGGCGCCCGTTCCTCCCCGCCCTGTGGAGAGGACAGAGTTGAAGATTCACCACCGTCTGGGAGACGCCCCCAGGGTGCGGGGCTGTGTGACGGGTGAAGGGTGCCCGGACGTGTTCCAGCTGATCGACGGGGACTACGCGGTGATCGGCGCGGTCTTCGACGCCGCACTGCCGCCGGGCGTGACGCTCGGCCCGGGACAGCGCCTCGTCGTGGTGGACCGGGACACCCTGGTCCGGGCCCGGCGCGACATCCCCGACGTCTGAGCCCGGCCGGAGACGGAGAAAGGGGCCGGTTCCACCGAGACGGTGGGGCCGGCCCCCTGTGCGTGGCGCGCGGTCAGCCGACCACGGTCCAGGTGTCGCCGCCCGCGAGCAGCGCCCCGAGGTCCCCCTTGCCGTCGCGCTCGATCGCGGCGTCCAGCTGGTCGGCCATCTGCGTGTCGTAGACCGGCCGTTCGACGCTGCGCAGGACGCCGATGGGCGTGTGGTGCAGGGTGTCCGGGTCGGCCAGCCGGGAGAGCGCGAAGGCCGTCGTGGGGGACGCGGCGTGGGCGTCGTGGACGAGGATCTCGGAGCGGTTGGCGTCCGTCACCGGGACGACCGCGAGGTCGCCGGTGGCGGGGTCGCGGACGACGCCCTTGGAGCCGTCGGCGCCGAAGGTGATCGGCTCGCCGTGCTCCAGGCGGATGACCGCCTCCTCGGCCTGCTGCTTGTCCTTCAGCACCTCGAAGGCGCCGTCGTTGAAGATGTTGCAGTTCTGGTAGATCTCGACGAGCGCCGTGCCCTGGTGGTCGGCGGCCGCGCGCAGCACCGAGGTGAGGTGCTTGCGGTCGGAGTCCACGGTGCGGGCCACGAAGGACGCCTCCGCGCCGATCGCCAGCGAGACCGGGTTGAAGGGCGCGTCCAGCGAACCCATCGGGGTCGACTTGGTGATCTTGCCGACCTCGGAGGTGGGGGAGTACTGGCCCTTGGTGAGGCCGTAGATCCGGTTGTTGAACAGCAGGATCTTCAGGTTCACATTGCGGCGCAGCGCGTGGATCAGGTGGTTGCCGCCGATGGACAGGGCGTCGCCGTCACCGGTCACCACCCACACGGACAGATCGCGGCGCGAGGAGGCCAGACCGGTCGCGATGGCCGGGGCGCGACCGTGGATGGAGTGCATCCCGTACGTGTTCATGTAGTACGGGAAGCGCGAGGAGCAGCCGATGCCGGAGACGAAGACGATGTTCTCCTTCGCCAGGCCGAGTTCGGGCATGAAGCCCTGGACGGCGGCGAGGATCGCGTAGTCACCGCAGCCGGGGCACCAGCGCACTTCCTGGTCGGACTTGAAGTCCTTCATGGACTGCTTGCCCTCGGCCCGGGGGACGAGGGACAGAAGCGTCTCGGCGGTGTCCCCGGTTCCTTCCGTGGACTCCCTGGACCCGCTGGTCTGCGTATCAGCCATCGATGGCCTCCTTGAGAGCCGTGGCGAGCTGCTCAGCCTTGAACGGCATACCGTTGACCTGGTTGTAGGACTCCGCGTCCACCAGGTACCTGGCCCGCACGAGCGTGGCGAGCTGACCGAGGTTCATCTCGGGGATCACCACCTTGTCGTAACGCTTCAGGACCTCGCCCAGATTCCGCGGGAACGGGTTGAGGTGGCGCAGATGGGCCTGGGCGATGTGCTCGCCCGCGGTGCGCAGGCGGCGGACCGCCGCGGTGATCGGGCCGTACGTCGAACCCCAGCCGAGCACCAGCGTGCGGGCCTCGCCCGCCGGGTCGTCGACCTCGACGTCCGGCACCTCGATGCCGTCGATCTTGGCCTGCCGGGTGCGGACCATGAAGTCGTGGTTGGCCGGGTCGTAGGAGATGTTCCCCGTGCCGTCCTGCTTCTCGATGCCGCCGATCCGGTGTTCGAGGCCCGGCGTGCCGGGGATCGCCCACGGGCGGGCCAGCGTCTGCGGGTCGCGCTTGTACGGCCAGAAGACCTCGGTGCCGTCGTCGAGCGTGTGGTTCGGGCCGGACGCGAACTGCACCCGCAGATCGGGGAGTTCGTCGACCTCGGGGATCCGCCAGGGCTCCGAGCCGTTGGCCAGGTAGCCGTCGGAGAGCAGCAGCACCGGGGTGCGGTAGGTGACCGCGATCCGGGCCGCCTCCATGGCCGCGTCGAAGCAGTCGGCCGGGGTGCGGGGGGCGACGACCGGGACCGGCGCCTCGCCGTTGCGCCCGTACATCGCCTGCATCAGGTCGGCCTGCTCGGTCTTGGTGGGCAGCCCGGTGGACGGGCCGCCGCGCTGGATGTCCACCACCAGCAGCGGCAGTTCGAGGGAGACCGCCAGACCGATCGTCTCCGACTTCAGCGCCACCCCCGGCCCCGACGTCGTCGTCACCGCGAGGCTGCCGCCGAAGGCCGCGCCCAGCGCGGCGCCGATCCCGGCGATCTCGTCCTCCGCCTGGAAGGTGCGCACACCGAAGTTCTTGTGCTTCGACAGCTCGTGCAGGATGTCGGAGGCCGGGGTGATCGGGTACGAGCCCAGGTACAGCGGCAGATCCGCCTGCCGGGAGGCCGCGATCAGCCCGTAGGACAGCGCCAGGTTCCCCGAGATGTTGCGGTAGGTGCCCACCGGGAACGCGGACTGCGCCGGGGCCACCTCGTAGGAGAACGCGAAGTCCTCGGTCGTCTCGCCGAAGTTCCAACCCGCCCGGAAGGCCGTCAGGTTGGCCTTCATGATCTCGGGCTTCTTGGCGAACTTCGCCTTGAGGAACTTCTCCGTGCCCTCGGTCGGCCGGTGGTACATCCACGACAGCAGGCCCAGCGCGAACATGTTCTTGGAGCGCTCGGCCTCCTTGCGGGAGAGGTCGAACTCCTTGAGCGCCTCCACCGTCAGCGTGGTCAGCGGCACCGGGTGGACGTGGAAGCCGTCGAGCGAGCCGTCCTCCAGCGGGCTGGCCGCGTAACCGACCTTCGACATCGCCCGTTTGGTGAACTCGTCCGTGTTGACGATGACTTCGGCGCCGCGCGGCACGTCCCCGATGTTCGCCTTCAGGGCCGCCGGGTTCATCGCCACCAGGACGTTCGGCGCGTCGCCCGGCGTCAGGATGTCGTGGTCGGCGAAGTGCAGCTGGAAGGAGGAGACGCCCGGCAGCGTGCCGGCGGGGGCCCTGATCTCCGCCGGGAAGTTCGGCAGGGTGGACAGGTCGTTGCCGAACGAGGCGGTCTCCGAGGTGAACCGGTCACCCGTGAGCTGCATACCGTCACCGGAGTCGCCCGCGAACCGGATGATGACCCGGTCCACACGCCGTACGTCCTTGCTGGATCCACTCGTCGGTGTGCGCTGTTCCCCGACCACAGCACTGTCGGCCTGCTCGGTTGCGCTACTGACCTGGCTCGTCACTGAACTGGACCTCCCTCGAGGCGGCTGTGCGGGCAGGGCCGTCCCACCGGCCTTCCCCAGGCCCACCCTACGTCTGTAAGGGTCACCTTCTTCTGAGCAATCGCATCCTGGATCGAGAAAAGAGCCAGTGTCGCCGGAGCCTGTATCTGACAGAGTGTCAGGTGATCACGAGTTCAGGTAGGTGAGGACGGCCAGAACCCGGCGGTGATCCCCGTCACTCTGCGACAGGCCCAGCTTCAGGAAGATGTTGCTCACGTGCTTCTCCACCGCGCCGTCGCTCACCACGAGCTGCCGGGCGACCGCCGAGTTCGTCCGGCCCTCCGCCATCAGGCCGAGGACCTCGCGCTCGCGCGGGGTGAGGTTCGCGAGGACGTCCTGCTTGCGGCTGCGGCCGAGCAGCTGGGCGACGACCTCCGGGTCGAGCGCGGTACCGCCCTCGGCGACCCGCACGACCGCGTCCACGAACTCCCGGACCTCGGCGACCCGGTCCTTGAGCAGATAGCCCACGCCCCGGCTCGATCCGGCCAGCAGTTCGGTGGCGTACTGCTCCTCCACGTACTGCGACAGGACCAGGACCCCGAGGTCGGGGAAGCGGGCGCGCAGCTTGACCGCCGCGCGCACGCCCTCGTCCGTGTGCGTGGGCGGCATCCGTACGTCCGCCACGACCACGTCCGGGAGCTGGTCCTGGTCGCCCAGCTCGGTGATCGTCTTGACCAGCGCCTCGCCGTCGCCCACCCCGGCGACGACCTCGAGTCCGCGGTCGGTCAGCAGCCGGGTCAGCCCCTCCCTGAGCAGCACTGAATCCTCGGCGATGACCACCCGCACCCTGTCCTCCACGTTTTCCGGCCCCCCAACGCCCCGGGACACCTGTCACCGGGGCAGTCATGAACAGGACCAGCATCGCAGGAACCGGGGGTGGGCGGGGGTGAGCGGCACGAATGCCCCGGGTGCCGTCGTGGGCGCTACGCCCGCCGCCACGGCAGCTCGGCGGTCACCCGGGTCGGCCCGGCGGGGGGCGAGTCGACCAGCAGGATCCCGTCGACCGCGCCGAGCCGCCCGGCCAGACCCGCGAGGCCCGAACCGGCGTCGGCCGCCGCGCCGCCCACCCCGTTGTCCTGGACCTGGAGCATCAGCCGGTCGCCGGTGCGCCACACGTCGACCGTCGCCCGGGTGGCCCGGCTGTGCTTGCTGATGTTCTGCAGCAGCTCGGAGACGGTGAAGTAGGCGATGCCCTCGATGGCGGGCGCCGGGCGCTCGTCGAGGTCCACCTCCACCGTCACCGGCACGGTGCACCGCGAGGCGACGGAGGACAGGGCCGCGTCCAGGCCGCGGTCGGTGAGGACCGCCGGGTGGATGCCGCGGGCCAGGTCCCGCAGCTCCTGGAGCGCGGTCTTCACCTCGCCGTGCGCCTCGTCGACCATGCGCGCGGCGGCCTCGGGGTCCTCGGTGAGCTTCTCCTTCGCCAGACCCAGCTCCATGGCCAGGCTGACCAGACGGGCCTGCGCGCCGTCGTGCAGGTCGCGCTCGATGCGGCGCAGGTCGGCGGCGGCCGTGTCGACCACGACGCCCCGGTCCGACTCCAGCTCCACCACGCGCGAGGCCAGCCGCGACGGGCCGAGCAGCCCGCCGACCATCAGCCGGTCCACCGTCGTCAGGCCCCGGACGACCCACGGCGTCGCGAGCACCACGAGCAGGCCGGCCAGCGAGGTGACCGTGATCTCGAAGGGGTTGTCCAGGTAGACGGAGTGGCCGGCGTCGCCGTAGAGCTGCAGCCCGTTCTGACCCGCGTACATCGGGAAGACCCACTGCCACAGCGGGTACGTGAACAGCGTCCACCCCGTCGCCCAGAACGTCAGCGCCACCGAGAACGCGAAGGTCGCCCACGGGAAGTGCAGCACCCCGTACAGCAGGTGCCGCCACGAGACCCCGCTCTTGAGCGTCGCGCCCATCCAGGCCAGCGGGCCGCCGCCCTTCCGCGGGCGCACCGGCTCCGGCGTGCCGACGTCCAGGCCGAGCAGACCGCGCGCCCGGGCCCGCTCCAGGGCGCCGAAGCCGCGCGCCCCGGCGAGACCGGCCGCGAGGACCGGCACCCCGATGAAGGTGATCAGCAGGCCCGCGCCGAGCGACATCATCGTCACCGACCAGACGAAGAAGACGATGCTGATCGGCAGGGACAGCAGCTGGTAGCAGAACTCCCGCCAGGTGCGGCCCTCGACCGGCGCGCGCAGCCACGCCGGGATCCGGCTCGGGCCGCGGCGCGGGGTGCCGTCGTCGCCGCGGTGGCCGTGGTGGCGGCCGTCGTCGTACGAGTACGCGTACTCGTCGCCGTATCCGTACTGCTGCGTGGCCATCGGGGTGCCGTCCGTTTCTGCTGAGCGGGCTGGTGTGCCGTGCTGATTCCAGGGTCCCCGGCGACGGGGGACCGGGCCATGCGGTGGATCGGCGTCTTCGGCCGGGGGTTATCCCTACCCCCGGTCGCGCCAGGGCAGCTCGGCTGTCACCGTCGTGCCGGCGCCCTCCGGCGAGTCCACGACGAACAGGCCGTCGACCGCGCCGAGCCGCTCCGCGAGCCCGGCCATGCCGGTGCCCTTGTCGAGGCTCGCGCCGCCGCGCCCGTCGTCCTGGACCTGGAGCATCAGCCGGTCGCCGCTGCGCCACACGTCGACGCTGGCCTGCGTGGCCCGGCTGTGCTTGCTGATGTTCTGCAGCAGCTCGGAGACCGTGAAGTAGGCGATGCCCTCGATCGCCTCGGCGGGCCGGGCCGGAAGGTCGGCCGTCACCTTCACCGGCACCGTGCAGCGCGCGGCCACGGAGGACAGGGCCGCGTCCAGGCCGCGGTCGGTGAGGACCGCCGGGTGGATGCCGCGGGCCAGGTCCCGCAGCTCCTGGAGGGCGAGCTTCACCTCGCCGTGCGCCTCGTCGACCATGAGCGCCGCCGCGTCGGGATCCTCCAGGAGCTTCTCCTTGGCGAGGCCGAGCCCCATCGCCAGATTCACCAGGCGGGCCTGCGCGCCGTCGTGCAGGTCGCGCTCGATGCGGCGCAGGTCGGCGGCGGCCGTGTCGACCACGACGCCCCGGTCCGACTCCAGCTCGGCGATCCGCTGCTCCAGCTCGTCCGACGGCGAGAGCAGCGCGCGGATCATGGCCCGGTCCGCGTTGGCCAGACCCCGCGCGATGAACGGCAGCACCGGCCACAGCACCAGCAGCGACGGCAGCATCAGCGCGAACGTCAGCACGCTCCACGGCAGCCGGATCACCTCGTACAGCACGGTCCGCCAGCCCACCGGGTCCTTCAGACCGTTCCACAGCCAGGCGAAGAACCCGCCCGCGTTGCGCACCGGCAGCGGGCTCGGCTCGTCGATCCGCACGTCGAGCAGCGCCCGGGCGCGGGCCCGCTCCGCCCGCCCCAGCAGCCGCGCGCCGCGCAGCCCGCCGGCGATCAGCGGCAGTCCGATCACGGTCACCGTCAACCCGGCGCCGAGCGCCAGCATCGTCACGGCGTACACGAAGCCGACGATCGACAGCGGGAAACTGCTCAGGAGATACGCGATCTCCTTCCAGGTGTGCCGGTCGAGGGCGAAACGCGCCGGCGGCAGCACGGGACGGTCGGCGTCCGTGCTGCCCGGGTCGCCGTCCGTGGCGTCGGGAACGTGGAGTGGGTCGGTCATAACCGAAAGAGTGCCCTGCGCCCGACGGGCGGCGCCATGAGGCGGACCGCCCGGGAGGAACGGGGGATAACCCCACCTCGCCGACCACCCGCACGGCACCGGACTGCTTACCGTTCCTTTAACAGGCCCTAGACTCCCTGTCCGTACAGATCGTCGAACACGAACCAACAACGAACACGCGAGGGGCGCTGAGACGTGACCGTCATCGCGGCGGACTACTTCCACTCGTACTCGGTGGTCGGGCTGCTCGCCGTCGTCGGCGTGCTCTTCGTCGCCGTGGCCTTCGGCGCGGGACGGCTGCTGCGCCCGGTGGTGCCCACCCCGGAGAAACTCCTCACGTACGAGTGCGGTGTCGACCCCGTCGGCGAGGGCTGGGCCCACACCCAGGTCCGCTACTACGTGTACGCGTTCCTCTACGTGATCTTCGCGGTCGACTCGATCTTCCTCTTCCCCTGGGCCACGGTCTTCGCCGCGCCGGGATACGGCGCCACCACCCTGGTCGAGATGTTCATCTTCCTCGGCTTCCTCGCCGTGGGCCTGCTGTACGCATACAAGAAGGGCGTCCTTACGTGGGCGTGAGTGACGTGGACGTGAGTGATGTGACTTCCTCGGAGCCGGTGGCGCTGCCCGATCCCCTGGGCCCGAAAAGGCTGGGCGTGCTCTCGCGCCTGGCGCCCGAGCCGATGAAGGTGGTCCTCAACTGGGGCCGCCGCTACAGCCTGTGGGTCTTCAACTTCGGACTCGCCTGCTGCGCCATCGAGTTCATCGCCGCGTCCATGGCCCGGCACGACTTCATCCGCCTCGGCGTCATCCCGTTCGCGCCGGGACCGCGCCAGGCGGACCTGATGGTCGTCTCGGGCACGGTCACCGACAAGATGGCCCCGGCCGTGAAGCGCCTGTACGAGCAGATGCCCGAGCCGAAGTACGTCATCTCCTTCGGCGCCTGCTCCAACTGCGGCGGCCCCTACTGGGACTCGTACTCGGTGACGAAGGGCGTCGACCAGATCATCCCGGTCGACGTCTACGTGCCCGGGTGCCCGCCCCGCCCCGAGGCGCTGCTCCAGGGCATCCTCAAGCTCCAGGAGAAGATCGCGCGCGAGTCGCTGGGCGAGCGGTACGCCTCCGCCGACGCGGCCGCGGGACGTCCCTCGGCGGCGGCGCTGAGCAGCGGCCTCGTCGAGCCGCCGAAGCCGGGGGAGGGCCGATGAGCGCGGGCTGGCTGCCGGACCCCGTCGAGGAGCTCTTCGGCGCCGGGGCGACGGCCGAGGAGGCGTACGACCTGCTGACCGTGGACGTCCCGGCCGCGGAGTGGACCGCCTCCCTGGAGACGGCCCGTACGCGCCTGGGGTGCACGTACTTCGACTGGCTGAGCGCGGTCGACGAGCCCGGCGCCGGGTTCCGCGTCTGCGCGCACGTCGCGGCCGTCGCGCCCGGGTCCGTACGCCGTCTGCTGCTGCGCACGACCGTCTCCCACGAGGCGCCGGTGCTCGCGTCGGCGGTCGGCGTGTACGCGGGCGCCGCCTGGCACGAGCGCGAGACGCACGAGATGTTCGGCGTCGACTTCACGGACCATCCCGGGCTCGACCCGCTGCTGCTGCCCGACGGCTTCGAGGGGCATCCGCTGCGCAAGGACTTCGTGCTCGCGGCGCGGGTCGCGAAGGCGTGGCCGGGGGCCAAGGAGCCGGGTGAGTCCGCGGCCGGGCACGGCGGGCCCAAGCGCCGCCAGATGCTGCCGCCCGGCGTGCCCGACCCGAACGAGTGGGGCCCGCTGAAGGGCCAGCTGCCGCCCGCTCCGGCACGGCCCGCGCGGGGCGCCGGGCGTGCTGCCGGTGCCGCTGCCGGTACGGGTGCCGGTGCCGCCGGGGAGCGTCCGGCGCGACGCACCCGGTCGGCGAGCCAGGGGTCGGCGAGTCAGGCGGCTCCCGAGACGGCCGCGGCGGCGCCGGAGACTCCGCCGGAGGCGCCGGAACGTCCCGCTCGGCCCGCCCGCCGTGCGCGCAGCGCGTCGCAGGGCTCGGCGAGCCAGCGGCCCGAGCCGACGACGGAGGCCGAGCCGACGCCGGAGCCGGCGCCCGGGCCCGCGGCGAAGCCCCGGACGAGCGACGCCCCGTGGCACCACGCCAAGCCCGCGTTCGACGAGGAGCCGAAACCGGCCGCGCCGCCGGAACCGGCGGCCGAGGAGCACCCCCCTGCCGGCTCCGCCGACTCCGACGACTCCGCCACCACCGAGGGAGGCACGCAGTGAACGACGCTCTCGACGTCGCCCTGCGCCTCGTCGTCGTCTTCGTCGCCTTCCTGGTGCTGCCCCTGGTCGTCGGCCAGACCGAGCACAAGGTCATGGCCCACATGCAGGGCCGGCTCGGCCCGATGTACGCGGGCGGTTTCCACGGCTGGGCCCAGCTCGTCGCCGACGGCGTCAAGTTCGCGCAGAAGGAGGACGTGGTCCCGGCCGACGCCGACCGCCGTGTCTTCCAGCTCGCCCCGGCCGTCGCCCTGCTGCCCTACCTCCTCGTGCTGCTCGCGATCCCGGTCGGGCCGGGCGACGGCGCGGTCGGCCAGGTCATCGACGCGGGCATCTTCTTCGTGCTCGCCGTGCTGGGCGTCGGCGTGCTCGGCTCGCTGATGGCGGGCTGGGCGAGCGCCAACAAGTTCTCCCTGCTCGGCGGTCTGCGCACGGCCGCGCAGCTGCTCGCGTACGAACTGCCGATGCTGCTCGCGGCGGCCTCGGTCGCCATGGCCGCCGGAACGGTCTCGCTGCCCGGCATCCTCGACGCCTTCGAGTGGTGGTGGCTGCCCTGGCAGATCGTCGGCGCGCTCGTCTTCTTCGTGGCGGGCCTCGCCGAACTCCAGCGGCCGCCCTTCGACATGCCGGTCGCCGACTCCGAGATCATCTTCGGCGCGTACACCGAGTACACGGGCCTGCGCTTCGCGCTGTTCCTGCTCGCCGAGTACGCGGGCATCGTCGTCCTGTGCGGCCTGACCACCGTCCTCTTCCTGGGCGGCTGGCACGGCCCGTGGGGCGCGGACGGCCTCGGCTGGGTCTGGACCCTGCTCAAGACGGCCGTCCTCGCCTTCGTCGTGATCTGGCTGCGCGTCTCCTACCCCCGTCTCCGCGAGGACCAGCTCCAGAAACTCTCCTGGACCCTCCTCGTCCCGCTCGCCCTGGCGCAGATCGCGCTCACCGGCATCGTGAAGGTGGCGATCTCTTAATGCCCCCGATTCCTGGGTCCGGCCTCGCCAAGGGCCTCGCCGTCACCCTCCGCACGATGACGAAGAAGACCGTCACCGCGCAGTACCCGGACACCCAGCCCGAACTCCCGCCGCGCACCCGCGGTGTGATCGGCCTGTTCGAGGAGAACTGCACGGTCTGCATGCTGTGCGCCCGCGAGTGCCCGGACTGGTGCATCTACATCGACTCCCACAAGGAGACGGTGCCGCCCGCCGTGGAGGGCGGCCGCGAGCGCTCCCGCAACGTCCTCGACCGCTTCGCCATCGACTTCTCCCTCTGCATGTACTGCGGTATCTGCATCGAGGTGTGCCCCTTCGACGCGCTGTTCTGGTCCCCGGAGTTCGAGTACGCCGAGACCGACATCCACGAACTCACCCACGAGCGCGACAAGCTCCGCGAGTGGATGTGGACGGTGCCGGCCCCGCCCGCGCTCGACCCGGCGGCCGAGGAGCCCAAGGAACTCGCCGCCGCCCGCAAGGCCGCGGAGAAGCTGGCGGCGGCGCAGGCGGCCGAGGCGGCCCCCGCCGCGCCCGGAGAGGAGAGCACCGGATGACCGGCCCCGCAGCCCTCGCGGCACCGGCCGCCGGCAGCCACGGGTTCCTCTCCCCGACCGGCGTCGAGATCGCCTTCCTCCTCGTCGGCCTGGTCACCTTCGGCGCCGCGGTCGTCACCGTCACCACCAGGCAGCTGGTGCACGCCGCCCTGTGGCTCGTCGTCGCCCTCGGCGGCCTCGCCGTCGAGTACCTCCTGCTCACCGCCGAGTTCATCGCGTGGGTGCAGGTCCTCATCTACGTCGGTTCCGTCGTGGTCCTCCTGCTCTTCGGACTGATGCTGACCCGGGCGCCCATCGGCCGCTCACCGGACGCCGACAGCCCCAACCGCTGGGCGGCCCTGACCGTCGCGGTGGCCTCCGCCGCGGCCCTGGTCTGGGTCGTCGTCGACGCCTTCCGCACGACCTGGATCGACCTGGACCACGGCGCCGCCCAAGGCAGCACGGCGGTCACCGGCTCGGTCCTCTTCCGGCACTGGGTGCTGCCCTTCGAAGCCCTGTCGGTGCTGCTGCTCGCGGCGCTGGTCGGCGCGATCGTCCTGTCCCGCAAGAAGAACGCCGGAGCGAAGGAGGGCGACCGCTGATGCATCTCGCCTATCCCACCGTCCTCGCCTCCCTCCTCTTCTGCACCGGCCTGTACGGCGTACTGGCCCGCCGCAACGCGATCCTGGTCCTGATGTCGGTCGAGCTGATGCTCAACGCCGTCAACCTGAACCTCGTCGCCTTCGACGTCTGGCTGCGCGACACCCTGCACGCCGGCCAGGCCCTCACCCTGTTCACCATCGCGATCGCCGCCGCCGAGATCGGCATCGGCCTGGCGATCGTCCTGGCCGTGTACCGCAACCGCGGCACCTCGGACATCGACAGGCTCCGCGACGCCGCCGAACCGCACGACCCGGCCGACGACCCGCACGACCCGTCCGGTCCGTCGGGGGCCCCGGCCGACGAACCCGGCGCCGAGGAGAAGGCAGAGGCCACCGCGTGACCACCACGACCCTCGCCGTCCTCGTCCCCCTCCTGCCCTTCCTCGGAGCCGTCGCCGGACTCCTGCTCGGCCGCACCGCGCCCGGGTTCGTCCGCCCGCTGGCCGTCCTGCCGACGCTCGCCGCGCTGATCCTGGCCGCGGCGGTCGCCGTCCAGCAGGGCGGCGGCTCGGGCAACGGCACCACGGCCCTCGACGCGCACACCGAACTCACCCCGACCGGCTCCGTGCCGATCGAACTCGCCCTGCACATCGACGGCTTCGCCGCCCTCGTCGCCGTCCTGGTCGGCCTGGTCGCCACCTGCGTCCAGCTGTACTCGACGGGCTATCTGCGCGACGACCCGCGCTACCCGTCGTACGCCGCGATCGTCTCCCTCTTCACCTCCGCGATGCTGCTCGTCGTCTACACGGGCGACCTGATGGTGCTGCTGGTCGGCTGGGAGGTCATGGGCATCTGCTCGTACTTCCTCGTCGGCCACTACTGGGAGACCCCCGAGGCGCGCGCCGCCTCCCTCAAGGCCTTCCTCGTCACGAAACTCGGTGACGTCCCCTTCCTGATCGGCCTGTTCGCGCTCGCCACGGACGCCGGCTCCTTCCGCATCACGGCGATCCTGGGCAAGGTCACGAGCCAGGGCGGCCTCGACCACCCGACGCTCATCGCGCTGCTGCTGCTCGCCGGAGTGGCGGGCAAGTCCGCGCAGTTCCCGCTGCACACCTGGCTGCCCGACGCGATGGCGGGCCCCACGCCCGTCTCCGCGCTGATCCACGCCGCGACGATGGTCGCCGCCGGTGTCTACTTCGTCGCCCGTCTCCTCCCGGTCTTCGCCGCCTCGCGGGCGGCCCTGATCGTGCTCGCGGTGATGGCCGGCGTCACGATGCTCGGCTCGGCACTCGCCGCGCTCGCGCAGGACGACATCAAGCGCGTCCTCGCGTACTCGACGATCGGCCAGCTCGGCTACATGACCGGCGCCCTGGCCGTCGGCGACCGCGGTGCCGCCGTCTTCCACCTCCTCACGCACGGCGCCTTCAAGGCGCTGCTGTTCCTCGCGGCGGGCGTGGTCATCCACGCCGCCGGCACCAACTCACTGGCCGCGATGTCCCGCATGGGCAACCTGCGGGCCCGCGTCCCCGACGCCTTCTGGACGATGACCGTGGCGCTGCTCGCGCTCGCCGCGATCCCGCCCTTCAGCGGCTTCTTCTCCAAGGAGGCGGTCCTCGGCGCCGCCGAGCACACCGCCACCGGTCACGCCGTCGGCGGCCAGGCGATCCCCGCCGCGTCCGGCTGGATCGTCCTCGTCGCCGCCCTGTTCACGGCCCTGCTCACCGCCGCGTACGCGACCCGGCTGTGGCTGCTGGCCTTCAACGGCCGCGGACCCGAGGCCCCCGACCACGGCAGGCAGCCGGTCGTGATGACCGCCGTGCTGTGGATCCTGGCGATCCCCTCCTTCGCCCTCGGTCTGTCCTTCCTGCGGCTGCCCGACTGGTTCGACGGGCACTCGCTCGCCCCGACGCTGACCACCTCGGTCCTCGGCACGGGCTTCGCCCTCGTCGGCGGCCTGGTCACCTACGCGGCCTGGCGGCACACCACCGCGATGGCGGCCCGCGCCACCGTCCCGATCGGTGCCGTCGCGATCGACACCGAGCAGGGCGACGGCGGGCTCGTCGAGGCCGAGGCCATCGCGAGCCACGCCCCGGCCTACGGAGACGTCGCGAGCGCCCCCGACCCGGCCGACCCGGGCCGGCTCGTGCTGGGCCCGCTGCACCGGCACGCCGCCGCCGGCTTCCACCTGGACGCCCTCTACACGGCTCTCTTCGTCCGCCCCGTCCGGGCCGCCGCCGCACTGGTCGGCTTCCTGGACCGCGCGGTCGTCGACACCTACGTCCGCGCGGCGGCCGAGGCGCCCAAGGCGCTCGGCTGGGCCGTGCGCCGCGCCCAGACCGGAAACGTGCAGACCTACCTCAGCGCCCTGCTCGCAGGCACCGTCGTCCTGGTGGTCGCCGTCGTCCTCGTCGCCACCGCCGGAGCGTGAGCAGCCGTGATCGATATCAGCGAATCCGTGATGCAGTTCCTTCTCGCACTGATCGTCGTCGGCCCGCTCATCGGCGCCGTCCTCGCCCTGCTGCCGGCCCCGCCCGGACTGAAGGGGAAATCCCCGGACCAGGCCGTGCTCCGCCACGGCGTGACCGTGACCGGCGCGATCCTTCTCGCCGCGATCGTCCTCGCGCTGGGCTTCGACCACGACCAGCCGTCCAGGATGCAGGCCACGACGGACATCAGCTGGATCCCGGCGCTGCACGTGCGGATCCACCTCGGCATCGACGGCATCTCCCTCCCCCTCCTGGTGCTCACGGCGCTGCTGACGTTCCTGTGCGCGCTGTACTCCTACTTCAAGATGCCGTCGGGCCCGTCCCCCAAGGCGTTCGTCGCCCTGATCCTGCTCCTGGAATCGGGCACGCTGGCCACCTTCGCCGTCCTGGACCTCCTGCTCTTCTTCCTCGCCTTCGAGATGGTGCTCATCCCGATGTACTTCCTCATCGCCCGCTGGGGCGGTGCCGACCGTGCCGCGGCGGCCTGGAAGTTCATCCTGTTCACCCTGCTCGGCTCGGTCGTGATGCTGCTCGGCATCCTCCTTATCGGCGTTAAGTCGGGCACCTTCGACATGGTGGCACTCGCCACTGACAACGGCCGGGGCCTGAGCACGTCCGTGCAGGTCGTCGCCGTTCTGGCGATCGGGATCGGGCTCGCCGTGAAGACCCCGATGTGGCCGCTGCACAGCTGGCTGCCGGACGCCCACACCGCCGCCCCGACCGTCGGCTCGGTCCTCCTCGCCGGTGTGCTGCTGAAGATGGGCACGTACGGGTTCGTCCGGATCCTGCTCCCCGTCGCCCCCGACGGCTTCCGCACGTTCGCGCCCTACCTCGCCGCCCTCGCCGTCATCGGGATCATCTACGGATCCCTGGCCTGCCTGAACCTCGCCAAGCAGGGGGCTAGGGGCGACCTCAAGCGCCTCATCGCCTACTCGTCCGTCGGCCACATGGGCTTCGTGCTCCTCGGCATCGCCTCGATGAGCCCGACCGGCGTGAACGGCGCCCTGTTCGCCAACATCGCCCACGGCCTCATCACCGGTCTGCTCTTCTTCCTCGTCGGCGCCCTCAAGGACCGCACCGGCACCAGCGACCTCGACACCCTCGCGGAGCAGGGCGGCATGGCCCTGTACGGCAAGGCCCCGCGCCTGGGCGGACTGCTCGCCTTCGCCGCCGTCGCCTCGCTCGGCCTGCCCGGACTCGCCGGATTCTGGGGCGAGATGCTCGCCCTGTTCGGCGCGTTCCGGCCCGCGGGCGACCTCAGCCGTCCCGCCTTCCTCGTGTTCATGGCCATCGCCGCGCTCGGCACCCTGCTCACCGCCGCGTACATGCTCATCCTGGTCCGCCGCGTCTGCATGGGCCCGCGCCCGCAGCAGGCCCCGGCGCTCGCGGACGTACGGGCGTACGAGTTCGCCGCCTGGACCCCGCTCGTCGCCCTCACCGTCCTCGCGGGCCTGTGGCCCGCCGCCCTGCTCGGCCTCACGAACCCGGCCGTGCAGAAGCTCCTCGCAGGAGGCCTGAAGTGATCGCCGTCGCCGCGCCCTCCGTGGCGTCCCTCGTCCAGTCCGTCGACTGGGTCGCGATCGCGCCGCCCGTGATCGCCGCCGTCGCCGCCCTCGTGGTCCTGGTCGCCGACCTCTTCGTGGGGGACGCGCGCAAGGCGGTCCTCGGCTGGATCTCCGTCGCGGGCCTGGCCGCCGCCGCGCTCGCGCTGATCCCGCTGATCGGCGACGAACGCTCCACCTTCTGCCTCACGGGCGCCCCCTACGAGGCGTGCAGCTACACGGCGGACCGCTTCACCCTCGTCGTCCAGTTCCTGGTCCTCGCGGGCGCCCTGCTCACCGCGCTCCTGTCGATCAGCGCGCTCAAGGACGCGAAGAACGCGGACAAGCCGCTCCCCGAGGGCGAGTACTGGTTCCTGCTCCTGTCCTCCGCCGCGGGCGCCGCGCTGCTGCCCGCCTCCCGGGACCTGGCCACGCTCGTCGTCGCCCTGGAGGTGGCCTCGCTGCCCGCCTTCGCCCTGGTCGGGCTCAAGCACGGCGACCGGCGCTCCTCGGACGCGGCCCTGAAGTTCTTCCTGTCCTCCGTCACCGCCACCGCCGTCACCCTGCTCGGCGTGAGCTTCGTCTACGCCACCACGGGCAGCCTGCACCTGACCCGCGTGGCCTCGGAACTCACCCACGTGAACGGTCAGTTCCACACCCTCGCGCAAGCCGGCGTCGCGCTCACCCTCGTGGGCTTCGCCTTCAAGACGGCCGCCGTCCCGTTCCACTTCTGGGTACCCGACACCTACGTGGGCGCACCGCTGCCGATCGCCGCCTACCTGTCGGTCATCGGCAAGGCGGTCGGCTTCTCCGGGCTCATCCTCGTCACCGTCGTCGCGTTCCCGTCGTACGCGAACGTGTGGGGCCCGGCGCTCGCCGCCCTCGCCGCGCTGACCATGACCGTCGGCAATGTCGCCGCCCTGCGCCAGCAGGCCACGCGCGCGTACAGCGCCGTACGGCTGCTCGCCTGGTCCTCCGTCGGCCAGGCCGGGTACCTCCTGGTGCCGATCGCCGCGGCCGCGTACTCCGACGACCCGCAGAAGTCGATCGGCTCCACGCTCGCCTACGCCCTCATGTACGCGGCCGTGAACCTCGGCGCCTTCGCCGTGGCCGCCCTGGTCGCCCGCACGAAGCCGCTCAATCGCGTCAGCGACTACCAGGGCCTGTACGCCTCGCGCCCGCTCGCCGCGCTCGTCCTGGGCTTCTTCCTGCTGTGCCTCGCCGGGCTGCCGCCGGGCATCATCGGCCTCTTCGCCAAGGTCACCGTCTTCTCGGCGGCCGTCGACGCGGGCCTGGGCTGGCTCGCCGTCGTCATGGCGGTGAACGTCGTGATCGCGCTCTTCTACTACCTCCAGTGGACCGCGGCCCTCTTCCGCGCCCCCGAGGGCGAACCGTCGGCCCACCGGATCCCGGTGCCGCTCACCGCCGCGATCGCCCTGACGGCCGTCATCGGCGTGGCCCTCTCCGGGGCTCCACAGCTCATCCTTCACTTTGTGAACAATGGGCTGTTCTTGTAACAGGGTGACAAGCGTACAAGTCTCTTTGGTACGTTTTGGGGTCGCCTGGTTTAGGCATGCCCCAGTCAACCTCGATACCCAGGAGCAGTACCGTGCTGAGCGGGTTCAAGACATTCATCCTCCGCGGGAACATCATCACCACGGCCGTCGGCCTCGCCATCGGAACGGCGTTCACCGCTCTGGTGACGGCCTTCACCACCGCGTTCATCACCCCTCTCCTGGGGTGGGCCACCGGCTCCATCGGTGACTACTCCGACGCGGTCTTCGAGGTCGACGGGGTGAAGTTCTTCTACGGGAAGTTCATCGACGCCACGATCGCCTTCTTCATCACCGCGGCCGTCCTGTACTTCCTGATCGTCATGCCGATGATGAAGTTCCAGGCCCGCATGGACCGCAACAAGCCGGTCGACATCAAGGCCTCCCTGCGCGACTGCCCGCGCTGCTACGCGCAGATCCCGGGCATCGCCACCCGCTGCCCCCAGTGCACCAGCGAGATCGAGCCCGACCAGAAGGCTCTGGAGATCGCCGGGATGCTCCCCGAGCAGCAGGTGCAGGAGAAGGTCTGACCCGTACGGCCTACACGCGCACCCCGTCCTCCGGGCGTGCACAAGGGAACTAGTCCTCCTCGTCTGGCGTTGACCAGTACGGGAGGGTCCACTGGACAGGAACACGCGCGACACGCGCACCAGTGGCCAGCAAGAGACAGAGCAGTGGGTTCCCCTGCCGCACCACCAGGAGGGCGTACCGTGCACCGCCGGCACAACGGGCTGAAGACCGCCGTACTCCTCGGAGGGCTCTCCGCCCTCATTCTCGTGATCGGGAGTTTCTTCGGTCGTACGGGGCTGATCATCGGCCTCGTCATCGCCATCGGGACGAACGCGTACGCGTACTGGAACAGCGACAAGCTGGCCCTGCGCGCGATGCGGGCCCGCCCGGTCAGCGAGTTCGAGGCACCCGCCCTGTACCGGATGGTGCGCGAGCTCTCCACGCAGGCGAGGCAGCCCATGCCCCGGCTGTACATCTCGCCCACCGAGGCGCCGAACGCGTTCGCGACGGGCCGCAATCCGCGCAATGCCGCCGTGTGCTGCACCGAGGGCATCCTGCGCATCCTGGACGAGCGCGAGCTGCGCGGTGTCATCGGACACGAGCTCAGCCATGTCTACAACCGCGACATCCTGATCTCGTCGGTCGCCGGCGCCCTGGCCTCCGTGATCATGTTCCTGGTGAACTTCGCCTGGCTGATCCCGGTCGGCCGTTCCAACGACGACGACGGGCCCGGCATCTTCGGGATGCTCCTGGTCATGATCCTCGGCCCGCTCGCCGCGTCCCTCATCCAGCTCGCCATCAGCCGCTCGCGCGAGTACGAGGCCGACGCCTCCGGCGCGCAGCTGACCGGCGACCCGCTGGCCCTGGCCAGTGCCCTGCGCAAGCTCGACGCGGGGACGAAGCAGCTGCCGCTGCCACCCGAGCCCCGGATCGAGACGGCGAGCCACATGATGATCGCCAACCCCTTCCGCCCGGGCCAGGGAATGTCCAAAATGTTCTCCACGCACCCGCCGATGGCCGAGCGCATCGCGCGGCTGGAGCAAATGGCAGGAGGCCCCCGCCGGTGAAGACCGTCCTGAACGTCATCTGGCTCGTCCTGAGCGGCTTCTGGCTGTTCCTGGGCTATCTGTTGGCAGGCGCGCTGCTCTGCATCACGATCATCGGCATCCCGTTCGGCATCGCCGCGTTCAGGATCGGCGTCTACGCCCTGTGGCCCTTCGGGTACACCACGGTCGAGCGCGGGGACGCCGGCGCGCCCTCCTGCGTCGGCAATGTGCTCTGGCTGGTCCTGGCGGGCTGGTGGCTGGCGCTCGCCCACATCTTCACCGGCATCGCCCTGTGCGTGACGATCATCGGCATCCCGTTCGGCATCGCCAACTTCAAGATGATCCCGATCTCGCTCCTGCCGCTCGGCCGTGACATCGTCCGCACCGACCAGCCGTTCGCGGCGCGGTAGGACCCGGCCCGGACCGCACCCGATTCCCCGCACCCGATTCCCCTCAACCGCAACCGTAACCGGCCTACTTGTCGTCTTTCAGGGCAGTAGTGGATCAAGGGATCGCGACGTCGTCGCAGCGCCCGTCCACAGCAACGCCCCATGAAAGAGAGGCAGTCACGGCATGGGCATCATCAGCTGGATCATCCTGGGCCTGCTCGCCGGTGCCATCGCCAAGATTCTGCTCCCGGGGCGCGACCCGGGCGGCCTGGTCGGCACCACGCTCATCGGGATAGCCGGCGCCTTCATCGGCGGCTGGATATCGGCGCAGTGGCTCGACAGGCCCGTCAGCAAGGACTTCTACGACGGCGCGACCTGGGTCTCCGCGATCGGCGGCGCGCTCGTGCTGCTGATCCTGTACCGCATCTTCTTCGGCAACTCCCGCGAGCGGCACTGAGCCCGCTCCGGCCCACGCGGCCCGCACACCACCGCTCCTGCGCGCGTGGTGTGCGGGCCGCGCTGTCGTCAGACCGTCGTCCTGGTGCCGTCGACCGCGGCGCTGGAACCGAAGGCCTTCACGGCCTGGTAGTAGGTCCAGGCGGTCGAGTCGCACGAGGTCTTCTTCAGGCCCGAGTAGCCGGCGCAGACGCGCTTGAGGTCCGCGTAGAAGGCGTCGTCGAGGCGTGACTTGCTGGTGGTGAACGTGCCGGCCGCCTTGTGGTTGCGGTACCCGAAGTCGTGCCGTGCGCAGGCCGTCTGGAAGGGGAAGCCGAAGGGGTTGTCGGGGGACGTGGTGCAGTAGTCGGTCGACCAGTCGAAGCCGTACGCCGACCAGGCACCCTGGTTGCCGCGGGCCGCGACCCAGGCGTCGTAGCTGGCCGCGCTGGTCTGCGTCCAACTGCTCAGCACCTGCGCCTTGTCGGCCGGTGCGGCTGTGGCGGGGGAGGCGAACGCCACGATTCCGGACACGGTGGCGACGAGCAGGGTGGCGAGGCGACGACGCATCTGATTCCTCCAGCGGGCGGGCGCGGGGTCTTTCCCGGCGCGGCACGCCCCAGGCTGGGAGCCGTTGCTATGCGAAGCCTTCACGGGGGCTATACGGAATGCGCGGCGGATGGTGGCCGTCGCGTGCCGGGGCCGGTTCTCGGCGCGGACGGCCGACGGATCTCGCGCGCCCTATAGGGCCGAGATAGGCCCTGCGGAGAGCCTCCGCTCGGAGCGTCGCGCCGTCATGCGGTGTGCGCGCTCCTTGAGGTCCGCATCGGTACACCGTTCTGGGAGCGTGAGTCGGTTGGCACTTTCCGAGGTTCACAACGAGGTCCGCCTGCCGGTCACCGCAGCCCAACTCGGTGTGTGGGTGGCTCAGCGGCTGGCACCGGAGAGCCCCCTCTACCAGTGCGCCGTCCACTTCGACTCGGCCCCGCTCGACATCGAGGTGCTGCGCCGGTCCGTCGCCCTGGCCGTGGCCGAGACGCAGGCACTGCGCGCCCGGTTCGGGGACGACGGCGAGGTCTTCCAGTCCGTCGCCGACACGGTCGACGCCCCGGTGGACGTCGTGGACTTGAGGACCGATGCCGACCCGGAGGCCGCTGCCCGCGCCTGGATGGACCGCGACCTGGCCACCGTTCCCGACCTGGAGGCGGGACCGCTGTCCCGGCACGCGCTCCTGGTCCTCTCCGACCAGCGGCACTTCTTCTATCTGCGCTACCACCACATCGTCCTGGACGGCTTCGGCCAGACCCGCTACCTGGACCGCCTGGCCAGGATCTACACGGCGCTGAGCGCCGGGCGGCAGCCCGAGCCGGCCCGCCCCCGCGGGCTCGACGTGCTCGTGGCCGAGGAGAGCGCCTACCAGGGCTCGACGCACCACGCCGGCGACCGCGCCCTCGTGCTGGAGCGGCTGGCCGGCGCCGAGGAACGCCAGAGCCTCTCCGAGGGCGTGGCCGGCGCCTCGCCGCGCGCCCTGCGACTGCGCACCGACCTGCCGGCCGAACTGACCGGCGCGCTCACCGCCGTCGGCCACTGGCCCGCCGTCGTCGCCGCGGCCACCGCCGTCTACCACAGCCGGATGCTCTCCGTCGACGACGTGGTCCTCGGGATACCGGTGGCCGCGCGCCGCACTCCGGCCGCGCTCGCCACCCCGGCCATGCTCGCCAACGACCTGCCGCTGCGGCTCACCGTCGGCCCCGACGCCACCTTCACGGAGCTGGTCCGCGCCGTCCGCACCGAACTCGGCACCCTGCTGCGGGCCCAGCGCCTGCGCCGCGAGGAACTGCACCAGGCCCGTGAACTGACCGGCACGGACGCCGCCCTGTTCGGTACGGCCGTCAACGCCATGTCCTTCGACGCCCGGGTCCGCTTCGGCGAGGCGCTCCTCACCCCCCGGCAGCTGTCCAACGGACCGGTGGCCGACCTGGCGATGGCCACGTACGGAGACCCCGCCGCCGGCGAGGTCGTGCTCGAACTCGCCGCCAACCCCGCGCTGTACACCGAGGACGAACTCCGCGCCCACCAGGAGCGGTTCCTGCGGCTGCTCGGCTCGCTCGCGGACGCCCCCGACGCCCCCGTCGGCCGGGCCGCGCTCCTCGACGCCGAGGCCGCCGAGCTCCTGCTGCACGCCCCCAACGGCACCGCGGGCGATGTTCCGGGCGCCCTGGTCGACCTCTTCGAGCGGCAGGCCGCCGCGACGCCCGACGCCGTGGCCCTGCGCGCCGACGAGACCCTCACGTACGCGGAACTCGACGCCCGCGCCAACCGGCTCGCCCGCCTGCTCGCCGACCGGGGCACGGGCCCCGAGTCCCTGGTCGGGGTGGCGCTGCCGCGCACCGCCGGCCTGATCGTGACGCTGCTCGCCGTCCTGAAGACCGGCGGCGCCTACCTGCCCATCGACCCCGAACACCCCGCCGACCGGCGCGCGATGATCCTCGCGGACGCCGCTCCCGGCCTGCTGGTCACCACCACCGGCACCGAGGTGCCCGCCGGTGTGCCCGCGCTGCTGCTGGACACGGTGGACCTGCGCGCCGGTGACGCGAGCCCGCTCGGCCGCCCGCAGGACCCGCGCTCCACCGCGTACGTCATCTACACCTCCGGCTCCACCGGCCGCCCCAAGGGCGTGGCCCTGGAACGGTTCGCGATGGACAACTTCCTCCGGGCGATGGCCCTCGCGGTGCCCGTCGGCCCCGCCGACCGGCTGCTCGCCGTGACCACCGTGAGCTTCGACATCGCCGTCCTGGAGATCTTCCAGCCGCTGCTCGCCGGGGCCCGCGTGGTGTTCGCGAGCCGCGACGAGGTGCTCGACCCGGACGCGCTGCGGGCGATCGTCGAGCGCGAGGGCATCACCGTCGTGCAGGCCACGCCCAGCCTGTGGCAGCCGCTGATCGAGACGCGGCCGGAGGTCTTCGCCGGGGTGCGCGTGCTGACCGGCGGCGAGGCCCTGCCGCAGTCGCTGGCCGGCCCGCTGGCCGAGCACGCCGCGAGCGTCACCAACATGTACGGCCCCACCGAGACCACCGTCTGGTCGATGACCGCCCCCGTCACGGCCGGCGACGGCCCGGTCTCGCTCGGCACGCCGATCCTCAACACCCAGGTGTACGTGCTCGACACGGCCCTGCGACCGGTGCCCGCCGGGTACAGCGGCGAGCTGTACATCGCCGGTGACGGCGTGGCCCGCGGCTACCGCGGACGGCCCGGCCTGACCGCCGAGCGCTTCGTCGCCAACCCCTACGGCCCCGGGCGCTTCTACCGCACCGGAGACCTGGTGCGGCGCGAGCACGACGGCTCCTTCACCTTCCTGTCCCGCCTCGACCACCAGGTCAAGGTGCGCGGCTTCCGCATCGAACTCGGCGACATCGAGGCCGCGCTGCTCGCGCACCCGCCGGTCGAGCGGGCCGCCGTGCTGATGCGCGAGGACCGCCCGGGCGACAAGCGCCTCGTGGCGTACATCGTCTCGCCGGAGGGCGACTCCCCGGCGCTGCGCGGCCACCTCGCCGACACGCTGCCCGAGTACATGGTGCCGGGCGCCGTCGTGGTCCTCGACGCGCTGCCGCTGACCCCCAACGGCAAGCTGGACCGCCGGGCGCTGCCCGCCCCCGTGCGCGTCGCGCTGTCCGACGGCCGCGCCCCGCGCACCGACCTGGAAGCGCGCCTGTGCGCCCTGTACGCCACCGTCCTCGGCGTCGAGTCCGTCACCATCGACGACGACTTCTTCACCATCGGCGGCACCTCCCTCTCGGCCACCCGCATCGTCAGCCACGCCGCCGTCGAAGGCCTCACCGTGGCCATCCGCGACCTGTTCCGGGCCCGGACCGTCGCCCGGCTCGCGCCGACCTGCGCGGTGGGCGGCCCGGCCGGTGCGGCGCCCGCGAAGAAGCTGCCCGCCGCGCTGCCCCAGGCCGAACTGGCCGCGCTGTTCGCCGACTCCGGCGTGGAGGAGGTGCTGCCGCTGACGCCGCTGCAGGACGGCATCGTCGTGCACAGCCTCACCACGGACGAGGACCGCGACGTGTACAGCGTGCGCATCAGCCTCGACCTGGCCGGTGACGTGGACGCCGAGCGGCTGCGCGCCGCGCTCGGCACCGTCGTCTCCCGGCACCCCGTGCTGCGCTCCGCGATCGCCCACGAGGACGTGAGCCGTCCGGTGCTCGTGGTGCGCGGACGGGCCACCGTGCCCTGGCGCGTGCACGATCTGCGCGGCCGCGCGGACCGGCTCGACGCGGTGCTGCGCGCCGAGACCGCCGAGCCCTTCGACCTCGCCCGCGCGCCGCTGCTGCGCGCCGCCCTGCTGCGGCTCGACGAGGGCTGGCGGCTCGTCGTCACCGGCCACCACGCCGTCCTGGACGGCTGGTCGGTGCCGGTGCTGCTCGGCGAGGTGCTGCGGGCCTACGCCGGAGCCGACCCGGGCGCCGAGCCCCGCCCCTACCGCGACCACCTCGCCTGGCTGGCCGCACAGGACCACGAGGAGTCCGCCGCCGCATGGGGCGAGGCCCTCGCCGGTGTCCGGCCGACCCTGGTGGGCGCGGCGCACGGGCCCGCCGAGGAGGCCGTACGCCTGGAGGGGACGCTGGACGCCGCGACCACCGGGCGCCTGACGCACGCCGCCCGTGACCTGGGCGTCACCGTCAACTCCCTGGTACAGGCGGCCTGGTCCGTCGCCCTGCGCGAGCTGACCGGCCGGGACGACGTGGTGTTCGGCGTCACCGTGGCGGGCCGCCCCGCCGAGGTGCCGGGCGTGGCCGGGATGATCGGCCTGTTCGTCAACACCGTCGCGCTGCGCGCCCGTCCGGGCTCCGCCCGCACCCTGGCCGAGCTGGCCCGGTCCGTCCAGGACGACCAGGCCGACCTGCTCGCGCACCAGTACCTGCCGCTGGTCGACGTGCAGCGGGCGGCCGGTGTCTCCTCGCTCTTCGACACCGTCGTCGCCTTCCAGAACTACCCGGTGGACCGGGCGGCGCTGGACGCGACGGCCCGCGAGAGCGGTCTGGTGGCGGGCGCCGCCGACGTCACCGACGTCAACCACTACCCGCTCACGCTCACCGCCGTCCCCGGCGAGCGGCTCACGGCACGGCTCGTGTGCCGGCCGCACCTGTTCGACCCGGCCGCCGCGCAGAGCCTGCTCGACCGGTTCACCGCCACCCTCGCCACGTTCGCCGACGCCCCCGCCTCGCTCGTCGCCGAGCTGGTCCCCGACCGCGGGGCCGCGGTCGGCGAGGACCGGCGTGACCTCGCCGAGCTGCGCGGCTTCCGCTTCGAGACGGCCGAGGTGGAGGCCGTCCTCACGGCTCAGGCCGATGTGGTGCGCGCCGCCGTCGTGGTCCGTGAGGACACCCCCGGCGAGCGCCGGCTCGTCGGCTACCTGGTGCCCCGCCGCGGCGCCACGGTCGACGTCCCGGCCCTGCGCGACGCGGTGGCCGCCGAGCTGCCGGACTACATGGTCCCCTCGGTCCTCGTCACCCTGGACACCCTGCCGCCCGCGCCCGGCGGCGGGATCGACAGGCGCGCGCTGCCCGTTCCGGTGATCACCGGTGCCGCCCCGCGCGCCCCGCGCACCCCCGCGCAGGAGCTGCTGTGCGCGCTGTACGCGGAGGTGCTCGGCCTCGCCGCGGTCGGCATCGACGAGGACTTCTTCGCGCTCGGCGGCGACAGCATCCTCGGCTTCCGGCTGCTGAGCCGCGCCCGCGCCCGTGGTGTGTCGTTCGGCTTCCGCGATCTGTTCGAGCTGCGCACGGTGGCCGCGCTCGCCGAGGTCTGCTCGGCGTACGAACCGGGCGCCGCGCCCGCCGGGATCACCCTGCCCGTCTCCGCGGACGAGGCCGAGCGCCTGGCCGCCGAGCCCGGCGTCGAGTCCGTGCTCCCGCTCTCGCCCAACCAGCAGGGCCTGCTGTTCCACCACGCCTTCGACGACTCCGGCGCCGACCCGTACACCCTGCAGATCGTCCTCGACCTCGCCGCGCCCCTGGATCCCGTACGGCTGTCCGCGGCACTCGACCGGGTGCTGCTGCGCCACGAGGCGCTGCGCGTCTCCTTCCGCAGCTCCGAGGAGCAGCGGGCGGTGCAGCTCGTGCACGAGGCGCCCGGCGTGCCGGTGCGCGAGGCGGACGCGGCCGACGACACCGCGTTCGACGCCCTGCTCGACGAGGACCGCGCCACCCGCTTCGACCTGAGCCGTCCGCCGCTGGTGCGGGCGACCACGGTGCGGCGCGCCGACGGCACGGGCTCCCTGGTCCTGACGATGCACCACATCGTGGTGGACGGCTGGTCGTTGCCGATCGTCGCCCAGGACCTCTTCGCCGCGTACGCGGATGCGGACGCCGTACCCGTGGCGGCCGGGCCGGCGCGCTACCGCGACCACCTCGCATGGCTCGACGGCACCGACCGCGAGACGTCGCTCGACGTGTGGCGGACGGCGCTCGCCGAGGTCACCGAGCCGTCGCGGGTCGCCACCGGGCACGGGGACCGCGTCCTGGAGCCGGTGCGCCAGGAGCACCTGCTCGACACCGCCGACACGGCCGCCCTCGGCGCGGTCGCCCGCCGGTACGGCGTCACCGTCAACACCCTGGTGCAGGCCGCCTGGGCCATCGTGCTGCGCGGTCTGACCGGCCGCGACGAGGCGCTGTTCGGCGTCACCGTGGCAGGCCGCCCGGCCGAACTGGAGGGCGCGGGCGACCTGGTGGGCCTGTTCATCAACACCGTGCCGCTGTCGGTGCGTCTCGACGCGGGCGAGCGGCTCGGCGATCTCGCCGTACGGCTCGGCCGCGAGCAGTCCGCGCTGCTCGACCACCACCACGTGGCGCTCGGTGACATCCAGCGCGCCCTGGGCATGGGCGAGCTGTTCGACACCCTGCTGAGCTTCGAGAACTACCCGCTGGACCCGGCCGGGATCACCGCCCGCGCGCAGGCCGCCGGACTCGAACTGGCCGACGCCCGCGTCCGCGACGGCAGCCACTTCGCCATCAGCGTCGTCGTCGAGCCCGGCGAGCGGATGCGGCTGCGGGTGCGCCACCAGCCGCACCTGGTGGACGAGGTCACCGCACGGACCGCCGGTGCCGAACTGCTCGCGACGCTCCGGGCCTTCGTCCGTGCCCCCGAGCTGCCGCTGGGCCGGCTCGCCAGGACGGAGGAGACCGCGCCCGTGGCCGCGTCCGCGACGCCGTCCGCGGACACGACCCTGCCCGCGCTGTTCGCCGCGCAGGCGGCACGCACCCCGGACGCGCCGGCCGTCCTCGCCGGTGGCGAGAGCCTCACCTACCGGCAGCTCGACCGGCGCTCCAACGCGCTGGCCGCCGAACTCGTCGCGCGCGGCGCCGGTCCCGGCAGCCTGGTCGCGGTACTGCTGCCCCGCTCGGCGGAGCTGATGGTCGCGCTGCTCGGCGTCCTCAAGTCCGGCGCCGCCTACGTGCCCGTGGACCCCGCCTACCCGGCCGACCGCATCGCCGTGATCCTGGAGGACAGCGCCCCCGCGCTCGCCGTCACCACCGAACCCGCCCTCGTGCCCGCGGGCCTGGCCACCGTGCGTCCCACCACCGCCGAGGCCGACGCGATCGGCCGCACGCCACGGGCCGAGGACGCCGCGTACGTCATCTTCACCTCCGGCTCCACCGGCCGCCCCAAGGGCGTCGTCGTCGAACACCGCGCGCTGGGCGCCTATCTGGCGCGCGCGGCCACGGCCTACCCGGACGCGGCGGGCACCGCCCTCGCGCACACCTCGGTCTCCTTCGACCTCACCGTCACCTGCCTCTACACCCCGCTGGTCGCGGGCGGCCTGGTGCACCTCGCCGAGCTGCCGGACGCCATCGGCGCCGCACGGCCCACCTTCCTCAAGGGCACGCCCAGCCATCTGCGGCTGCTCGACACGCTGCCCGACGAGGTGTCGCCGACCGGCACACTGGTCCTGGGCGGCGAGGCGCTGCGCGGCGAGATGCTGGCCGGCTGGCGGGCCGCGCACCCCGAAGCGACCGTCGTGAACGCGTACGGGCCGACCGAGGCGACCGTCAACGTCATGGAGTTCCGCGTCGAGCCGGGCGAGCCGCTCGCCGACGGCCCGGTGCCGATCGGCCGCGCGTTCCCGTACGCGCGTGTGCACCTGCTCGACAGCGGCCTGCGGCCGGTACGCCCCGGTGCGCGCGGTGAGCTGTACCTCGCGGGTGACGGGCTGGCGCGGGGCTATCTGGGAATGCCCGGCCAGACCGCGCACCGCTTCGTGGCCGATCCGTTCGGCCCGGCGGGCAGCCGGATGTACCGCACGGGCGACCTGGCGAGGCTGCGGCCCGACGGCATGATCGAGTATCTCGGCCGGGTCGACGACCAGGTCAAGGTGCGCGGCTTCCGCATCGAACTCGGCGAGGTCGAGGCCGCCGCCGAGGCCGTGCCCGGCGTCCGCCGTGCCGCCGCGGCCGTCCGCGGCACCGCCGGCGAACCCCGCCTGGTCGGCTACCTGGTGGCGTCCGACGGCGGGCGGACGGCCGAGGTCGAGGCACGGATGCGCGCGGTGCTGCCCGAGTACATGGTGCCCGCCGCGTTCGTCGTCCTGGACGAGCTGCCGCTGACCCCGAACGGCAAGGTGGACCGGGCGGCCTTGCCCGAGCCCGCCACCACCGCGGGCACCGCCGGCCGCACGGCCTCCGGAGGCCTGGAGGAGCGGCTGCTGGGTCTGTTCGGGCAGGTGCTGGGTCGTGCGGATGTGGGTGTGGAGGACGACTTCTTCGCGCTGGGCGGCGACTCGATCATGTCGATCCAGTTGGTCGGGCGGGCGCGTGCGGCGGGTCTGCGGTTCTCGGCGCGGCACGTCTTCGAGCACCGCACTCCGGCCCGGCTCGCCGCCGCACTCGGTGGTGAGGCGTCCCGTGATCCGTTGCAGGAGCGGCTGTTGGGCCTGTTCGGGCAGGTGCTGGGTCGTGCGGACGTGGGTGTGGAGGACGACTTCTTCGCGCTGGGCGGCGACTCGATCATGTCGATCCAGTTGGTCGGGCGGGCGCGTGCGGCGGGTCTGCGGTTCTCGGCGCGGCACGTCTTCGAGCACCGCACTCCGGCCCGGCTCGCCGCCGCACTCGGTGCGCAGGGGCAGGAGGCGCCCACCGCGGGAGCCGCGCCGGGCCCGCGGAGCGCGCCGTTGCTGCCGCTGATGCGCCGGCTCGTCACCCGTGGCCGGTTCGACCAGTACCACCAGTCCGTCACCCTGACCCTGCCCCCGACCACCCGCGAACACCTGGCCGCCGCGCTCGGCGCGCTCGTCGAGCGGCACGAGACACTGCGGATGCGCGTCGACGACGGCGAGAGGTTCACCGTCGCGCCGGTGGACAGCGGCGCCGTCCCCGCGGACGCGCTGCTCACCCGTGTCGCCGCCGCCCCGGACGCGACCGACGAGGAGCTCACCGCCCTCGCCGCCGCGCACACCGCCGCGGCCCGCGACGCCCTCGACCCGGCCGCGGGCCGGATGCTGCGGGCCGTCTGGATCGACCGCGGCACCGAGCGCCCCGGCCGGCTGCTGCTCGTCGTCCACCACCTGGCCGTCGACGGCGTGTCCTGGCGCATCCTCGTGCCCGACCTCGCCGAGGCGTGGACGGCGGTCACCGAGGGCGGCCGGCCCGCGCTCGCCCCGGTGGGCACCTCGTTCGCCGCGTGGGCCGGTGCGTTCACCGCGCTGCCCGCCGACGACGCCGCGCATTGGCGGGACGTGCTCACCGCGGACGATCCGCTGATCGGCGACCGGCCCCTCGACCCGGCCCGTGACCTGCGCGGCGACGCCGGACGGCTGACCGTCCGGGTGCCCGCCGACGTGACCGGCGCGCTCCTGGACGCGCTGCCCGCCGCCTACCACGCCGGGCCGGACGACGTCCTGCTCACCGCGCTCGCCGCCGCCGTACCGCTGTGGCGCGGCGACCGCGCCGGACTCCTCGTGGACGTGGAGAGCCACGGCCGTCACGAGGAACTGGTCCCGGGCGCCGAACTCGCCCGCACCGTCGGCTGGTTCACCGTCGCCCACCCCGTACGCCTGGACACCGCGACGGCCGACCCGGGTGCCGTCCTGGCGGGCACGGACGCCGTGGGCGACGCCCTGCGCGCCGTCAAGGAGCAGTTGCGCACCACTCCCCGCCACGGCATCGGCCACGGCCTCGCCCGCCACGCCGACCCGGCCACCGCGCAGGAGTTCGCGGAGCTGCCCGAGGCACAGATCGGCTTCAACTACCTGGGCCGCGTCAGCTTCGCCGGGGCGCTCGCGCCCGGCTGGGAACTGGCCGCGGTCGGCGCCGACGACGCCCCCGACGTGCCGCTCTCGCACACCGTCGAGGTCAACGTCGCCGCCCACGAAGGCCCCGGGGGAACGGAACTCGTCGCCACCTGGACCTGGGCCCGCGCCCTGGTCCCCGACGCCGAGGCGGCCCGCCTCGCCGACCTGTGGGACAGCGCGCTGCGCGGCCTCGCCGCACACGGCGAGCGCCCGGACGCGGGCGGCCGCACCCCGTCCGACCTGCTCGTCACCCTCACCCAGGAGGAGATCCGCGAGCTGGAGGCCGACCCGGACGTGGCCGAGCTGCTGCCGCTCGCCCCGCTCCAGGAAGGCCTGCTCTTCCACCACCAGTACGGCGACGGCGCCGACGACCCGTACATCTCGCAGCTCCGCGTGGAACTCACCGGCGCACTCGACCGCTCCCGGCTGCGGGCCGCCGCCGCCGAGGTGCAGCGCCGCCACCCCGCGCTGCGGGCCGCCTTCCGCCGCACCGCGCAGGGCACGCCCGTCCAGGTCGTCCTCGCCCGTCCCGGACTCGACTTCACCGAGGTCGCGCTGACCGACCGCGCCGAGCTCGACGCGGTCTGCGCGGCCGACCGCCGGCGCGGCTTCGACATCACCGCCGCACCCCTGATCCGCTGGACCGTCGCCTCCCTCGGCGAGCGCCACACCCTCGTCGTCACCGCCCACCACAGCGTCCGCGACGGCTGGTCCATGCCGATCGTGATGGGCGACCTGATGGCCCACTACCTGGGCGACGCCCTGCCGCAGGCCCGCCCGCACCGCGCGTACCTGGCGTGGCTGGCCGACCAGGACCGCGCGGCAGCCGAGGCCGCGTGGGGCGAGGCGCTCGCCGGGCTCGACGGCGGCACCCTGCTGTCCACCGGACCGGCCCCGGCCGCACAGGAGCCCGGCCGCCTCGACCTGACCGTCGGCGGACTCGACGTGCAGGCCGCCGCCCGCCGCCTCGGCGTCACCGTCAACACCCTGGTGCAGAGCGCCTGGCTGCTGCTCGTGGCCCGGCTCACCGGACGCGACGACGTCGTCACCGGCACCACCGTCAGCGGCCGGCCCGCCGACCTGCCCGGCGCGGCCGACATGGTCGGCCTCTTCGTCAACACGGTGCCGCTGCGGGCGGCCCTGCGCGCCGACGAGCCGGTCGGCGACTTCGCCCGCCGCCTCCAGCTGGAGCAGGCCCGGCTGACCGAACACCACCACCTCGGCCTGGTGGACATCCGGCGCCGGGCCGGACACGGCGAACTCTTCGACACCTCCATGGTGTTCGAGAACTACCCGCTGGACGTCGACGCGCTGGCCGCCGTGGCCCGCCGCGCCGGTCTGGAGGCCGGCGAGGTCACCCACCACGCCGTCACCCACTACGCCCTCGCCATGGAGGCGAGCCCGAGCGCCGACGGACTCCGGCTGCGCCTGCACCACCGGCCCGATGTCCTCGGCGCCGAACAGATGGCTGTGGTGGCCGAGTTGCTGCCGCGGCTGCTGCGCACGGTCGTCACCGAGCCCGCCACCCCGGTCGGCCGGATCCCCGGGTACGCACCCGACGCCCTCCTCGCGCTCGGCCGGGGACCCGAGGACGCCGCCGACCCGCGCACCTGGCCCGAGCTCTTCCTCGACCAGGTCCGCCGCATCCCCGACGCGCCCGCCGTCGTCTCCGGCGCGCGGACGCTCACCTTCCGCGAACTCGCCGACCGGGCAGGCGCGCTGGCCCGGCTGCTGGCCGAGGCCGGCGTCGACGCCGAGCGGCGGGTGGGCATCGTCCTGCCGCGCTCCGTCGACCTGGTCGTCGCCCTGCACGCGGTCGCCCTCGCGGGTGGCGCCTTCGTCCCCGTCGACCCGGCCCACCCGGCCGAGCGCATCGCGCAGACCCTCACCGACGCGGCGCCCCTCCTGGTCCTCACCACCACCGGCACCGCCCTGCCCGAGACCGGAGTGCGCCGCCTCGACGTGGACGCGCTGGACCTGACCGGCGAGGGGCTCGTCCGGCCGGTGCGCGCCGAGCAGGCCGCGTACGTCATCTACACCTCGGGCTCCACCGGCCGTCCCAAGGGCGTCGTCGTCACCCATGCCGGCATCCCCGGCCTGGCCCGCGCCCAGAAGGCCGGCTTCGACGTCGACGAGAGCGCCCGCGTCCTGCAGTTCGCCTCGCCCAGCTTCGACGCGTCCGTCTCCGAGGTGGCCGTCACCCTGCTGGCCGGCGCCTGCCTGGTCGTCGCCCCCCGCGAGGAGCTGCTGCCCGGCGCCCCGCTGGCCCGCACCGTCGCCGCCCACGGCGTCACCCACGCCACGCTGCCGCCGGCCGCGTTGCGCGAACTGCGCCCCGACGACCTGCCGACCCTGCGCAGCCTCGCCGTCGCCGGTGAACAGTGCCCGCCGCAGGTCGCCGAGGTCTGGTCCGCGGACCGTCGCATGATCAACGCCTACGGGCCGACCGAGACGACCGTGTGCGCCACCATGAGCGCCCCGCTGGCCGGATTCGGCGTACCGCCCATCGGCACCGCCCTGCCGGGCCTCGCGGTCCGGGTCCTCGACGCCCACCTCCAGCCCGTCCCGGCCGGTGTGGTGGGGGAGCTGTACGTGTCCGGAGCCGGTCTCGCCCGCGGCTACCTGGACCGTCCGGGACTCTCCGCCGAACGCTTCGTCGCCGATCCCTTCGGCGCTCCGGGCACCCGCATGTACCGCACCGGCGACCAGGTCGCCTGGCGCGAGGACGGACAGCTGGTCTACGTCGGCCGCGCCGACCGCCAGATCAAACTGCGCGGCTTCCGCATCGAACCGGGTGAGATCGAGGCGGCCGTCGCCCGGGCCCCCGAGGTCGCCGCGAGCGCCGTCGTCGTCCGCGAGGACCGGCCGGGCGACCGCCGCGTGGTCGCCTACGCGGTGCCCGCCCCCGGCGCCACCGTCGTCCCCGAGACGCTGCGTGCCCGGCTGCGCGAGGTGCTGCCCGACCACATGGTCCCGGCCGCCGTCGTCGTCCTCGACCGGATCCCGGTCACCGTCAACGGCAAGCTCGACCAGGCCGCGCTGCCCGCGCCGCGCTACGACGCCACCGCGGGCCGCCCCGGCGGCGACCCCGTCGAGGAACTGCTGGCCGGCGTCTTCGCCGAGGTGCTCGGCGTGGACCGGGTCGGCGCGGACGACTCCTTCTTCGACCTGGGCGGCCACTCGCTGCTCGCCATGCGCCTGGTCGCCCGGGTGAGCGCCGTGCTCGGCACCGAACTCGCCGTGCGCGACGTCTTCGAGACGCCCACCGTGCGCGAACTCGCCCGGATCGCCGCGGGCGGCCCGCGCGCCACCGGCGCCGCCCCCGGCGAACTGCCGCGCCCCGAGCGGCTGCCGCTGTCGTACGCCCAGCAACGGCAGTGGTTCCTGGACCGCTTCGACGGCACGAACTCCGCCTACCACATCCCGATGGCGCTCCGGCTGACCGGCGAACTCGACGAGGCGGCGCTCGCCGCCGCCCTCGACTCCCTGGTGGACCGGCACGAGAGCCTGCGCACCCTGATCGCCGAGGACGAGGACGGCCCGTACCAGCGGATCGTGACCACCACCCTGTGGTGCGAGCGGATCTCGGTCACCGCGGACCACCTGGACGCGGCGCTGCGCGAGGCCGTCGCCCGGCCCTTCGACCTGACCGCCGAAGTGCCCCTGCGCGTGCACCTGTTCGCGGTGGGTCCCGACGAGCACGTCCTGCTCGTCGTCGTCCACCACATCGCCGGCGACGGCGCCTCCGTCCCGGTGCTCGCCCGCGACCTCGTCGCCGGCTACCGCGCCCACCTCGACGGCGGCGCGCCCGAAGAGGCGGGCTCCGCACCGGGTTACGCCGACTTCGCGCTGTGGCAGCGCGCGGCGCTAGGCACCGAGGACGACCCGGACTCCCTGCTGAGCCGCCAGCTCGACCACTGGATGGCCGCGCTCGACGGCCTGCCCGAGGAGCTGGCGCTGCCCGCCGACCGGCCCCGCCCGGTGGCCGGACCGCACCGCGCGGGCCGTCACCGCCTGGAGATACCGGCCGGCCTGCACGCCGAACTCGCGCGCGGCGCGAAGGAGTTGAAGGCCACCCCCTTCATGGTGGTGCAGGCCGCCCTCGCGGCACTGCTGTCGCGGCTCGGCGCGGGCACCGACATCCCGCTCGGCTCCCCGGTCGCCGGACGCTCCCACGCGTCGCTGACGGACGTGGTGGGCCTGTTCGCCAACACCCTGGTGCTGCGCACCGACGTCTCCGGCGACCCGAGCTTCACCGAACTCGTGCGCCGGGTGCGGGAGACCGACCTGGCCGCGTTCGCGCACCAGGACGTGCCGTTCGAGCGGCTCGTCGAGGCGCTGCGCCCCGAGCGTTCCGCCGCCCGCCACCCGCTGTTCCAGGTGGTCCTGGAGTGGGGCGACGACGACACCCGCGCCCTGGACTCCCTGCGCGGACTGCCCTCGCTCGCCGTCGCACCCCTGCACCTGACCGTGGACGCCGCCAAGTTCGACCTGGTGTGGCACCTGCGCCCGCGGCTCACCCCCGAGGGCACCCCCGCGGGCATCGCGGTGGACCTGGAGTACAGCGCCGACCTGTTCGACGCCGCGACCGTCGCGGCCCTCGGCGAGCGGCTGGTCCGGCTGCTCGGCGCCGCGCTCGCCGAGCCCGGCCGCCCGGTCACCGACCTGGACGTCCTCTCCGCCGACGAGCGGGCCCTGCTGCTCACCGACTGGGCGCACACCCCCGCCGGGCCGACCGGCCCGCTCGCGGCCCACGACACGATCGTGCGCCGCTTCGAGGAGGCCGCCGCCGCCCGGCCGGACGCCGTCGCCGTCACCGGCGAGGACGCACAGGGCCGCCCGAGCTCCCTGACGTACGCGCAGCTCAACGCCCGGGTCAACCGGCTCGCCGCACTCCTGCGGGAGCGGGGCGCGGGCCCCGAGCGGTTCGTCGCCCTGGCCCTGCCCCGGGTGACCGACCTGGTCACGGCCGTGCTCGCGGTCCTCAAGTCCGGCGCCGGCTACCTGCCGGTCGACCCGGCCTACCCCGCCGAGCGCGTCGCCCTGCTCCTCGGCGACAGCCGGCCCGTCGTCACCGTCGGCACCCGCGCCACCGTGGCCGCACTCGGCGGCGACGCCACGTGGATCGCCCTCGACGACCCGGACGTGATCGAGGACCTCGCCGCACGGGGCGCGGCCGACCCGGAGCCCGCCGCGGGCACCGACCACGCCGCGTACGTCATCTACACCTCCGGCTCCACCGGCACCCCCAAGGGCGTGGTGGTCACCCACCGCAACGTGCTGCGCCTCTTCGACGCCACCGACCACTGGTTCGGCTTCGGCGCCGACGACGTGTGGACCCTCTTCCACTCCTACGCCTTCGACTTCTCGGTGTGGGAGCTGTGGGGCCCGCTGCTGCACGGCGGCCGGCTCGTGGTGGTGCCGCACGCCGTCAGCCGCGAGCCGCGCGCGTTCCTCTCCCTCCTGGAGCGCGAGCGCGTCACGGTCCTCAACCAGACCCCGTCCGCGTTCCACGAGCTGATCCGCGCCGACGAGGCCGTGGGCGGCGCCGACCTGGCGCTGCGCTACGTCGTCTTCGGCGGCGAGGCCCTCGACCCGGCCCGGCTCCTGCCCTGGTACGAGCGGCACGCCGACGACAGCCCGGTGCTGGTCAACATGTACGGCATCACCGAGACCACCGTGCACGTCACCCACCGGGCGCTCACCGCGCGGCAGGTGCGGGACGGAGCGGCCGGCGTCATCGGTGTCGGCATCCCCGATCTCGGGGTGCACGTCCTCGACGAGCGGCTGCGGCCCGTCCCGGCCGGCGTCGTGGGGGAGATGTACGTCTCCGGCGCGGGCGTCGCCCGCGGCTACGCCCACCGTCCGGGGCTGACGTCTGGCCGCTTCGTCGCCGACCCGTTCGGCGCGCCCGGCACCCGCATGTACCGCTCCGGCGACCTGGCCAGACGCCGCCCCGACGGCTCGCTCGACTACCTCGGCCGGGCCGACTCCCAGGTCAAGGTGCGCGGTTTCCGCATCGAACCCGGCGAGATCGAGGCGGTGCTGCTCGCCCGGGAAGGGGTGGCCCAGGCCGCCGTCGTGGTCCGCGAGGACACCCCCGGCGACCAGCGGCTCGTGGCGTACGTGGTCACCGCGGACGGCACGGTTGCGGCGGCCGCCGCCGAACTGCGCGAGGCGGTGGCCGGGGCGTTGCCCGCGCACATGGTGCCCTCCGCCGTGGTCGCGCTCGACCGGCTCCCGCTGACCGTCAACGGCAAGCTCGACCGCAAGGCGCTGCCCGCCCCGCAGGCACCCGCCCGCACGGCGGGCCGCGCCCCCGCGAACCCGGCCGAGCAGCTCGTCGTGGACGCCTTCGCCGAGGTGCTCGGCGTGGACCGGGTCGGCGTGGACGACTCCTTCTTCGACCTGGGCGGCCACTCGCTGCTCGCGATGCGCCTGGTCACCCGGGTACGCGCCGCGCTGGGCGCCGATCTCGGCGTGCGCGACCTGTTCGAGTCGCCGACCCCGGCCGCCCTCGCGCGCCGCGCCGCGGACGCCGGGGGAGCGCCGCGGCCCGCACCGACCGCGCGGCCGCGCACCGAACGCGTTCCGCTCTCGTACGCCCAGCAGCGGCTGTGGGTGCTCGACCGGCTCGGCGGCCACGACGGCGCGTACAACATCCCGATCGCGCTCCGCCTGACCGGTGCCGTCGACGCGGACCGGCTGCGCGAGGCGCTCGGTGACGTGGTGGCCCGGCACGAGAGCCTGCGCACCCTCGTCGACGACCGGGGCGGCGACGGCGCCGACGCCTGGCTGCGGGTGCTGCCCGAGGCCCGCGTCGACCTGCCGGTCGTGCCGGTGCGCCCCGAGGACCTCGACGAGCGCGTCGAGGCGGGCGCCACGGCCGGCTTCGACCTGAGGGCCGAAGTGCCCATCCGGGCACGCCTGTTCACGGTCGGCCCCGACGAGCACGTCCTGCTCGTCGTGGTCCACCACATCGCGGGCGACGGCACCTCCATGCCGGTCCTCGCCAGGGACCTCGCGACCGCCTACGCGGCCCGCCTGGACGGCGCGGCCCCCGCCTGGGAGCCGCTGCCCGTGCAGTACGCCGACTACGCGCAGTGGCAGCGCGAGTTCCTCGGCGACGGCGACGGCACCGAGATGGAGCGGCAACTCGGCTTCTGGGAAGGCGCGTTGAGCGGACTGCCCGAGGAGCTGACCCTCCCGGCCGACCGGCCACGCCCGGCGGTCGGACCGCACCGCGCGGGCCGGGAGACCTTCGAGGTGCCCGAGGAGCTGTACCAGCGGGTGGGCCGCGTGGCCCGGGAGCTGAGGGCCACCCCCTTCATGGTGGTGCAGGCCGCCCTCGCGGCACTGCTGTCCCGGCTCGGCGCGGGCACCGACATCCCGCTCGGCTCCCCGGTGGTCTCGCGCGCCGACGAGTCCCTGGCCGACGTGGTCGGCTTCTTCGTCAACACGCTGGTGCTGCGCACCGACGTCTCCGGTGACCCGAGCTTCGCCGCCCTCGTGGACCGGGTGCGGGAGAGCGATCTGGCCGCGTTCGCCCACCAGGACGTGCCGTTCGAGCGGCTTGTCGAGGCACTGCGGCCGGAACGCTCCGCCGCCCGCCACCCGCTGTTCCAGGTGGCGCTCAGCCTGGACGGCGCGGGCGGCACCGCGCTCGCCGAGGCCGGCCGGATGCCCGGACTGGCCGTCGAGCCGCGCCCGGTGGCGCCGTCCGTCGCCAAGTTCGACCTCACCTTCACCCTCACCGAGCGGCTCGGCGCCGACGGCACACCGCTCGACTGGAGCGGCGGCGTCGAGTACAGCGCCGACATGTTCGACGCGGAGACGGTGGCGCGCCTGGCCCGCCGCCTGGTGCGGTTCCTGGACGTGCTCACCGCACGGCCCGGGGCACCCGTCTCGGCCCACGACGTCCTGGTGGACGGGGAACGCGAGCGGATCCTCGGCAGCTGGCTGGAGACCACCGCCCCGGTCGCCCCGGCGAGCCTGCCCGACGCCATCGCACGCCACGCGGCCGAGCGGCCGGACGCCCCCGCCGTCACCTTCGGGGACACCACACTCTCGTACGCCGAACTGGACGCGCGTGCCAACCGGTTCGCGCACGCCCTGCTGGCCCGCGGGGTCGCCCCCGAGTCACGCGTCGGCGTCCTGATGGAGCGCTCGGACACCCTGGCCGTCGTCCTGCTCGGCATCGTCAAGGCCGGCTGCGCCTACGTCCCGCTCGCTCCCGCCAACCCGGACGAGCGCCTGGAGTGGCTGCTCGACCAGGTGCAGGCACCGCTGCTCGTCGTGGACGAGGCCTGCCGCGAGCGGGCCGGGAGGCTGGACACCGGGGCCGGGCTGGTGGACGCCGGGGCCGACGTCTCGCACCTGCCGGTCACCGCGCCGGCCGCTCCGGTGGACCCGCGCCGGCTCGCCTACCTGATGTTCACCTCCGGCTCCAGCGGGCTGCCCAAGGGCGTCGCGATCTGCCACGGCGACATCGTCCAGCTCGCCGCCGACCGCTGCTGGGACGGCGTCACCGACCGGGTGCCGCTGCACTCCCCGCACGCCTGGGACGCCTCGATCCTGGAGTTCTGGGTGCCGCTCGTGCGCGGCGGCGAGGTGCTGGTCGTGCCGCCCGGCGACCTGGACGTGAGCGACCTGCGGACGCTGATCGCGGACTCCGGGATCACCTCGCTGTTCCTGACCGCCGGCCTGTTCCGGGTGCTCGGCCAGGAGATCCCCGAGGCGTTCGCCGCGCTCCGGCAGGTCGCCACCGGCGGCGACGTCGTCTCCGGCACGGCCGTGCGCCGGATCCTGGAACACGCCCCGCACCTCAGGGTCGTCAACGCCTACGGACCGACCGAGGTCACCGTGATGGCGCTGTCCCACCGCGTCGACCCGGCCGCGCTCGACGGGCGCTCGCACAGCGTGCCCATCGGCCGCTCCCTGGACGCCATGCGGCACTACGTCCTCGACGACGCGCTGCGGCCCGTGCCGCCGGGCGTCACCGGCGAGCTGTACGCGGCCGGCCCGGGGCTGGCCCGCTGCTACTGGAACCGCCCGGACCTCACCTCCGACCGGTTCGTCGCCGACCCGTACGGCCCGCCCGGCACCCGGATGTACCGCACCGGCGACCTCGCGCGCTGGACGGCCGCAGGGCTCGTCGAGTTCGCCGGCCGCGCCGACGAGCAGGTCAAGCTGCGCGGCTTCCGGATCGAGCTCGGCGAGATCGAGTCCGCGCTGGCCGCGGACCCCGGCGTCACCGCCTGCGCGGTGATCGTCCGCGAGGACCGGCCCGGCGACAAGCGCCTGGTCGCCTACACGGTGGCCGGACCCGGCTACGACCGGGCGGAGCTCGGCGCCCGCCTGGGCCGCACGCTGCCCGACTACATGGTGCCCGCGGCGATCGTCGAACTGACCGAGCTGCCGCTCACCGCGATCGGCAAGCTGGACCGCAAGGCGCTGCCCGCACCCGAGTTCGGCAGCGCGGGCGGCCGGGCGGCCGCGAACACCGAGGAGGAGATCCTCGTCCGGCTCTTCGCCCGGGTGCTCGGCCTGCCCGCGGAGTCCGTCGACGCCGACAGCGCCTTCTTCGACCTCGGCGGCGACTCCATCATGGCCATCCAGCTGGTCAGCGCCGCCCGCCGCGAAGGCCTCACCATCACCGGCGCGGACGTCTTCACGCACCGCACCGTCGCCGAACTGGCCCGCGCCGCCGCGGCGGCCGGGGCGCCCGAGCAGGGCGAACCGGACGAGCCCGTCGGGGAGCTGCCGGCCTGGCCCATGCTGCACTGGCTGGCCGAACGGCAGGTCCCGGTGGACCGGTTCAACCAGACCACCGTGCTCAACGCCCCTGCCGCGCTCGACCTGGACCGGCTGCACGCCCTGGTCGGCGCGCTGCTCGCCCGGCACGACAGCCTGCGTCTGAGGGTGGCCGTCGACGACCCGGCGGACGCCGCCACCTGGCAGGTGGAGGTCCCCGCCCCGGACGCCGTGCGGGCTGCGGACCGGGTGACGCGGGTGGACGCGGCCGCGCTGTCACGGACCGCACTCGACGACGCCGTACGGGAGCACGGCACGGCGGCCGTCGAGCGGCTCGACCCCGCCGCGGGCGCCATGCTGGAGATCGTCTGGTTCGACCGGGGCGAGCGGCCGGGCCTGCTCCTGGTCGCCGTCAACCACCTGGCCGTCGACGGGGTGTCCTGGCGCATCCTGCTGCCGGACCTCTTCCACGCCTGGGACGACGTCCTGGCCGGCCGCGAGCCCGTGCTCGACGCCGGCGGAACCTCACTGCGCCGGTGGGCGCAGCGGGCCGCCGAACGCGCCCGGTCGCCACGGACCCTGGCCGAACTCGACCACTGGACCGGCACGTTGCGCGGCGGCCCCGCCGTCGGCGCGCGCCCGCTGGACGCGGCCGTCGACGTGCTCGCCGCCGCGCGGCGGCTGCGCCGCACCCTGCCGGCCGAGGTCACCGGGCACCTGCTCACCACCGCCCCGGCCGTGGTCGGCGCGGGGGTGGACGACGTGCTGCTCGCCGGCCTCGTCCTGGCCGAGGCCCGCAGGCGCCGCGACCCGCACACCGCCGTCCTGATCGACGTGGAGAGCCACGGCCGGGAACGTGACGGAGCACTGGACCTGTCCCGCACCACGGGCTGGTTCACCGCCCTGTACCCGGTGCTCCTGGACACCGCGGGCGTCGATCTCGACGAGGCGCTCGCGGGCGGCCACGCCGCCGGAACCGTGCTCAAGCACGTCAAGGAGCAACTGCGGGCCGTGCCGTCGGAGGGCCTGGGCTACGGCCTGCTGCGGCACCTCAACCCGGAGACCGCCGCCGCCTTCGAGGGGCTGCGCACCGCGGGGATCGGCTTCAACTACCTGGGCCGGTTCGTGGCCGGCGAGACCGGCGACTGGTCGGTCGCCGCGCAGGTCCCGCGCCCCGAGGGCGAGGACCCGGCGACCCCGCTGGCCCACGCCGTCGAGATCAACGCCTACGTCGAGGAGAGCGCCGAGGGACCGCGCCTCGGGGCGACGTGGACGTACGCCCCCGGTGTCCTCACCGAGGACGAGGTCGCCGCGCTCGCCGACGGCTGGTTCGCGGCGCTGACCGCCCTCACGGAGCACGCCCAGCGGCCCGACGCCGGCGGTCTGACCCCGACCGACGTGGGGCTTATAGAGATCACACAGAGCGAGATTGAAGAGTTCGAGGACGAACTGGCCTCGGACTGGGAGATATGAAGTGGCGAGAAGCACCCGCACAGTCGATGACATCCTGCCTCTCTCCCCGCTCCAGAGCGGCCTGTTGTTCCACAGCGTCTTCGACGAGGCCACCGCGGACATCTACACCGTCCAGTCGACCTTCCACCTGGCCGGCCCGCTCGACGCGGGCCGCGCCCGGGAGGCCGCCGAGGCGCTGCTGCGCCGGCACGCGAGCCTGCGGGTCGCCTTCCGCCAGCGCAAGGACGGGGAGTGGGTGCAGATCGTCGCGGCCCGGTACAAGCTGCCGTGGACCGAGATCGACCTGTCCCACCTCCCGGCGGAGCAGGCCGACACCGAGGCGCGCGAGGCCACGCTCGCCGACCGGGAGCAGCGCTTCGACACCGGCCGGCCGCCGCTGATCCGCTTCACGCTGATCCGGCTCGGCGCCGAGAGCCACCGCCTGGTGCTCACCATTCACCACACGGTGCTCGACGGCTGGTCCCTGCCGACGCTTCTGAAGGAGTACCACGCGCTGTACCTGTCGGGCGGCGACGCCCGCGGGCTTCCGGCCGTGGCCCCCTACCGGGACTACCTGGCCTGGCTGTCCCGCCAGGACGCCGACGCGTCGCGGGCCGCCTGGGACGCCATGCTCGACGGCCTGACGGCGCCCAGCCTGGTGGCCGGCGCCACCGAGCACACCCCGCAGGACCCCGGGCGCCACGAGTTCGGGCTCACCGTGGAGCAGACCCGGGCCCTGACGGCCCGGGCCCGCTCCGCCGGCGTCACCGTCAACACCGTGGTGCAGGCGGCCTGGTCGCTGGTGCTCGCCGGCCTGACCGGCACCGACGACGTGGTCTTCGGCGTCACCGTCAACGGCCGTCCGGCCGAGCTGCCCGGCATCGAGTCCATGGTCGGCCTGTTCATCAACACCCTGCCGCTGCGCGTCCGGCTGCGCCCGGAGCAGTCCGCCGGTGAGCTCCTCGCCGCGGTGCACCACGCGCAGGCCGAGCTGATCGCCCACCAGTACCTGGGGCTGTCCGAGGTGCAGCACCGCACCGGTCTCGGCCCGCTCTTCGACACGTCCGTCGTCTTCGAGAACTTCCCGTTCGACTCCGCGCCGGCCGTCTCGGGGGAGAGCGACCCGCTGCGGGTGGTGGGCGCCGAGAGCCACTCCGCCAACCACTTCCCGCTCAGCCTCGTCGGCATGCCGCAGGACGCCCTGCGCTTCAAGCTCTTCCACCAGCGCGAGCTGTTCGACGACACGGCCGCCGCGGCCGTCGCCGAGCGCTTCCTCGGTCTGCTCGACACCCTCGTGCACGCCCCCGAGCGGCCGCTCGGCCGCATCGACGTGATCGGCGCGGACGAGACCGCCCGCGCGCTCGCCGCCGCGGCCGGATCCGACGGCGCCGCGGCCGCCGGCGCCCGACTGCCCACCCTGCCCGAGCTGTTCACCGCCCAGGCCGCCGCCACCCCCGACGCCCCCGCCGTGCGCGCCGGCGACCGGGTGCTCACGTACCGCGAGCTCGACGCGCGCGCCAGCCACGTGGCCCGCACGCTCGTCGAGCGCGGTGTCCGTGCCGGACGCACGGTGGCCGTGCTGCTGCCGCGCGGCATCGACCTCGTGGTGGCCCTGCTCGGCGTCGCCAAGTCCGGTGGCGCGTACGTGCCGTTGGACCCCGAACACCCGGCCGAGCGCATCGCCGCGGTGCTCGCCGACGCCGACCCGGTGCTCGCCCTGGCGGCGCCGGGCCTCGCCCTGCCGGACACCGAGACGCTGGCGGTCACCGGCGAGGAGGCCGCCTCCTTCACCGCGACCCCGCACCCGCACGACCCGGCCTACCTGATCTTCACCTCCGGCTCCACCGGCCGCCCCAAGGGCGTCGTCGTCGAGCACCGCTCCCTGGCCGCCTACCTCGTCCGGGCCCGCGACGCCTACCCGGACGCCGCAGGCCTCACCCTCGTGCACTCCTCGGTCACCTTCGACCTCACCGTCACCGGCCTGTACACCCCGCTGGTCTCCGGCGGCTGCGCCCACCTCGCCGAACTCCCGGACGCCGTGGGCGGCCCGCGCCCCACGTTCCTCAAGGGCACGCCCAGCCATCTGGAGCTGCTCGACACCCTGCCCGGCGAGGTCTCGCCGTCCGGCACCCTCGTCCTCGGCGGCGAGGCCCTGCGCGGCGAGGCCGTACGCGGCTGGCGCGCCGCCCACCCCGACGCCACCGTGATCAACGCGTACGGGCCGACCGAGGCGACCGTCAACTGCCTGGAGTTCCGGATCGAACCGGGCACCGAACTCGCCGACGGGGCCGTCCCGATCGGCCGCCCCTTCGCCGACACCCGCGCCTACGTCCTGGACGCCGCCCTGCGCCCGGTCGCCCCCGGCGTCGCCGGTGAGCTGTACGTCTCCGGCGTGGTCCTGGCCCGCGGCTACCTCGGCCGCCCCGACCTCACCGCCGAGCGCTTCGTCGCCGACCCCTACGGCCCGCCCGGCACCCGGATGTACCGCACCGGCGACCTCGCCCGGCGCCTGGCCGACGGCACCTTCGTGCACGCCGGCCGCGCCGACGACCAGATCAAGCTGCGCGGCTTCCGCATCGAACCCGGCGAGATCGAGGCGGCGGCCGCCGCCCACGCCGACGTCACCCGCGCCGTGGTCCTCGCCCGCGAGGAGGAGGCGGGCGACGCCCGCCTGATCGCCTGGGTGACCCCCGAGACCGTGGACACCGACGCGCTGCGCGCCCAGCTCGCCGCCACCCTGCCGCCCTACATGGTCCCGGCCGCGATCGTCGCCCTGCCCGCGATCCCGCTGACCCCCAACGGCAAGATCGACCGCAGGGCGCTGCCCGTCCCCGAGGCGACCGCGACCGCGCTGCCCGTCCAGCGCGCCCAGCGCGACCCGCGCGAGGACCTCGTGGCCGAGCTGTTCGCCGGGGTGCTCAAACTCGCCTCCGTCGGCCCCGACGACGACTTCTTCGAACTGGGCGGCCACTCCCTGCTCGCCATCCGCCTGGTGAGCCGGCTGCGGGCGGGCCTGGGCGTCGAACTCTCCGTCAAGCACCTGTTCCAGAACTCCACCCCGGCCGCCCTGGTCCGCTCCCTCGGCGAGACCGAGGAGGCGCGCCCGGCGCTCGTGCGCGGCGAGCGCCCCGAGCGGCTGCCGCTCTCCTACGGCCAGCAGCGCCTCTGGTTCCTGCACCGCATGGAGGGGCCGAACCCGGTCTACAACCTGGCCTCCGCGCTGCGCCTGACCGGCCCGCTCGACCACGCCGCGCTGCGCGCCGCGTACGCCGACGTCGTGGCCCGCCACGAGAGCCTGCGCACGATCATCGCCGAGGACGAGCAGGGTGCCCACCAGATCGTCCTCGCGGACGTCCGCCCCGAGCCGGTCCACGTGCGCTGCACGGAGGAGGAGCTGACGGACCTGCTCGCCGAGCACGCCCGCCACCCCTTCGACCTCGCCGCCGACCTGCCGCTCAAGCTGTTCCTGTACGAACTCGCCGAGGACCGGCACGAACTGCTCGTGCTGCTGCACCATGTGGCCGGCGACGGCTGGTCCACCCCGCTGCTCACCCGCGACCTGACCCGCGCCTATGCCGCACGGGCCGGGGGCGCCGCGCCGCAGTGGCAGGAACTGCCCGTGCAGTACGCCGACTTCGCCCTGTGGCAGCACCGCCTGATGGGCTCCGAGGACGACCCGGACAGCCGTGTCTCGCGCCAGCTCGCCTTCTGGAGCGAGACCCTCGCGGAGCTGCCCGAGGAACTCGCCCTGCCCACCGACCGGCCGCGCCCGGCCGTCGCCTCCTACCGCGGCGACAACGTCACGATCAGCCTGCCCGCCGCCCTGCACCGGGCCGTCGCCGAGCGCGCCCGCGCCGCCGACGCCACCGTCTTCATGGTCGTCCAGGCCGCGCTCGCCGTCACCCTGTCGCGGCTCGGCGCCGGGGACGACATCCCGCTCGGCTCCCCGGTCGCGGGCCGCCTCGACGAGGCGCTCGACGACCTCGTCGGCGACTTCATCAACACCCTGGTGCTGCGGACCGACGTCAGCGGCGACCCCACCTTCACCGAACTCCTCGCCCGCGTACGGGAGACGGACCTCGCGGCCTGGTCGCACCAGGACCTGCCGTTCGAGCGGCTGGTCGAGGTGCTCAACCCGGCGCGCTCGCTGGCCCGCTCGCCGCTGTTCCAGACCCTGCTCGCCTTCAACAACACCGGCGGCCCGGCCGGTTCGGGCCCGGCCGAGGCCCGGCTCGGCGCGCTCGCGGTGACCGCGCGCGGCGGCGTCGGCAGCGGCGTCGCCAAGTTCGACCTCGCCTTCAACCTGCGCGAGCGGCACACCCCGGACGGCGCCGCGGACGGCATGACCGGCATCCTCGAGTACGCCGCCGACCTGTTCGACCACAGCACCGCCGAACGCCTGGTGGAGCGCTTCACCGCCGTCCTGGCCCGCCTCGTCGCGGAGCCGGACCGGCCCGTCGGCGCCGTGGACGTCCTCCTCGAAGGGGAGCGCACGGCCGCGCTCACCGCCCCCGGCGACACCGCCCGCGCGGCCGAGGACCGCTGGTTCCTGGACGGGTTCGAGCGGCAGGCCGCCCGGCGCCCGGACGCCCCGGCCGTCACCGCGGGCGACGTCACCCTCTCGTACGGGGAACTGAACCGCCGCGCCAACGCGATGGCCCGCCTGCTCACCGAGCGGGGCGCCGCCCCGGAGCGCTTCGTCGCCGTCGCCCTGCCCCGCACCGCCGACCTGCTCGTCACCCTGCTCGCCGTGCAGAAGTCGGGCGCCGCCTATCTGCCGCTCGACACCAACTTCCCCGCCGACCGCATCCACCGCATGATCACGGACGCGGACCCGGCCGTCCTCGTCAGCACGGGCGAGCTGCTGCCCGGACTGCCCGACGTGCCCGTGCCCACCGTCCTGGCCGACGAGGCGGACCTGTCCGGCTACGCCGACGACGACCTCGGCGCGCGCGCCGCGGCCGGCAACGCCGCGTACGTGCTGCACACCTCCGGCTCCACCGGCGTCCCCAAGGGCGTCGTGGTGCCGCGCGGCGCGCTCGACAACTTCCTGCGGGCGATGGCCGACCGCTGTGCGGTCACCGCCGACGACCGCCTCCTGGCCGTCACCACCATCGGCTTCGACATCGCCGGCCTGGAGCTGTACCTGCCGCTCGCCCTCGGCGCGTCCGTCGTGGTCGCCGGGCCCGACACCGTGCGCGACCCCGAGGCGCTGCGCGCCGCCGTCACCCGGCACGGCATCACCCTCATGCAGGCCACCCCCACCCTGTGGCGGGCCGCGACCGGACGGGACGCCTCGTTCCTGGCCGGGGTGCGCGTCCTGGCCGGCGGCGAGGCGCTGCCCGCCGACTTGGCCGCGACGCTCACCGCCGGCGCGCGCTCGGTGCTCAATGTGTACGGGCCCACGGAGACCACCATCTGGTCCACCGCGGCCACCGTCACCGACCCCGGCGCCGTCGACCTCGGCGAGCCCCTCGACAACACCGGCGTGTACGTGCTCGACGGCCTGCTGCGCCCGGTCGCCCCCGGCGTCCCGGGCGAGCTCCATCTGTCCGGCGCCGGACTCGCCCGCGGCTACCTCGGGCAGCCCGGCCGCACGGCCGAGCGGTTCGTCGCCGACCCGTTCGGCGCCGCCGGCACCCTGATGTACCGCACCGGAGACGTCGTGCGCCGCACGGCCGCCGGGCGCCTGGAGTACGTCGGCCGCGGCGACCAGCAGGTCAAGCTGCGCGGCTTCCGCATCGAGACCGGCGAGATCGAGGCGGTGCTCACCGCCCACGCGGACGTGACGGCCGCGGCCGTCGGCGTACGCCCCGACGCGGCAGGCGAGCCCCGCCTGGTCGCCTGGGTCGTCACCGACCTGGACGCGCCCGCCCTGCGCGCCCATGTCGCCGCCGCCGTCCCCGAGTACATGGTCCCCGGCGCCTTCGTGGCCCTGCCCGAGCTGCCCCTGACCGCCAACGGCAAGCTGAACCGGGCCGCGCTGCCCGACCCCGCCGAGACGCGGGACACCGCGGGCCGCCCGCCGCGCTCACCGCAGGAGGAGATCCTGTGCGGCCTGTTCGCGGAGATCCTGAGCCGTCCCCGGGTCTCCATCGACGACGACTTCTTCGCCGTCGGCGGCCATTCGCTCGCCGCGATGCGCCTGGTCGGCCGGATCCGCTCGGTGCTCGACGTGGACCTGCCGATCAGCGTCCTGTTCGAGGCGCCCACCGTCGCCGCGCTCGCCGCCCGGCTCACCGGCGCCGGCACCGCCCGTACCCCGCTGACCGCGGGCGAGCGTCCCGAGCGGCTGCCCGCCTCCCCGGCCCAGCAACGCCTCTGGTTCCTCGGTGCGTTCGAGGAGGCCGGCAGCCCCACGTACAACGTGCCGGTGGTGCTGCGGCTCAGCGGCACCCTCGACGAGCAGGCGCTGACCGCCGCGCTCACCGACGTCGTCACCCGCCACGAGACCCTGCGCACCGTCTTCGCCGAGGACGCCGAAGGCCCGTACCAGATCGTGCTCGCACCGCGTCCGGTCCCGGCCACCGCACGGCCCGCCACCGAGGAGGAGCTGCCCGCGCTGCTCACCGAGGCCGCCCGCATCGGCTTCGACCTCGCCGCGGACATCCCGCTGCGCGCCCACCTGTTCGCCCTCGCGCGCGACGAGCACGCCCTGCTGCTCGTCATGCACCACATCGCCGGTGACGGCGGCTGGTCGGTGCCGCTGCTCGTCAAGGACCTCGCCACCGCCTACGCGGCCCGGCGCGGCGGCGGGGAACCCGGCTGGGAGCCGCTGGCCGTGCAGTACGCCGACTACACGCTGTGGCAGCGCGAGGTGCTCGGCTCGGCCGACGACCCGGCGAGCGAGCTCGGCCGGCAACTCGCCCACTGGCGCGAGGCGCTCGCCGACCTGCCCGAGGAACTCACCCTGCCCGCCGACCGGCCGCGGCCCCTCACCGGCACCGGCCGGGGCGCCGACCTGCGGCACCACGTACCGGCCGAGCTGCACGCCGGACTGGAGGCCCTCGCGCAGAAGCACCGGGCGAGCCTGTTCATGGTGGTCCAGGCCGCCGTCGCGGTCACGCTGTCCCGGCTCGGCGCCGGCGAGGACATCCCGCTCGGCACGCCCAGCGCGGGCCGCGTCAACGAGGCGCTCGACGGCCTCATCGGCTTCTTCGTCAACACCCTGGTGCTGCGCACCGACCTGTCCGGCGACCCCACGTTCGCCGAGGTGCTCGACCGGGTCCGCACCACCTCCCTGAACGCCTACGCCCACCAGGACGTGCCGTTCGAGCGTCTCGTCGAGACCCTCAACCCGGACCGCTCCCTCGGTCGCCACCCGTTGTTCCAGACGATGGTCACCTGGAACAACGCGGCCCAGGACGCCACCAACCGGCTCGCCGAGGACCTGCCCGACCTGCGGATGCGGGTCGGCGAGGTCGACGCGCAGGTGGCCACCTTCGACCTGCTGTTCGCCTTCTCCGACCTGCGCACCGAGCGGGGCGCCCCGGACGGTCTCGCCGTCCGCCTCGAATACGCCACCGATCTGTACGACCCGGCCACGGCCGAACTGTTCGTGTCCACCCTGGCGACGGTGCTCGGCGCGGTCACCGCCGACGCCGAGCGCCCCGTGCACCGCATCGACGTCCTGCCCGGGGCCGCCCGTGCCCGGCTGCTCGACGCGTCGACCGGCCCCGCCCCGCGCCCCGGCGCGCCGCTGGCCCGGCTGCTCGCCGCGCAGGCCGAACGGACCCCGGACACCGTCGCCGTCACCGACGCGCACGGCAGTCTCACCTACCGCGCACTGCACGAGCGTGCCCGCGCCCTGGCCGTCGAACTGCGCGGCCTCGGGCTCGGCCCCGAGGGCCGGGTCGCCGTCGCCCTGCCGCGGGGCACCGACCTCGCCGTCGCCCTCGTCGCGACGCTCACGGCCGGCGCGGCCTACGTGCCCCTCGACCCGGAACTCCCCACCGAGCGGCTCGCGTTGATGCTCGCCGACACCGCGCCGGGCGCGCTGGTCACCACGGCCGCCACCGCCACCGCCGCGGCCCTGCCCGCCTCCGGCGTGCCGCAGCTCCTCGTGGAGGCGCCCCGGCCCGCCGCCGGCCCGGCGCCGGCCTTCCCCGAGGCGCTGCCCGGGCACCCGGCGTACGTGATCTACACCTCCGGATCGACCGGCCGCCCCAAGGGCATCGTCATGCCGTACGGCGCGCTGGCCAATCTGCTCGCCTGGCACGAGCGGACCCTGCCCGCGGCGCCCGGCACCGTGGTGGCCCAGTTCACCGCCGTCGGCTTCGACGTGTCCGTGCAGGAGATCCTGTCGGCCCTGCTGACCGGCAAGACCCTCGCCGTGGTCCCCGAGGACACCCGGCGCGACCCGCGCGAACTGGCCCACTGGCTCGCGGAGCGGCAGGTCGCCGAGTTGTACGCGCCGAACCTGGTGATCGACGGCGTCCTGGAGGCGGCCCGCGAGTGCGGCGCCGACCTGTCGGGCCTGCGCCACCTCGTCCAGGCCGGCGAGGCGCTGACCCTGCGCGAACCGGTGCGCGCCCACCACGCCGCCGCGCCGACCCGCCTGCACAACCACTACGGGCCCGCCGAGACGCACGTGGTGACCGCGTGGACGCTGCCCGCCGACGTCGCGTCCTGGCCCGGCACCCCGCCGATCGGCCGCCCGGTCGACGGCGCCGGCGTACGGCTCCTGGACACCGGACTGCTGCCCGTGCCGCCCGGCGTCGTCGGCGAACTCCACCTGTCCGGCACGGCGCTGGCCCGCGGCTACCTCAACCGCCCCGACCTCACCGCCGAACGCTTCGTCGCGGACCCCTACGGCCCGCCCGGCGCCCGGATGTACCGCACCGGCGACCTGGCCCGCACCACCGCGGACGGCGAACTCGTCTACGTGGGCCGCGCCGACCACCAGGTCAAGATCCGCGGCTTCCGCATCGAGCCCGGCGAGATCGAGACCGCGCTCACCTCGCACGAGGACGTGCTGCGCTGCGCCGTCGTGGTCCGCGAGGACACCCCCGGCGACAAGCGGCTCGTCGCCTACGCGGTGGCCCGCCCGGGCGCCTCGCCCGCCGCGTCCGCGCTCCGCGTCCACCTCGGCGGCCTCCTGCCGGCCCACATGGTGCCCGCCGCGTACGTGCTGCTCGACGAGCTGCCGCTGACCCGCACGGGCAAGCTGGACCGGGCCGCGCTGCCCGCCCCCGCGCAGGACGCGACGGCGGTCCGCAAGCCGCGCACCGCCCGCGAAGAGGCGCTGTGCGGTCTGTTCGCCGAGGTGCTGGGCCGCCCCGTGGTCGGGGTCGACCAGGACTTCTTCGACCTGGGCGGCCACTCGCTGCTCGCCACCCGCCTGGTGGCCCGCGTCCGTACCGTCCTCGGGGTCGAACTCGCCGTCCGCGGCCTGTTCGAGCAGCCCACGCCCGCCGGACTCGCGGCTCTGCTCGACGAGGCCGACGGCGCCCGACCGGCGGTGACCCGCCGCGAGCGGCCCGCGCGGATCCCGCTCTCGCCCGCCCAGCGCCGGCTGTGGTTCCTGCACCGCATGGAGGGGCCGAGCGCGACCTGGAACATGCCCACCGCCCTGAAGCTGTCCGGCGCCCTCGACGAGGACGCGCTCGGCGCGGCCCTCGGGGACGTCGTGACCCGGCACGAGTCGCTGCGCACGGTCTTCGCCGAGGAGGCCGGCAGCGGCTACCAGGTGATCCGCACGCCCGAGGAGGCCCTCGCCGCGCTCGGCACCCCCGCCGCCACGGAGGTGGCCCCCGAGGCCCTGGCCGGACGGCTGGCCGAGGCGGCCGCCCGCCCGTTCGACCTCGCCGCCGAGCCGCCGCTGCGGGTCACCCTGCTGCGCACCGGTCCGCAGGAGCACGTCCTGCTGCTCGTCCTGCACCACATCGCCACCGACGGCTGGTCGGCGCCGGTCCTCGCCCGCGACCTCGTCGAGGCGTACGCCGCACGCCGCACCGGGGAGCGCCCCGGCTGGGCCGAACTCCCCGTCCAGTACGCCGACTACACCCTGTGGCAGCGCGACGTGCTCGGCGCCGAGGACGACCCGGACAGCGTGGCCGCACGCCAACTCGACTACTGGAAGCAGGCGCTGGCCGAGCTGCCCGAGGAGCTGGTGCTGCCCGCCGACCGGCCGCGGCCCGCCACGGCCTCGCACCGGGGCGACGCGGTGCCCTTCCATCTGCCCGCCGATCTGCACGCGGGCCTCGCACGGCTCGCGGGCGAGCACCGGGCCAGCCTCTTCATGGTGGTCCAGGCCGCCTGGGCGACGCTGCTGTCACGGCTCGGCGCGGGCGACGACATCCCGGTCGGCACCCCGATCGCGGGCCGCACGGACGAGGCGCTCGACGACCTGGTCGGCTTCTTCGTGAACACCCTGGTGCTGCGCGCCGACCTGTCCGGCGACCCCACCTTCACGCAGCTCGTGGACCGGGTGCGCGAGACCTCGCTCGGCGCCTACGCCCACCAGGACGTGCCGTTCGAGCGGCTGGTGGAGGTGCTCAACCCGACGCGTTCGATGGCCCGCCACCCGCTGTTCCAGACCATGCTGATGTGGAACAACAACGACGACCGGCTCGCGGCCGGTCCGGCCGGCGGCCTGGGCGGCCTGACCGCCGGGACGCTGCCGCTGGGCACCAGGGTCGCCAAGTACGACCTGACACTGGCCCTGAAGGAGGCCCACGCCGCCGACGGCGGCGCGGCCGGACTGCACGGCCATCTGGAGTTCGCGACGGACCTGTTCGACCGGTCCACCGCGGAGAGCCTCGTGGAGCGGTTCACCCGTGTCCTGCGCACGGTGGTGGAGCGTCCGGAGACCGCCGTGGCGGAAGTGGACGTGATGGCCCCGGGAGAACGGGAGAGAGTACTCAGTGAGTGGAACGACAACGGCCGTGAGGTCCCGGACGTCACCCTCACGCGGCTCCTCGCGGACCGTGTGGCGGTGTCGCCTGAGGCGTGCGCTCTGGTCTTCGGTGACCTGGCCCTCTCGTACGGGGAGCTGAACGACCGGGCCAACCGGCTCGCGCACTGGCTCATCGCACAGGGCGCCGGACCGGAGCGCCTGGTGGCCGTCGCCCTGCGCAGGTCGCCGGAGCTGCTGGTCGCGCTGCTCGCCGTCCTCAAGTCCGGTGCCGGGTACGTGCCGGTGGACCCGGACTTCCCCGAGGAGCGCATCGCCCACATCCTTCAGGACGCGGCGCCGGTCCTGTGCCTGACCGACGACCTGCTCGCCGGGACGGACCTGTCGCCGTACGGCTACCAGGACCCGGTGGTGCACGGGATCTCGGGCGAGAACACGGCGTACGTGATCTACACGTCGGGGTCCACGGGCCGGCCGAAGGGTGTCGCCGTTCCGCATGCGGCGCTGGTGAACTTCCTTGCGGCGATGCAGGACCGGTTCGCGCTGACCGAGTACGACCGGCTGGCGGCGGTGACGACGGTCGGGTTCGACATCGCGGGTCTGGAGCTGTTCCTGCCGTTGCTGCACGGTGCGCAGGTCGTCCTGGCCCCGCGTGACGTGGTCCGCGACCCGGCCGCGCTGGCCCATCTCGTCGACGACTCCGGCGCCACGCTCATGCAGGCCACCCCGAGCCTGTGGCAGGCCCTGGCCGAGACCGGCGGGATCCCCAGATCGCTGCGTGTTCTGGTCGGTGGTGAGGCGCTGCCCGCGGGTCTGGCGCGCAGGCTCGCCGAGGGCGGCCGGAAGGTGACGAACCTGTACGGGCCGA
>NZ_JBEOYI010000016.1:88761-196682 GCF_040297005.1 Streptomyces sp. NPDC001904 | reverse complement strand
CCCGCGCCCCTGAGGCATGCGCTGCGCGCAGCCTCCCCTGAAGGCCGCAGGCCTTTCAGGGGCGCGGGGAACTGCGCGACCAGCCCCCACCGGACGGGTCACCCGACAACCGGATCCCGGGCCAGCACATCCCGGTCCAGCCGCTCATCCCGATCAGCCGGACGCACGTACGTCACCACCACAGTCACCCCGAGATTCAACGCCAGAGCCACAATCCCGGCATTCACCCCCCACACAGGATCCCGCCCGCTGAACACCAGCCCACAGACAACCCCCACCCCCACCACAACCCCGCTCAACGCCCCCACCAGACTCATCCGCCGCCACACCAGCCCCACCAACAACATCGGCACCAACTGCGCCATCCCCTCGTACGAGATGAGAGACAGCCGCACCAACGTGTTCGGCGCCGAGTACGTCAGCACCAGCGCCACCGCCCCGGCCACCACCACGACCACCTGCGACCACGTCTTCTGCGCCTGCGAGGACGACCGCCACCGCGGCACGAGCGAGAAGACGCTGCTCCCCCACATCGTGCCGATGACCAGCATGAACACCGCCATGGGCACGATCGACGACAGCGCGGCCGCGACCCCGATGATCCCGACGGCCCAGGCCGGCAGCGAGTCGACGACCAGCTTGAACAGCGCGAGATTGGAGTCGGCCCCGGTCAGCCCGGGCACGACGAACAGCGCGGCCATCCCCAGCAGCATCGGCACGAACAGCAGCACGTTGTACGCGGGCAGCCAGATGGCGTTGCGCCGCAGCCCGTCGGCACTGCGCGCCCCCAGATACCCGGCGACGGTGGTCGGGAAGATGACGACGGTCAGCGCGTTCAGGAAGGTCGTCGTGGCGAACCAGCCCTCCCCGTAGGGCGACCCCCCGCTCCCCGGCAGCGTCAGCCACGCGCTCTTCTCGTCGACGAGCCGCCCGAGGAAGTCCCCGTACCCGTCGAAGTAGTGCACGGGAACGTACAGCGCGAGGAACGCCAGCGTGACGATCACGAGCAGGTCCTTCAGAACGGACACCCACGCACTGCCCCGCAGACCGCTCACGACCACGAACACCGTCGTGACGGCGAAGCCGATGAAGTAGGCCCAGTTGAGGCTGATGGCACCGTAGGAGATCGTCGACACGACGACCCCCATCCCCGTGATCTGCAACTGGATGTACGGCAGCAGGAAGACGGTGACGAGCACGGCCACCGCGGCGCCGGCCCACGGCCGCCCGAACCGGTGGGCGACCATGTCGGTGATGGACACCAGCCCGTGCTGCCGCGCGTAGGCCCACAGCATCGGCCCCACCACGTACCCGACGGCGTATCCGCAGGACATGTAGGCGACGACGTACAGCACCGGAGCGCCGAAGTTGTACCCCCACCCGGCGGCCCCGAGATAGCTGAAGCTCGTGTACCCCTCGCCCGCCATCAGCACCCAGATGAACACGGCCCCGAGCGACCGCCCGCCCACCGACCACTCGGCGAGCCCGCCGCCCCGGCCCTTGCCGCGGACGGCGAGCAGCCCGAGGGCGACGGTGGCGACCATGAAGACGCCGAACAGCGTCGTGGCGACGGCTCCGTCACTCATGACCGCCGCCCCCTGCGCAGCCTCTGGTCGCCGCGCCACGTCAGCCACACGGCGACGGGCGTGAGCAGCGTCGCGGCGAGCAGCCACACGAACAGGAACGGCAGCCCGAGCACCACGGGTTCGACGCGGTTCACGAAGGGGAGCGCGCCGATGTACAGCACGAAGGGCACGAGGAGCCAGAGCAGATGAGGCCGTTTGATCACGGGGACGGAGCCTATCGGGGCGTCATCCGGGTCAGCTTCCCCCACACCACGAGCCGGTACTTGGAGGTGTACTCGGGGGTGCAGGTGGTGAGGGTGATGTAGAACCCGGGCTGCCGGTACCCGGCCGACGGCACGACCCGGCTGCGCGGCACCGGATTGATCACGCCTCCGTCGGACGCCGACGTCTGCGCGAGCGTCTTGTCGACGACGTACGTGTACGTCGCGTTCTTGGTCCGCACGGAGACGGTGTCGCCGCGCCGCAGCCGGTTGATGTAGCGGAAGGGCTCCCCGTGCGTGTTGCGGTGCCCGGCGAGCGCGAAGTTCCCGGCGCCGCCGGGCTGGGCGGTGCCCGGGTAGTGCCCGACGTACCCGTGGTTGAGCACGTTCGGCTTGCTGACCCCCTGCGCGACGGGCGCCCGCAGTCCGAGGCGCGGGATGGAGATGATCGCGTACGCCTGGTCGTAGGAGGGCCGGGGCGCGGCGGCCGCCGTCCGCCCGGACTGCCGCTGCCCGGAGCCGCCGCTCACCCCGGGATCGTCGCTGTCGTCACCGGCGGAAGCGGATCCACCGCCCCCGTTCTCGTCCGGGGACTCCTGCTCCCCCTCCCCCTGCCCCTGCCCCTGCTGCCATTCATGTTCGAGGGACTGCACCTGCCGCTCGGCCCCTGCCCTGGCCTGCCGGTTGGTCCACCACAGCTGATGCACGACGAGCAGGAGCAGGATCAGCCCGAAGGTGACGGCGACCTCGGCGCCGCCCCACAGCACGCGGACGCCCACCGGCCGGGCGGGGCGTCCCTGCGCCAGGACCTGGGGCCTGCTGTCCGTACGCGTACGTTGCGGCACGCGCGCAAGATAGATCGCACGGGTCCAACTATCCAGAGCGAAGCCGTACCGGGTTTCGCTCGTCCGGGGCCCTGTGCGCCCCCGCGCGGGGCGCACACCGTGAACAGGCGTGGCCGAAGGCCCCGCGCCCGATCCGGACGGTCCGCCCCGCGGATTCCAGCAGTACGGTGTCCCTCATGCGCCCCGACACGCCTGCCACGCCCGCCGAGAACGACCGTGCCGACCACGTAGCGGAAGCCGAGCGTCTGGAACGCACGGCGGACATGTATCCCGAGGACGCGGAGCCGCTGCTCCTCCAGGCCGCGGCCCACTACGAACTGGCCGACGACCGCGAGCGCGCCACGACCCTCTACGACGGCCTGCTCGCCGCGCCGGACGTCCACGACCCGTCGCTGATCCGCGCCCTCAAGGCCGCGAACCTGTGGGAGTACGGCCACGAGGCGGAGGCCAACGCCATCATCACGGGCCTGCGCACCACCGCCCCGCGGGACCCGGCGCCGTGGGTGATCGTGGCGGAGTCCCTGGAGCAGCACGACGAGCTGGAACAGGCCCACGAGACGTTCACCGAGGCGCTGGAACTCCTCGTCCCGGCGTCGGAGCGCGAGTCGGGCGTCCCCCTCGCCAAGCACCCCCTCCTCCTGGGCCGGCACCGCGTCCGCCGCCTCCTGGGCACCCCGCACGACGACTGGGACGCCCTCGCCGACCAGGCCAACCGCACCCCGGTCTCCCTCGACGAACTCCACGACCCCAAGCGCCTGTGGTCCCTGGGCTCGGAGAACCCGGCAGAACTCCAGGCCGAAATCTCCCGCCTCCGCGCCGAGTTGGGCACCTACCGCGAGGCCCTGTCCCGCCCGTTCCCGGTGGCGGTGCTGCACTGGCCGTCGACGGAGTACGCGGAACTGATCGCGGCGTACCCGGCGCTGTCCTCGGAATACCCCTCCTACGAAGCGCACTTGACGTCGATAGAGGGTTCCCTGCGCGAACTGGCGGCCTCGGGCACGGCCAACCTGGGCATCGTCACGGGCACGGTCCCGTCCTACGAGGCCTTCGCGGCATCGGAGGCCTCCTCCCCGGACGACGCCTCGCTGCTCCCCCAGTACGCGACGACGCTGGCGGCGCGGGGGCGGGCGGTGGCTTGGCCGCCTGCTTTGGACGCCTTGTGCTGGTGCGGGTCGGGGAATGCGTATGGGGCGTGCCACGGGGCATGACGTGAGCTGGCTGCGCCAGCGGCGATGAGCCCCCGCCGTGCGTCCTTGTGGCGCGGCGGGGGTTTTCTCTGGTTCTCAGCCTCGAAGACTCCGCGTGTAGAAGGAGTATCTGGCTAGCGCGGGGCACCATCGCTGATGGGTTTCCACATCTGTTTCGACGGCCGTCTCGGCGTTGATGCGGTCGATCAAGTCGGCGACCTGTAGCCCCATGTCCACCGCTTCTGGACTCTCTCGGAGCACGTCCGTGATTTTCCCGGTCGGCGACGCATTCAGGATGAGCCTGAAGAGCTGGCTTGCCTGTTCCGGGTGCCCCACCAGGAGGGCAAGGAGCAGCTGAACAACCTGATACTCGCCGGGCCTATCAGGCAAGGAGCCGAGGAACCTTGGCATGTCGTCGCCATCAACACCCATGCGAACAAGGCGATACAGGTTGACCAGCTTCTTCGTTGCCCTCGGCGTGGGAAGTAGCTCACTCAGCCGGATCATGTAGGTGGACTCAGGGGACGTCAACTGCATCTGCGCGGGGTTCAGTTCATCCATGGCCGCACCCATGGCCGCACTCATGGCTGCTTCTTCCGCTTCGTCAGGCGAAATTGCTGCTGCCGCACCAGCCTCGCCACCAGACGAAGCCACCTCCTCCTCCCCAACTTCAGAGGTCATGGGCTGATCGTCGATGTCGGGCGCATCAAGAAGTGCCTCTAGTAGGCGAGACGTCTTCTCAGGCGTGGCCGGGGGGACCGTGAGGGCGATCTGGAAAATCTTGTCAAGATAGTCCACAGGTGTAGCCACATCCTCGACCTCCCCATGCCCAATATCGCTGGGATTCGAGAACAGATCCTTGTGTCGATGCTTCAAGCATCGGATAAGCCAGCGCGGATCGATAGCCACAACGACAACAAACAGGGGGAATGCCAGCATCAGGTGTACAGCGGCCAATACCTCGACAACCCGATCAGGTGGACAGCGATCGAGGTCGTCTATATACAAGATGACTCGCTGGAGAGGCCGATCCTCCGTAGATCCAGTCGCTATCCAATCCTCATGCGCGGCAAGCAGGGCCTTGTCTAGGTTGGTCAGGTCTTCATGGACCATGGCAATCAGTCCTTGATACGCCTGGTAAGAGTTGCCCGCCCCGCGATCAGTCAGGAAGCTGGAAAGCCTTACCGCCGGATCAACTTCAGCTAGGCTAGCTTCTGTCGCCACGATCTCTGATTGCAAGTCAGATTGAGATTTCTGAAGGTCACCCTGCCACTTGTCGATGAACTCTCTCTGCTTTGAGAGAAAGTTCCGGGCAACGCTCACCACTTTACCAATGGGCCAGAGAGCGATCGCCGATGCCACGATTGCCGCAATTTTGGGCTGCACCAGAGGGCGACCCCAAATGATATACGCGACGATGAGCACTAGAAGGATGAGCGCTACGATTCCGAGTCCGAGTATCTGATGACGGATTTCGCGAAACTTTGCACGCAAGAGAGGCCACAGCTCCCTTGGTGAGCTCAGCCACGCGAGCAACCCTCTCGGCTGCAAATCACCTGCTTGCTGCAGGTCCTCATCCAGTTTCCGAGATCGCTCCCTCAACCCATCCAAGCGGCTTTTGTAACCAGCGCGCTGTGCCTCAACGCCCTCAGACGGTGCCTCATCGCCTGCAGGAACTTCAGCTAGAACACGAAAGAGCTCACCAATCAAGCCTGGCCAAATATGCTCATCACTGTAATGCCAAGCATTGAAACGGACCTGCTTAACCTCAGAAACGAAAGCACTCTCAGCCACTCCCGACTGGCCAGAGAGTTCCTTTATCTCCGTGATTCTTTCATACATCTGGTCCATGAAACTTGACTTCCCTGCACCCCATTCCCCCAGGAGGGCGATAGCCAGGGGCGGAGCCGTGGTAGTCGCCAGGGACAGTTTCGCCAACCTGTCGACCTCTTCTTGATTACCGAGAAGGTCGTTCGTTGTGGAACTATCACTATGCAAAGAAGCGAGAGGCGTTCTAAATTCGACGACATTCCCTACGGGATCCGCCGGACGCAGCCTAAAGACAATGACCTCGCGCATGGCCCCGTCGCCACCTTGGGCCTCTCGCCGCACATATGGCTGGACGTCATCGACCTTGAACTCACCCTCATAGCGGTGCAGCTTGGCCTGCGACCCCGGAGCCGTGCCAGCAGCCACGAAGACGCGGAGCACTCGGCCCGCCTCAACATGATTGACGATCGCTCGGTTGCCGCCCGTAAAGGTTTGGTCGCCAACAGCACCAGCGCCGGTGTACTCGAAGACTCGACCGCCCGCCTCGTCGTCAACCCAGCCATCGTGATAGCCGTAGCGATGCCCTACGGCAGGGTCCGAGAAGATGAGGACGCTATTCGACGGGTTGGACGGGACGATCCCACCCTGAGTCGATCCGCCGTAAACGTCCTTAATCTGGGCGCGGGTTGCGGTCACACCGGGCTGTAGCTGCGAATCGGGCATGGAGGGAGGATAGACGTCACTTCGAACGTACGTTCAATGGTTCACGTATTCGAGTTTCCCGACGTTGAGCCCGGCTTGTCGGTAGTTCCTGTTAGAACTAACCCATCGCGCGCCAAGCATCAGGGGGAACAGTGGCGGACTCAGACGGGCCGAAGGAGCCAGCAGCCGGGGTGTACGAGAAGCTCGTCACCCAGGGCCTACGCGACGACATGACGCAGCTCGAAGCCGCAGGCTGGAGGACCATCGACACTGAGGTCACCGCCGAGTCCACGCCCCACGTCTTGGCTCGTCATCTGAGCAAAGCCATCGATCGGCGCCTTCGGCAGCTCCCCCATGACCAGCAAGTGGCCGCGGCCAACAAACTCATCGCCTCGTTGGAAGCCCTGGCTCCAGATGGTGACGATGACGCCGCCGCACAGCAGATTCTCGACGGCCCTCGCCAACTCATGGCCCTCGCGCGGCAGGAAGCACCCGGTGTCTACGGCATACGACCGCTCACTCCGCTCTCCGAGACAGCTCTCCTGACGAACGCTCACGATGACCTCAGCCTGGGGGCGGAGCTGAGGGCGGAGCTCGCCACGGCCGACCGCATTGACCTGCTCTGCGCTTTCGTGAAGTGGTACGGCATCCGCACGCTGGAGGCGCCGCTTCGAGAGGCTGCCGAACGAGGCGTGCGCATCCGTGTCATCACCACTACGTACATGGGCGCAACGGATCGACATGCTCTCGACCGCCTTGTGCGCGACTTCGGCGCCGAGGTGAGAATCAACTACGAGACGCGCTCGACCCGGCTGCATGCCAAGGCATGGCTGTTCCGCCGCGCATCTGGCTTCGATACCGCCTACGTCGGCAGCTCCAACCTCTCGAAGGCCGCACTCCTCGATGGGTTGGAATGGAACGTTCGACTCTCGTCAGTCGCAACGCCGGCCGTGCTGAAGAAGTTTGAGGCCAGCTTCGACTCGTACTGGAACGACATCGCCTTCGAGGAGTACGACCCGGATCGCGATGCAGCCAAATTGGACGAGGCGCTGGGCGTCGCCAGCGGCTCAACCAGCGGCGATGAACTCAAGATCAACCTCTCCGGGCTGGACGTTCGACCGTATGCGCACCAGGCCGACATGCTGGAGCGGCTGCGCGTCGAGCGGGAGGTCCGCGGTCACCACGAGAACCTGCTCGTTGCGGCTACCGGAACGGGCAAGACGGTCATGGCCGCGCTGGACTATCGCACCTTGCATCACGAGTGGGCTGGCAAGGAGCACCCGCGGCTGCTCTTCGTGGCCCACCGCAAGGAGATCCTTAAGCAGTCCCTCCGGAAGTACCGCGAAGTCCTCAACGACGCCTCCTTCGGTGAGCTGCTGTTTACCGGCGAACTGCCTCGCGACTGGAAGCACGTGTTCGCGAGCGTTCAGTCCCTCACTGATCAACGCTTGGAGCAGTTCGCCCCCGACCACTTCGACATCATCGTCGTCGACGAGTTCCACCACGCATCGGCGTCGACATACAGGCGCTTCCTCAAGCACTTCAAGCCCAAGCAACTGTTGGGGCTGACCGCCACCCCTGAGCGCGCCGACGGCCTCATCGTGCAGGACGAGTTCTTCGGCGGTCGCATCGCTGCCGAGATGCGTCTGTGGGAGGCACTCGAAAACGATCTGCTCTGCCCCTTCCACTACTTCGGTGTCCCTGACGGAACCGACCTGACGCGGCTCAATTGGGCGTCTGGTACGTATGACCAGACCGAGCTCGGCGACCTGCTGTCGGCAGACCACGCGCGCGTGCGCATCGTTATCAAGCAGCTCCAGGACAAGGTGTCCGACCCGCAGAGCATGCGCGCCCTGGGCTTCTGCGTGAACAGGAAGCATGCGCACTTCATGGCGCAATGCTTCCGCGAGGCGGGCTTCAAGGCCGAAGCGCTGGACAGCCAGTCAAAGTCGGAGGAGCGGGAAGCGGCGCTCGCTAGGTTGAAGGCTGGCGAGCTCCACATCATCTTCTCCGTGGATCTGTTCAACGAGGGCCTGGACATCCCCGACGTCGACACGTTGCTGCTGCTCAGGCCGACGAGCAGCGCCACGATCTTCCTCCAGCAGCTTGGCCGTGGCCTGCGCAGGACCCCTAACAAGCCGGTGCTGACCGTCCTCGACTTCATCGGGCAGCACCGAGCCGAGTTCCGGTTCGAGGAGCAGTTCCGCGCGATGACCAACCTGTCGCGGAACCGGCTCCTTGAGCACGCCGAGCGCGACTTCCCTCAACTTCCATCAGGCTGCCAGATCATCCTGGAGGGCAAGTCCAAGGACCTGGTGCTCAACAACATCCGCACACAGATCAAGGCGACGGTGCAAACTCTGGCCAAGGAGGTCAGGGCATACGACACTCCCCGGATCGCCACCTATCTTCGCGAAAGCCGCCGCGAGATCAAGGAGCTGTACAAGTCCAGTAATTCGTGGACGTCCGTGCTGCGGCGGGCAGGCATGGCTGAGTTCTCTCAGCAGGAAGGCGAGGAGGACCTGTTGAAGCGGGTCCACTCCTTCCTGCACGTAGATGACCCGGAGCGTGCGGACGCATACAAGCGCCTGCTGGCCGACGATGCACCGCGGTACGGATCGCTGAGTCCGCGCGACCAGACGTACGCACGCATGCTGTTCTTCACTCTGTGGGACAAGGCGGGCGGTTTCACCTCCTACGAAGAGGGCCTTGAGTCACTGCGCGTGCAGGAGGCTTTGCGCAGCGAGCTTCGTCAGGTCATCGACTACGTGATGGAGAGCGCGGATCACTTCCCCATCCCGCTGGAAGGCCCCCACGCTCACCTACCCCTGAAGATTCACAGCGCATACAACCGCTCGGAGATCCTGGCCGCGATGGGCGTTGGTCGGCTGGGTGGCCAAATGCCGGGATCCTTCGCGCAAGGCGTCCTGTGGGACGAGGCGAATCAGACGGACTCACTACTGATCACGTTGGAGAAGAACGAGAAAGACTTCTCTCCCACGGTCCGCTACAAGGACTACGCGCTGAGCCCAGAGCTGTTCCACTGGGAGTCGCAGAGCACGACGGGGGAATCCTCGCCCACCGGGATGCGGTACCAACTGCACGACAAGCGTGGCAGTCACGTTCTGCTGTTCATGCGCCGCTACAAGGAAACCGACACCGGCAAGGCTCAGCCGTGGATGCTGCTCGGTCCAGCCACATTCGATGGACACAAGGGCAGCAAGCCCATGGCGATCACGTGGCGCCTGCATCACCCGCTCCCGGCAGATGTCTGGACGTACGCATCTGCGGTGGCGTGAGTCGGCGCTAGCGATCAACCGCTTGATGGTGGTCTCCGGACGTATCGCACTAAAGCCCACCATCAACTCAAGCTCGCCGGTTCTCACACAGCATTTCGGCACGCTGCAAAACCTGAGCCGCGTCGTACCCATGCGCGCGGGCCCAGCACCGCAGGTCAGCAATGGCAGTGACCACGCCCGTCTGGCCTGCCTCGCCAGCGCTGGGGAGTGAGGTCCGGCGCCCGGCGCCGGTGGGGTGGTGGCCGTGGGGTTAAGTCGGGTGCACGCCGGTGGGTTCTTCTTGGATTGCTTGGCTGGTGACGGTGGGGGGTGCTGATGCCTCCCTCCGTATCGCGGCTGGCTGACGGCCGGTTGGGGCTGGCTTTCGGCGGCTTGGGATTCGTTGGGGACAGGGCGCGGGTCAGCCGGACAGGGACGCCTTCGGGGGTTGAGCGCCACTCGCCGTGGTGGGCCCGGTGCGGGAGGGCTTGTGGCTGAGCTTTTCAATGCCCTTTGCTTCAGGCTTAGTTGGAGGACACGCGCTCCTTCTCGCCCGAGGCTGGACTGGTGGGGCGAGCGACCTGGATACTCGCGGACACTTGCGCGATACACATGGTCGACTGGGGGCGGGGACGATGATGCGGCGTGTGTTGTGGTCGGTGCTGGGCACGGCCATCGGTGGGGTGTTGCTGTCGGGATGCACACCGGCGCAGTACCCGATGATCGCCGGGTGGCTGGACGACGACGGAACGCCGATGGTGCTGGCCAAGCCCTGCGGGGACGACCGAGTTAAGGGCATGTACCTGCTCGGCAGTGAGCCGACTGAATCCGCCACGTCGGACAGCTCGAAGGGGCACGACGCAGATCATCCCGCCAAGAACACATCGTGGGACGCCAATGCCGATCCCCATCGGGGCGGCGCGTTCGAGTTTCCCCTGTTCGACCCGCCCCCGGCGTGGCGCGTCTCGAAGGATGGCACGCAGCGACTGGAGCCGGGGCACGACTACCACTTGATGTTCTACGGCGGTCGGGGCGTGTTCAGTAGTTACAACGGAATTGGAGGGTTCTCGACTGAGGACCTCGAGGGGCTGAAGCACGGGCAGGTCTGGGCTGCCGATCGGGCCATGTCGCGCAAGGAGTTCAGTGACGCGGTCGCTGACGCCTGTTGACCTGCCAGCCACGGGATGAGCCTTGGGCAGAGATTGCTTGTTCAGCCACCCCTGTGTCACTCTCCGTCTACACAAGTTCACACGACATAGGCGACCCCCGCGAGGCGGCAACCTCCGGGGGTCCGGCACAGGAGACACAAACTCCCATGCAGGTTCATCGTATCCGTCGGCATGAGCGGGACTTCACCGTCATCGCCAACAAGGCCATTCGTGATCCCCGGCTGTCGCATACTGCGCGCGGCATCCTCGTCTACGTTCTGTCGCTGCCCAGTGGGGCGCAGGTCAATGTCCGGACCCTGAGTGACGGCTTCCCTCAAGGGCGGCTGGCTGTGTCCAAGGCCGTCAAGGAGCTGCGGGAGCTGGGGTATTGGGTTACCCGGACCGAGCGGGATCCCCGTAGCAAGCGGATCGTCTCCAGCGTCGATGTCTACGAGCTTCCGGAGATCAGTACTTCTCCAGCTGCCTCACCGCCGGTTCCCGGGCGGGTGGGAACCGGGGAACCGGGCACGAAATCCCCTGGCGGGGAGGGCTGTTACTACGGCAAGGACGGGAGGAAGGACCCTCCCCTCCCTCCCGAGACCGACGCGCCCGCCGAGACCGAGGTTGTGGCCGAGCCTGACATCAGCCGTGATCCCCGCGCCGCCGAGAGCGCCGGAATCCTGTGGCGGCTCGGCACCGTGGACGCGCGGCTGCGGTTGTCCGAGCGGAGTGTGCGGGAGTTGGTGCCCGAGGTCTGTGACTGGCTCGATCGAGGGGCCACTGCCGCGCAGGTCGTCGAGGCCGTCACCGCGGGGCTGCCCGCCAAGGTGTACTCGGCCGCCAAGCTGGTCGCCGACCGGCTCACGCGGAAGCGGCCCGCCCGGAAGCGGGCCTGGCGGGAGGTCTTCGAGTGTCCCGAGTGCCGTGATCCGTTGCCGTGGGGGCAGGAGGCAGGCCGGTGTGCGCCGTGCGAGGCGGATTCCGGCGCAGCCGTCGTCGCCTCGTGCTCGACTGCGGGTGGGGGCGGCTACGGGGAGGTGCGGCGCGTTCTGCGGGAGCGGGAGCGCGTGAGGGCGGTCTTGCCGACCCGCCCGTCGGGGGGCGGGTCACCGATGTGAACAGGACACGGCGTTCGCTTCTGTTGTCGTCATCCCGCTCGTCACCGCCGGAGGACCACACCCGTGACCACCGCTTCCACCGGGTCGGAGGCCGTACCCCCGATGCCGGACAGAACGCCGAAGGCACTGCGTGCCGCCATCGCTCAGCACGCACCACAGCTCCTCGTCGACTTCGACCGGCACTGGCGCCGGGACATCGCCGATGCGTACGACCTTGCACCAGTCCCGGCCTTCATGGCGCGCTGGTGGGCCGAGTACGCCCTCGCCCGCGATCCCAAGTTGACCGCGCGGGTTCATGGTCTCGAGGACGCGGCGGACCGGGAAGCCGATCGGGCCCGCGCGAAGGCCCTCATCGAAGAGGCGGGACTGCTGCGCCGTGAAGCAGCGAAAGCCGAGCCCGGCCAGTGACCGACGGTTTCATGGAGCCGCCCTGGCAGGGCGGTCAGCACGTCCTCTACTTCGATCACGGGCGGGGGTGGCTCCGCTACCAGTTCTCCAGGCGGGTCATCGACCCGCAGATCGTGATCGACCAATGCTTCTGGCACTGAGCCGAGAGGGCAGCGGTCCTGAATCCGGTCGGCTGAAGAGTCGTCGAATCTGTTCTCCCATCGGGCCCGGAGTCGTAGCTTCTTCAAGAAGGTGGGCTGTGCTCGGGAAGGAGGGCGGCCATGTGGGGCGTCGACCATGTCGTGGGTTTCCGTCGGGAAGTGGCGGGGTTCGAGCGGTGTGTCGAGGCGTGGGAGGGGCAGGACGTTCCGCTCGTGCCGGGGTGTCCGGGCTGGTCCGTCGCTGATCTCGTGCTGCATCTCGGGACCATGCACCGGCAGGTCGTTCATATCGCCGGGGCCCGGTCGTCGGAGCCGCCCGAAGGGCTCGGGGATCCGGCCGTGCTGCGGTTGCCCGAGCATCGGTGGGGGTGGCCCGAGGCGGGGCGGGGGCCCCTGGCCGGGAGGATGCCCCGAGGGCTGCTCGACTGGTTCCGGGACGGGGCCGACCGGCTGGAGAAGGTGTTCACCGCCCGGGATCCCGGGGAGCCCGCGTGGTCGTGGGCGACGGGGACGCCGGAGGGCGGGGCGTTCGGCGGGCGGACCGTCGGGTTCTGGCTGCGGTTGCAGGCCATCGAGGCCGCCGTGCACCGGTGGGACGCCGAGTCCGCCGCCGGAGGAGTGCCCGCGCCCGTGGACACCTGGCTCGCCGCCGATGCCGTCAGCCACGCCTTCGAGGTGCTGGCCCCGGCACGGCAGGCCTGGGGGCAGACGCCGGCGGGGCGGGGCGAGCGGCTGCGGTTCACGCAGACCGACGGGTTCCGCAGCTGGATCGTGCAGGTCGACGCCGACGACGTCCTGCTCAACCAGGGCACCGGGTGCTGTCTCGTCGAGCTGGCGGGGTCGGCGTCCGACCTGATGATGCACCTGTGGCAGCGCATTCCGCGCGAGGAGTTGGGGGTGCGCGGGGAGGAGGCGCTGCTCGACCGGTACTTTCCCTCTCCCCCGCCCTGGGCAGCCGACGGGCTCGCCGGGTGCTGTCCGGATCCGGGCAGGGCGGGTTCCGGGGGCGGGTGACGCGCGGCGAGTGAGGCGGAGCACAGTGGGCGCCCTCCGGGCCCCGGCCCGGACGGTACGGCGTAACCTCGCAAACGGCGCCAAGCGGCGCCACTCAGCGCATTGCCGGGCATCCGGCCCGGCACTCCGCCCGTCAGGAGATTCCATGGCCCGCACCCTGCCCACCGCCCCCATCGCCGCCGCCGGTCTCGTCGGGGGGTACGCCACCGCGCGCTTCACCCAGAAGCGGCAGCTGGGCGGCGCCGTGCTCGCCGTCGCCGGGGCGGCCGCCGCCACGCAGTGGACCAAGGTGCGGGGCGGGAAGGTCGCCGGGGTGCTGACCGGGGCCTATGTCGTCGCGTTCGCCGGGTCGCATCCGCTGGCCAAGAAGGTCGGGGCCTGGCCCGCCGTGTTCGGGGTGGCCGGGGCTGTCGCCGCCGCGTCTTATGTGGTGGTGGATCGTCGGGCGGCCTGAGTCTCTGTCACCAGTCTCTGTCACCGCGGGCCTGCGCGCCGCCGGTCGTTGTCCGTCCGCGGGCCGGTGGCCGCTTCTCGCGCAGTTCCCCGCGCCCCTGACGGGGCCGGCCATCGGCCAACCGGCCAGGCGCCGCCCCCTGGCCGGCAGCCCCTCGGCTGACCGCCGGTGAGTGCTTGTCGCGCCGTTCCCCGCGCCCCTGGCGGGTGACGAGGCGGCGACGGTGGCCGTCCGCCGGTCTTCGACCGGTGTGACAGCCACCGTCCAGCCGCCCGGACTTCACGGCGCGGGCGCCTTCCCCGGGTCCGCCCGGTGATCGGAACGCGGACCCGGTGCGGTCAGCCGGCTCGGTCGGCTCAGCGCACGTCCACGCAGTCACCGGTGGCGGTGACCGGCGGCGTGGTGGAGGTGCCCTCGAACTTGTAGCGGTAGCAGCGGTCGGTGGTGGCCTTGCGCGTCTGCTTCTCGACGCCCGCCAGGCTGCCGGTGCCGGTGATGTGGCTGCTGGTGGTGGCGTACGAGCCGGTCAGCGAACGCTCCTGGAGGCGGACGGTCTGCTGGGTGTAGCCCGCGTACTTGTGGGTGTCCCAGTTGGCGCGCTCCAGCTTGCCGGTGATCGTGATCGTCTTGCCCTTGGCGACGGGCTCGGGGGCCGCGTTGTTGCTCAGCCGGGACCAGCGCTTGAGGTACCAGGTCTTGGCGTTGTCGGTGTCCACGTCGGTGACCGCGTCGGTGATCGCGTAGAGGGCGATCTTCCAGGCTCCGGCGTCCTCGTTCTTCAGGTCCCTCTGGGGATCGATCTTGAAGGTGGCCGTGCAGCTGTACGTGGTGTCGCCGGACTGAACGCAGGGGTCGATGTCGGCGTCGAACTCCTCGGAGTTGCGGAACTGCTGGAGGTCGGTGTCGCGGTCGGTGCCGCGCCAGATCGACGCTTGGCTGCCGTACAGCGTCGCCCCGCCGCTGACCGTCCACTTCACGGTGATCGTCTGCGTGTTCGTCGTCCCGACCTGGGCGCTGTTGCCGCCGTCGACCGTGACACCCGAGACGACAGTGGAGCCGGCGGCACGCGCGGCGCGGGCCTTCGGCGCGGCGGCCTTCGCCGCCGACGCGTCGGCGGCCCCGGCCCTGCTCTGCTTCAGCGCCTCAGCCGCGCCGGTCTCGCTCGCCGTCGCGGACGGTGTGACGAGCAGGCCGACGGCGAGCCCGGAGGCGGCAAGTGCGCCGACGCCCAGGGTTACCTTCTTGCCGGACGTCAACCTGGCGCGGGAGTGCTGGGACATGAGAAGGCTCCGTTATCGACTCTCGACGGGCGGATGCGGGTCGCGGAAAAGGCGGATCCCGCATCACGCACGGCCACGGCGGCCGCACAGTCTTGATCGACGATGAAGCGAAAGGGTTGTACGCGCGCGACAGTTGAGGCCTGTTAGGTGCATCACCCAACGATGTCCTGCCGCACAGGGGAGTCCCTGACGGGGTCTACGTCAGGTGCGCCAGCACGTTCACCACCCGGCCCTGGGGATCCCGTACGAAGAAGCGGCGGACGCCCCACTCCTCGTTCTGGAGAGGGTGGACGATCTCGGCGCCCGTCGCGCGCAGCGTCTCGTACGCCTTGTCGACGTCCTCCACCGTGCCCAGCTCCACGCTCACGTCCGGTACCACCGGCGCCGTCGCGTCATGGGTGAGGAAGGTGAGCTGGGCCTCGGGGTGGCTCGGGGAGGCCAGGGTGGTCACCCAGCCGAGGTTCATGACCTCCTCGAAGCCGAGGGTGCCGTAGAAGTCGCGGTTTGCCGCTGCCGCCTGTTCGCCGGGGGCCACTTGGAGGTTCGGGACCGCTCTGCGGATCTGTGTCATGCCCGTCATCGTCCCCGGAACGTGGCCCGGTACGCCCCCGGCGACACCCCGAGTCTGCGCTGGAAGTGCTGGCGCAGCGAGACGTCCGTGCCGAAGCCCGACTCGGCCGCGACGCGGTCCACCGTGTGATCGGTCCGCTCCAGCAACTCCCGCGCCCGGTCGACGCGTTGGGCGGCCAGCCAGGTCATGGGGGTGAGGCCCGTCTCCTCGCGGAAGCGGCGGTTGTAGGTGCGGACCGACAGGCCGTCGCGGGCCGCCAGGTCGGCCAGGGTCAGGGGTTCGGCGAGGCGTTGCAGTGCCCAGGTCCGGGAGGCCGATGTCGAGGTCAGGTCCTCCTCCGCGACCGGGCGGCGGATGTACTGGGCCTGGCCGCCCTCCCGGTACGGCGGTACGACGGTGCGCCGGGCGACCTCGGCCGCCACCCCTGCGCCGTGGTCCGCCCGGATCATGTGCAGGCACAGGTCGATTCCGGCGGCCTCACCGGCCGAGGTGAGCACCGGGCCCTCGTCGACGTACAGGACGTCGGCGTCGACCGTGACGGCCGGGAACGTACGGGCGAAGCGCGCCGACGACATCCAGTGCGTCGTCGCCCGGCGGCCGTCCAGCAGGCCCGCCGCCGCCAGCACGAACGCGCCCGTGCAGATGGACGCCACCCGGCCCCGCGCCGACCCGATCACCGAGGCCAGCCCGCCGTCCAGGCCGCCCGGCCCGAGCGTCTCGTCCGACTCGTGCGACGCCGGGACCAGGACCGTGTCCGCCGCGGTCACCGTCTCCGGGCCGTGTTCCGCGTAGATCGGGAAGTCGGCGTCCGTGCGGATCCTGCCCGGGCGGACCGCGCACGTACGGACGTCGTAGAGCGGCTCGCCCGTCGACGGGTCGCGGGCCGCGCCGAACAGCTGGTGCACCAGTCCGAGCTCCATGGGCAGGACGCCGTCCCTGACGAGGACCGCCACCGTCTGCCGTGCGCGCCGCCTGCCCATGGCCCCGATGCTGTCACCCCGAGGGCGACACCGCCGACAGCGGGCGGGCCACGTCCTCCAGCGACCTGCCCTCCGCCCGGACCGCGAACACCACCGCGACCAGGCCCGCCAGGCACATCAGCCCGGCGCCGATCTGGAAGGCGAGCACGGTGTCGGCGACCTTGCCGCTCTTGGTGAGGTCGGCGAAGAGCAGCGGGCCGCTGATGCCGCCGGCCGCGGTGCCGACCGCGTAGAAGAAGGCGATCGCCATCGCGCGCGTCTCCATCGGGAAGATCTCCGAGACGGTGAGGTACGCGCTGGAGGCGCCCGCCGACGCGAAGAACAGGACCACCGACCAGCAGGCCGTCAGGGTCGTCGCCGTGAGCGAGCCGCGGTCGAAGAGCCAGGCCGTGGCGAAGAGCAGCACGCCGGAGAGGAGGTACGTGGAGGAGATCATGATGCGCCGGCCGACCGTGTCGAAGAGTTTGCCGAGCAGCAGCGGGCCGATGAAGTTGCCCGCCGCGATCACCGCGAAGTAGTAGCCGGTGGAGCCGGTCGGCACGTCGTAGAACGTGGTCAGGATGGCGCCGAACCCGAAGGTGATCGCGTTGTAGAGGAACGCCTGGCCGATGAAGAGGGAGAGGCCGAGGGTGGTGCGGCGCGGGTAGGAGCGGAAGACGGTACGGGCGATCTCCAGGAAGCCGACGCTTCGGCGCTGGTGGATGGTGATCTCACCGGCCGGTGGTGGCAGGGCCTCGTCGCCGCGTTCCGTACGGATCTTGTCCTCGACCTGCGTGACCAGGACTTCCGCCTCCTCGCCCCGGCCGTGGATGAACAGCCAGCGGGGGCTCTCGGGGACGTTGCGGCGGACGAGGAGGATGACCAGGCCGAGGACCACGCCGAGGGCGAAGGTGAGGCGCCAGCCGACGTTCTTCGCGAACAGGTCCGTGTCGAGGGCGACGATGGAGAGCAGCGAACCGCCGATCGCGCCGAGCCAGAAGCTGCCGTTGATGATGAGGTCGACGCGGCCGCGGAACTTGGACGGGATCAGCTCGTCGATCGCCGAGTTGATGGCCGCGTACTCGCCGCCGATGCCGAAGCCGGTGAAGAAGCGGAAGACGAAGAACCACCAGGTGGAGAAGGAGACGGCGGTGAGGGCCGTCGCCGCCAGATAGACCGCCAGGGTGATCAGGAAGAGCTTCTTGCGGCCGAACCGGTCGGTCAGCCAGCCGAAGAACAGGGCTCCGGCGCAGGCGCCCGCCACGTACAGGGCGGCCGCGACGCCGGTGACCTGCGCGGAGGAGATGGGCAGACCGCTGCCGGACTCCGACAGACGGCCCGCGATGTTGCCGACGACCGTGACCTCCAGGCCGTCGAGGATCCAGACCGTGCCGAGGCCGATGACCACCATCCAGTGCCATCGGGACCAGGGCAGACGGTCCAGGCGGGCGGGGACGGCGGTGGTAATGGTGCCGGGTGCGCCAGAGGTGCTGGTGGGGCTGAGGGACATGGGCCCCCTCCTCGTCGAGGGAGGTACGGACCTGCCACGAGTGCCCCGTAAGGGGCGCGGGGAACTGCGCGACCAGCCACGACGAAGGCCGCACCCGGCGACGACGCCCGGCTACGCCCCCAGCGCCTTCGACACCGTGTAGATCAACAGGCCCGCCAGCGAACCGACCACCGTGCCGTTGATCCGGATGAACTGCAGGTCACGGCCGATGTGCGCCTCGATCTTGCGGGAGGTGTGCTCGGCGTCCCAGCCGGCCACCGTGTCCGTGATGAGGGAGGTGATCTCGGCCCGGTACGTCGTCACGACGTACACCGCCGCGCCCTCCACCCAGCCGTCGACCTTCCCCTGCACCTTCGGGTCGGACGCCATCCGCTTCCCGAGCGAGAGCAGCGACGCCCGCACCCGCAGCCGCAGCTCGCTGCGCTCGTCCTCGGCCGCCGCCACGATCATCGAGCGGACCGCCGACCAGGTGGAGGCGATCAGGTCCTGCACCTCGGAGCGGCCGAGCACCTCGGACTTGAGGCGCTCGACGCGGGCCCGGGTGTCGGAGTCGGACTGGAGGTCGCCCGCGAAGTCGCGCAGGAAGCGGTCGACCGCGCCGCGCGCCGGGTGCTCGGGCATGTCGCGCATCTCGGTGACGAAGCGCAGCAGCTCCTTGTAGACCCGCTCGCCGACCCGCTTGTCCACGAACCGGGGGGTCCAGCCGGGCGCGCCGCCCTGCACGGCGTCCATCACCGAGTCGGAGTGCAGGACGAGCCAGTCGTGGGCCCGCGCGCACACCAGGTCGACGACCCGCTTGTGGCCGCCGTCCGCGACGACCTTCTCCAGCATCTTGCCGATGCCCGGCGCGATCTCGGCGTTGTCGGCGCGGCGCGTGATGGCCTCGCCGACGACCGCCTGGACGTCGGAGTCGCGCAGCACGGTGAGGGCGCCGCGCAGCGCGGTGGCCAGCTCGGCCGTCACCCGGTCGGCGTTCTTGGGCTCGGCGAGCCAGGCGCCGAGCCGGGAACCGATGCCGACCGAGCGCAGGCGGTCGCGGACCACGTCCCCGGAGAGGAAGTTCTCCCCGACGAACTCGCCGAGCGAAACGCCCAGTTGGTCCTTCTTGCGGGGAATGATCGCGGTGTGCGGGATGGGGACGCCGAGGGGGTGGCGGAAGAGGGCCGTGACCGCGAACCAGTCGGCGAGCGCGCCGACCATGCCGGCTTCGGCGGCGGCCGCGACATAGCCGGTCCAGGCGCCGGCGCCGGAGTGCTCGGCCCAGGTGGTCAGGGCGTAGACGATCGCGACGAGCACCAGCAGGCCCGTCGCCGTCGCCTTCATCCGGCGGACACCGCGGCGCTTCTCCTCGTCCGCGGCGGTGAACTCGGTGACCGAGCGGCGGGCGGTGCGGGGCTGTGCGGCGGGGCCAGGGGCATACTGCCCAGGACCGCCCCCGCCCGCTTCACCCCTTTTGTCCAGATCGCTCATCGCGCGCCCGCCTCATTCGTCGTCATTCGCCGTCCGGCCGTCCTGATCACACCGGTCGCCCCGTTCGCCCAGGCCACGGCGATCGGGGCGGTCACGGGGAGCACCCCGACCGTCCCGTTCGTCGCCGCTTCCGGCTCCGGCATCCGTCGCTCCGATGTCATCCCCCTCACACATTGTCCCTTCCTGCCCTACTAACGGAACGAACCACAAGTTCCCGGCGTCTCAATGGGCGGAGGGGGGCAGTGTCGGCCTCGTCTCGCCCCATGACGCATCATGGGATCATCACACCGGAGCCGTTCGCTCCCCCTGCCCGAGGAGACACACACCGCATGACCAGGCGTCACGGTTATGTGCTGCTGGCCGCGCTCGTCGCGGTCGCCGTAGTGATCTCTGCCGCTATCTACGTCGGTTTCTCCGGCGTCCTCCGGAGCGGCGACGACAACATCCAGGCGAGCGGCGCCCACCCGCGCAGCTCCGCCGCGCCCGCCTCCACCGGCACCTGGGCCGGCAGCTGGTCGGCCGCCCCCGCGGGCGCCGAGCCCGGCACGGAGACGAATGGTTTCTCCGGCCGCTCCATCCGCAACGTCGTGCACACGAGCATCGGCGGCACCGGTGCCCGCGTCACGCTCTCCAACCTCTACGGGCAGCAGCCGCTCAGCATCACGCACGCGTCGATCGCCGTGGCCTCCGCGCCCAACAACCCCACCGCGCTGGCCGGCACCGTGCGCCGCCTGACCTTCTCCGGGAACACCTCGGTGGTCATCGCGGCCGGCTCGCAGATCGTCAGCGACGCCGTACGGCTGCGGGTGCCGGGCGACTCGGACATGCTCGTCACCACGTACTCGCCGACCCCGTCGGGACCGGTCACGTACCACCCGCAGGCCCGGCAGATGTCGTACGTGGCGAGCGGTGACGTCGTGGAGGACCCGACCGGCACCCGGTACACCGAGCAGAGCCCGTACTGGCGCTACCTGACCGCCCTCGACGTGCTCAGCAACGAGGCCGCGGGCAGCGTCGTCGTCCTCGGCGACTCGCTCACCGACGGCATCACCTCCACGATGGGCGCCAACCGGCGCTGGCCCGACGTTCTGGCCGACCGGCTGCGCACCGAGTCGGGTGCCCCGCGCTACGGCGTCGTGAACCAGGGCATCAGCGGCAACCGCGTCCTGTCCGACGGGCTCGGACGCCCCGCCAACAACCCGAGCGGGCTGTCCCGGTTCGGCCGCGACGCGCTCGACCGCGCCGGGGTGCGGGCCGTCGTCATCGACCTCGGGATCAACGACATCCTGCGCAACCCGCAGCAGACCGACCCCAACAAGATCGTCGAGGGGCTGCGGGAGCTGGTGCGGCAGGCGCACGCGCGCGGGCTGCGCGTCGTGGGGGCGACCCTGATGCCGTTCGAGGGGCACCGTGGGTACGAGCCCCGCCTTGAGGTCGTCCGGCAGGGCGTGAACGCGCAGATCCGTGCCGGGAAGGTGTACGACAGCTACGTCGACTTCGACCGGGCGCTGCGGGATCCGTACAACCCGCGGCGGCTGCTGCCGCAGTACGACTCGGGCGATCATCTGCACCCGAGCGATGCCGGGTACCGGAAGATGGCCGACACCTTCGACCTGACCTCCCTGAAGGGCTCGACCGGCGCCCAGCTCTGACCGGGCCTCTCTGTCGAGTGCAGCCCGGTGGGGCCTCTCGCGCAGTTCCCCGCGCCCCTGACGGGGCGCACAATCTCAGGTCACTCCCCGTGGCGGCGGCGGTTGCGGCGTTCCTGGCGTTCTTCCAGGCGGTCGAGGTGTTCCTCCATGCGCTCGCGATGCCGCTCGATGCGGTCGGCATGGAGGCCGTGGTGACCGTGGTGGCCGTCGAGGAGGGCGCGGCGGTCCTCCCGGCGGTCGAGGCGCTCCCGGCGCCGCTCCTCCTTCAGGCGCTGCCGCTCCGCCTTGGGCAGCTTGCGCTCGACCCCGACCCCGCCCCAGAAGGCGAACCCGGTGATCACCACGCGCGGCGCCCCGGGATCCCCGGGCACCCCGGACTCGCTGTGGTCGAAGCCGCCCATGATGCCGATCCCGCGCACGACGACCTCGACACCGGGCGGCACGATCACATTGACGCCGCCCATGATCGCCACACAGTTGACGACGATCTCGCGGGACTCGAAATTGGCCTCGCGCAGGTCGAGCTCGCCCCCGCCCATGACGGCCACGCAGTCGAACCGGCTCGGCGCCGTCCACCGCCCCTTGCGCTCGAACCCGGAGAGGATGCCGACGCCCCACGCGGACCCGCCCGCCGTGCCCCCGATCCGCGCCGCCCAGTCGACGGCCCCCTCGGGCAGCGGCTCCTTCGTCAGGTTCACCGGCGTCGGCGTCCGCGCGCCGGGCAGATCACGGGTGACGGGCAGCAGCTCACGGTACGTACGCGCCTTGTACGTCTCCTCCAGCCGCTCGCCGAACTCCTCCATGTCGAGGCGGCCCTCGGCCAGCGCGTCGCGCAGCCGCTCGGCGACCTGCTCGCGGTCGGCATCGGAGGCCCGCAGATCGAGGGCGTCGTCCTGGGGTCCGGACTCTTCGGGGCGGTCCGGGAGCGCTGCGTCCGTCATGTTTTCAAGCGTACGGGCGTCAGTACGTCAGGGAAGCGCCTCCGGCATACATCCGTGCGATCACGCTCTCGATGTCCGGCTCGCGCACCGACAGATCGGCCAGCGGGTAGCGCCCGGCGATCGCGGCGACCAACGGCGCCGCGGACCGGTCGGCGGGGAACGCCAGCCACTGCCGCACCCCCTCCACCTTCACCACCCGCGCGAACTCCACCTCGATCGGCGGCAGTTCACGCTCCAGGTCGACGACGAGGGTGCGCTCGCCGCCGCCCAGTTCGTGCAGACCGTCCAGATCACCGTCGTACATCAGACGCCCGTGGTCGATGACCATGACGCGGCGGCAGAGCTGCTCGATGTCGGTGAGGTCGTGGGTGGTGAGGAGGACCGTCGTGCCGCGCTCGGCGTTCAAGTCCTTTAGGAACGCGCGGACTTTGACCTTGGAGACGATGTCCAGGCCGATCGTCGGCTCGTCCAGGTACAGCACCTCCGGGTCGTGCAGCAGCGCCGCCGCGATGTCGCCGCGCATCCGCTGGCCGAGCGAGAGCTGCCGCACGGGCACCTCCAACAGGGGCGCCATGTCGAGGAGTTCGACACAGCGGTCCAGGTTCTCCGCGTACCGGGCGTCGGGAATCCGGTACATGCGGCGCATCAGCCGGTACGAGTCGATGAGCGGCAGGTCCCACCAGAGCGTGGTGCGCTGCCCGAAGACGACACCGATGCGGTGCGCGAGTCTGGCCCGCTCGCGCGAGGGGTCGATGCCCGCGACGCGCAGCCGGCCCGCGCTCGGCGTCAGGATGCCGGTCAGCATCTTGATCGTGGTCGACTTCCCGGCACCGTTCGGACCGATGTAGCCGACCATCTCGCCGCGCGGCACACGGAACGTCAGCGAGTCCACCGCCCGCACCTCGTGCCGCTCCCTGCGCAGGAACCCGGCCCTGCGGCGCACGTCGAAGACCTTCTCGACGCCGTCCACCTCGATCAACGGCTCTCCGGTCACCACATCGTCACCCGTTTCGCTCAGCACCTGGAAATCAGCTCCCCGTACTCCGATAGCCCCGCAGCGCGCCCCGCCAGACCCGCCCCGCCACCGTCAGACACACCGCGGCCACCAGCGGCGGCGCGAACGCGACCCACCGCGGCAGGTCCAGCGGATAGGGGCGGCCCAGGATGTACAGCGCCGGGATCCAGTTCACGAAGGCCAGCGGCAGCACGAACGTGACGCCCCGCAGCAGGTTGTCGCCGAACACGGTCGGCGGGTACTGGAGCAGCGCGTTCCCGCCGAACGTCGCCGCGTTCTGCACCTCGGCCGCGTCCTGCGCCACGATCTGGAACGCCGCGCCCGCGATGAACACGGCCGTGAAGATGGCCGCCCCGCTGACCACCAGCAGCGGCACGAGCAGCACCTTCACCGGCGTCCAGGCCACGTCCAGCGACAGCGCCGCCCACACCAGCACCACCAGGCCCTGACTGATCCGGCCGGCCCGGCGCAGCGCGAACTGGTCCGCGGCCAGCTGCACCAGCACCGGCGCGGGCCGCACCAGGAACACGTCCAGCGTCCCGTCCCGCACCCGCCGCCCCGTCCGCCCCAGCGACCCGGCGAACAGATCGGCGAGGCCGAACGAGGCGCCCGCGGTGCCGTACAGGAACGCGATCTCGGGGAGGGTGTAGCCGCCGAGCCGGTCGACCTGCGAGAACATCAGGAGGATCCCGCAGAACTCCAGGCCCGTCATCGCGAAGTTGCCGAACGCGGTCAGCGCGAACGACGCCCGGTACGCCATCGTGGAGCGGATCCACGCCCCGCTGATCATGCGGAACACCCGCCAGGCCGTCAGCGCCCGGCCCGGCACCGGCTCGGCCGCCCGCCACCCGGGCCCCGCACGCCCGGCCCGCACGTCCGCGGCCGTCCCGCGCTCAGCCACCCTGCACCACCACCCGCCGCGTCGCCGCCCGCTGCAGCAGCCGGCCCGCCCCGAGCAGCCCGGCCGCCCAGCCCGCCTGGAAGAGGAAGCTGCCCAGCGGGCCCCGCCCGGGATGCGTGCCCATCAGCACGTCCGCCGGAACCTGCAGCAGCGCCGACCAGGGCAGCGCCCGCGCCACGTCACCGATCGCCCCCGGGAACACGTTCAGCGGCAGCAGCATCCCGGAGAAGAACGTGCCGACGATCCCGTACATCTGCACCGCGCCGTTGCCGTCCATGAACCAGAACGCCGACATCGCCACCAGATAGCGCAACGCGAAACTCACCACGCAGCCCAGCACCACCGCCACCAGGAACGCCAGCCACCGCAGCACGTCGTGCGGCAGCGCGAGCGGGAACGCCAGCGCCCCCACCACCAGCGGCACCACCCCGCGCCCGAGCAGCTGGAACAGGGCCCGCCCCAGATCCAGCGCGAGCCACCAGCACTGCAGATCGACCGGCCGGTACAGGTCGACGGCGATGTCCCCGCTGCGGATTCGCGCCATCAGCTCGGCCTCGACACCCGACGGCATGCCGAGCATCATCACGGCGAAGAGCGCCTGACCGATCCACACGAACGTGAGCGCCTGCGCCTGGTCGTAGCCCCCGAGATGCGGGCGCTCGTGCCACAGCGCCAGATAGGCGGAGGCGATGATCACGCCGAAGACGGTGTTGGTGACGATGCCGGCCACGGTGGACGCGCGATACGTGGCGTATCTCCGCAGTCCGCCGGCGACGACAGCCGCGTACAACCGAAGAGCTCCCACTGGCCGCAGCCTAGGGGCGGACGGGCCTCGCCTGCCATGCATTTTTCCAGTGATGTAGGAGGCTTATGTGTCATACGAGGCGTACGTGACGTACGACGCGAATCAGGAGTTCCACAGGACATGAGCAGCGACGAGCCGCCCCCGCAGGACCCCGGCCACGGCCCCGGTCCCGACCAGGCCCCCGCCAAGGCCAAGGGCAAGGGCAAGGCCAGGCGCCCCAAGCGCACCGGCTGGCGGCGGCTGATCCCCACCTGGCGCATGGTGCTCGGCACCCTCATCGGCTTCGTCGTGCTCTGCTGCGGCCTGTTCGCCCTCGGCTACGCCCTCGTCGACATCCCGCCCGCCAACTCCGCCGCCCTCGCACAGAGCAACGTCTACCTGTACGCCAACGGCGCGCAGATCGCCCGCGACGGCGACGTCAACCGCGAGAACGTCCAGCTCGCCCAGATCCCCAAACCGGTCCAGCACGCCGTGCTCGCCGCCGAGGACCGCGACTTCTACTCCGAATCGGCCGTCGACCCGAAGGCGATGCTCCGCGCGGCCTGGAACACCCTGCGTGGCAAGGGCAAACAGTCCGGCTCGACCATCACCCAGCAGTACGTGAAGAACTACTACCTCGGCCAGGAGCAGACGGTCTCGCGGAAGGTGAAGGAGTTCTTCATCTCCATCAAACTGGACCGCGAGGCCTCCAAGGACGAGATCCTCACCGGCTACCTCAACACCAGCTACTTCGGCCGCAACGCGTACGGCATCCAGGCCGCCGCCCAGGCCTACTACGGCGTCGACGTCGACGACCTGACGACCGCTCAAGGCGCCTACCTGGCCGCCCTGTTGAACGCCCCGAGCGCCTACGACGTGATCGCGCACCCCGAGAACAAGCCCAGTGCCGTCGCCCGCTGGAACTACGTGCTCGACGGCATGGTCAAACAGAAGTGGCTCAGCGCCTCCGACCGGCAGAACATGACGTTCCCGATGCCGAAGGAGGCCAAGGGAGCGGCCGGGATGTCCGGCCAGCGCGGCTACATCGTGCAGGCCGTGAAGGACTACATCACCAGCAACAAGATCCTCGACGAGGACACCCTCGCCACCGGCGGCTACCGCATCACCACCACGCTCCAGAAGAAGAAGCAGGACGCCTTCGCCGAAGCGGTCGACGACCAGCTGATGTCCCGCCTCGACACCTCGGCGCGCGACGTCGACAAGAACGTACGGGCCGGCGGCGCCGCCATCGACCCCGCCACCGGCAAGGTCGTCGCCATGTACGGCGGCATCGACTACACCAAGCAGTACGTCAACAACGCCACCCGCCGCGACTACCAGGTCGGCTCCACCTTCAAGCCGTTCGTCTTCACCTCCGCCGTCGAGAACGCCTCCACCACGCAGGACGGCCGCGTCATCACGCCGAACACCATCTACGACGGCACCGACGAACGCCCCGTCCAGGGCTGGGACGGCGGCACCTACGCCCCCGAGAACGAGGACGGCGTCTCCTACGGCAACATCACCGTACGCACCGCCACCGACAAGTCCGTCAACTCCGTCTACGCCCAGATGGCCGTCGACGTCGGCCCCGCCGAGGTCAAACGGACCGCCGTCGACCTCGGCCTGCCCGAGAACACCCCGGACCTCACCGCGTCCCCCTCGATCGCCCTCGGCCCCGCGACCGCCAGCGTCCTCGACATGACCGAGGCGTACGCGACCCTCGCCAACCACGGCCGGCACGGCACGTACACGATCCTCGCCTCCGTCACCAAGGACGGCGAGAAGATCGAACTGCCCGAGCAGGACACCCGGCGGGTCGTCAGCCGCGAGGCCGCCGACACCACCACCTCGATCCTCCAGTCCGTCGTCGACACCGGCACCGGCACCGCCGCCCAGGCCGCCGGCCGCCCCGCCGCGGGCAAGACCGGCACCGCCGAGGAGGACACGGCGGCCTGGTTCGCGGGCTACACCCCCGACCTCGCCACCGTCGTCTCCGTGATGGGCCAGGACCCGCAGAGCGGCGCCCACACCCCGCTCTACGGCGCCGCGGGCCTGCCCCGCGTCAACGGCGGCGGATTCCCGGCACAGATCTGGGCCCAGTTCACGAGGGAGGCGCTCTCCGGCACCCCGGCGAACGACTTCGACCTCAGCCTGGAGGACGGCGCCGAGGAACCCGCCGCCCCCGCGGTCACCACGCCCGCCGAGCCGTCCGCCCCGGCCTCCGAGGAACCCTCCGCCTCCGACGAACCGACCGGGGAACCCACCGGCGAACCGGCCTCCCCGACGACCGAGTCACCCCAGTCCCCCGACACCCCGCAGACCGACGGACCCGACCAGGACCAGCCGGGCCGCCCCGACCAGCCGGACCAGGGCGGCGGCAACGTCCTCAATGACCTGACGTCAGCTTCAGACCCACGATCGACACGAGCAGCAGGCCGATGAAGAAGATCCGCGCGGCCGTCGCCGGCTCCCCCAGCAGCAACATGCCGACGATGGCCGCACCCGCGGCCCCGATGCCCACCCACACGCCGTACGCCGTACCGATCGGCAACGACTTCGCGGCGTAGGACAACAGCATCATGCTCGCGACGATCCCCGCGCCGGTGAACACGCTCGGCCAGAGCCGGGTGAAACCGTCCGTGTACTTCATGCCGATCGACCAGGCGACCTCGAGAAGTCCGGCGATCACGATCAGGATCCAGGCCATGACTGGCACCTCCGTCAGTGGTTCTCAACAGGGGTGCGTCGTCTTTGCGGATCCCGGTACGGCGCGTCTCGTCGGGTACCCACAAAGGTAGCAAAGCGCACGCAAAAAGGGCTGGTGACGATGGTCACCAGCCCCGCGCACCACAAGCGGTACAGCGTTACAGATACAAGCCCGTCGAATCCTCCGAGCCCTCGAACCGGTCCGCCGCCACCGCGTGCAGATCCCGCTCACGCATCAACACGTACGCGACACCCCGCACCTCGACCTCCGCCCGGTCCTCCGGATCGAACAGCACCCGGTCACCCGGCTCCACCGCCCGCACGTTCTGCCCGACCGCGACGACCTCCGCCCACGCCAGCCGCTTGCCGACCGCCGCCGTCGCGGGGATCAGAATGCCGCCACCACTGCGCCGCTCGCCCTCGGCCGAGTCCTGCCGCACGAGCACACGGTCGTGCAGCATCCGGATGGGCAACTTGTCGTGCTGGGTCTTCTCGCTCACCCGACGAAAATACCTGCCCCGCACGGCCGGCGGTGCGCTCGGGTCAGCCCTTGCGACGCCGCGCGCTGAACGCCAGCAGCCCCACCACACCCACCACGACCAGCGCCGCCGGCACCAGACGCTCCAGACGCGGCGCGCCCTCCTCCGTCACCAGCTGCCCCTTCACGTCCGAGACCAGCCGATTGGCACTGACATAGGCCCGGCCGACCGTGTGGTCCACCTGAGCGGCGAACTTCGCCTTCGCATCGCCGACGATCGTCTTCGGGTGCACCCGCACCCCGAGCTCGTCGAGCGTCTCGGCCAGGGTCTCGCGGCGGCGCTTGATGTCCGCTTCGATCTCCGCCGGCGTCCGCGTATCCGGCGTATCCGTGTCCGACACCGCGCTGCCTCCGTGGTCGTTGCGTAACTAGCTGTGTGTGTGCTGATGGACAGTCTGTCAGCTCACCGCCGCCGGTACCCCTCGGCACCCCCCATTACGCTCAACGTGAGTCCCCAAACCGCGAGGAGAGCGAGCGACATGAGCGAGCGACTGCAGCCCGGCGACACAGCCCCCGCCTTCACCCTGCCCGACGCCGACGGCAACGAGGTCTCCCTCGCCGACCACAAGGGCCGCAAGACGATCGTCTACTTCTACCCGGCCGCCCTCACCCCCGGCTGCACCAAGCAGGCCTGCGACTTCACCGACAACCTCGACGTCCTGGCCCAGGCCGGCTACGACGTCATCGGCGTCTCCCCCGACAAGCCGGAGAAGCTCGCCAAGTTCCGCGAGAAGGAGAACCTCAAGGTCACCCTCGTCGGCGACCCCGACAAGAAGGTCCTGGAGGCCTACGGCGCCTTCGGCGAGAAGAAGCTCTACGGCAAGACCGTCACCGGAGTCATCCGCTCCACGATCGTCGTCGACGAAGAGGGCAAGGTCGAGCGCGCCCTCTACAACGTGAAGGCCACCGGCCACGTGGCGAAGATCATCAAGGACCTCGGCATCTGACCGGACCGCGACGGGTACCCACGTTGTGACGAAAGTCCCCTCAACCGGGGACTTCCGTTTGCAGCCGCCACGATCGAGCAAGTGATCCCCTGGATAAACCTGTGTCCAGAGAAGGGATCCACCCCATGACCACCGACACCGAGGAAGGGCAGGCGCCCGACCCGGAGGCGGTCAAGCGTCACCGGGCACTCTTCCGTGCCGCCAAGCGGCGCAAGAACCCGCCGCTGCGCCGTACCGACATCACCGTCACCGACGAGGCGGCGGTCAAGCGGGCGGTCAAGGCGGCCTCGCTCGGCAACGCCATGGAGTGGTTCGACTTCGGCATCTACTCCTACCTCGCCGTCACCATCGGCCACGTGTTCTTCCCGTCCGGGAACGACACCGTCCAGCTGATCTCCTCCTTCGCCACCTTCGCCGTCTCCTTCCTCGTACGGCCCATCGGCGGCATGGTCTTCGGCCCGATGGGCGACAAGATCGGCCGCAAGAAGGTCCTGGCGATGACGATGATCATGATGGCGATCGGCACCTTCGCCATCGGCCTCATCCCGTCCTACGCCACCATCGGCTTCTGGGCACCCGTACTCCTCATCGTCTTCCGCCTGGTCCAGGGCTTCTCCACCGGCGGCGAGTACGGCGGCGCGTCCACCTTCATCGCCGAATACGCGCCCGACAAGAAGCGCGGCTTCTTCGGCAGCTTCCTGGAGTTCGGCACCCTCGCCGGCTACGTCGGCGCCGCCGGCCTCGTCACCGTCCTCACCTCCGTGCTCGGCAGCGACGGCATGGAGTCCTGGGGCTGGCGCATCCCCTTCCTCGTCGCAGGACCCATCGGCCTCGTCGGCCTCTACCTGCGACTGAAGCTCGACGAGACCCCCGCCTTCCAGAAGCTCGAGGACGCCTCCTCGCACAAGGCGTCCGACGCGGCCACCTCCGTCGAGACCACCGCCAAGGGCGACCTCGCCAAGATCTTCCGCGACTACTGGCCCACCCTGGTCCTGTGCATCTGCCTGGTCGGCGCGTACAACATCACCGACTACATGCTCCTGTCGTACATGCCGACCTACCTGTCCGACGAGATGGGCTACTCGGAGGCGCACGGCCTCCTCATCCTCATCGCGACGATGGTCGTCCTGATGTGCATCATCAGCCAGGTCGGCAAGCTCTCCGACCGCTTCGGCCGCAAGCCCCTCCTGATGACCGGCATGCTCGGCTTCTTCGTCCTGTCGATCCCCTCCTTCCTCCTGGTCCAGAACGGCGCCCTGTGGGCGGTCTCCCTCGGCATGCTCCTGCTGGGCCTGTCCCTGGTCTGCCTGCTCGGCACCATGTCGGCGGCGCTCCCCGCGCTCTTCCCGACGAACGTCCGCTACGGCTCCCTCTCCGTCGGCTACAACCTCTCCGCCTCGATCTTCGGCGGCACGACCCCGCTGGTGATCACGGCGCTGATCGGCCTGACCGGGTCCGACATGATGCCCGCCTACTACTCGATGGCCGCCGCCCTCGTCGGCGTCATCGCGGTGGCCTGCATGAAGGAAACGGCCCAGAAGCCGCTCGCCGGTTCCCCGCCGTCGGTGGAGACCGAGGAGGAGGCCGTCGAAATCGTGGAGTCCCAGACCCCGGACCCGAAGTTCTGATCCCTCCCCTCCCGTATGTGGCCCGCCCACATGAATCGGACCGTCCCGCATGTCGTGCGTGACGGTCCGATTTTCATTTCGTTGGTTCGTGCGAGGCGTGAATGCACGTACGGCGGGAGGGGTTCTCATGGCGGGGCGGCGTTACACGCGGGAGCTGCTGGTGGAGGCGGCTCGGAATACGGGGAGTTGGGACGAGGCGGTGCGGTGGTGCGGGGGTGAGCCGACGCGCTACAGCAAGCGGTACCTGAGCCAGAAGATGGCCGAGGCCGAGATCGACGTCTCACACTTTCGGCACGGGGCGGTGCGGCACACGGAGGAAGTACTGAGGGCGGCCGTCGCGGAGTCCCGGTCGATCCGGGATGTCGTACGGCGGCTGGGCATCAGCAATGTCGGCGGAAATCAGGCACACGTCGGCCGGCGAATCGCCGCGCTCGGGATCGACACGTCGCATTTCACCCAGCGCGAGCCGCGCCCCCGGGGAACGCTCACAGATCCGCTGACACTCCGCACCCCCGACGACGGCCGGATTCCGGGCACACGCCTGCGCCGGGAGCTGCTGCGGCGGGGCGTCCCGGAGCTGTGCGGCATGTGCCGACGCTCCAGGTGGCGGGAGAATCCGATTCCACTGGAGGTCGACCACATCAGTGGCGAGTGGTGGGACAACCGTCCGCACAACCTGCGGTTCCTGTGCCCCAACTGCCATGCGGTCACGGACACGTACCGTGGCCGCAAGCGGAGGTCGGCATGAGCGGCACATACCCCCGCGAGACGCTCGCGGACGCGGCCTCGAAGGCGACCAGCCTGGTCGACCTGATGCGTCGCGTCGGCGCACCGATGGGCAGCAAACCCCGTCGATATCTGCGCGACCGGCTCGCTCATTACGGCATCGACACATCCCACTTCCAGGACGAACCCCTCCCCGATCGACCGAAGCGGTCGTACGCCAAGGAAATCCTGGCCGAGGCCGCCGCCCGTTCCACCAACATCCGCGAGATGTTCCTGCACATGGGCATCCCGCCGGAGGACGGGCCGTACGAACATGTGAAGCGAAGGCTCGACATGTTCGGGATCGACACCCGTCACTTCGTGCCACCGCGCGCGCCCGCCGACAGCAAACTCTTTCCCGAGGCCGAGTTCACGCAAGCCGTCGCCGCCTCTCATGGCCTGGCGGATCTGATGCGGCGTTTGGGCCTGCCGGCTTTCAGCAGCTCAGCACGTGCCAAAGCGCGACGCAGCATCGACGAGTACGGCCTCTCGGTCGAGCACTTCACCGGACAGGCGCACAGCGCCGGGGTGCCGTCCCCGAGGCGTAGGTCGGCCCAGGACATCCTCGTCCTCCGCCCTGCGGGGACCCGGCGCACGAACACACCTCTGCTGCGCCGCGCGCTCGATGAGATCGGCGTACCGCGCGCATGCGTCGACTGCGGCCAGGGTGAACTCTGGGAGGGAAAGCGGCTGGTGCTCGAAGTCGACCACGTCAACGGTGCGACCCACGACGACCGCCTGGAGAATCTGCGCTACCTGTGTCCCAACTGCCATGCCTCTACGCGGACTTGGTGCCGCGGGCGTGGGCGCGCTCCCGAGGGGAGCAACATCCCCGTACACTGACGGAGCGAGACACACCAGCAAGAAGAAGTGTCCGTTTTGTAGCGGTTGTGGCGGAATTGGCAGACGCCCGGGCCTTAGGAGCCCGTGGGAGAAATCCCGTGAGGGTTCGAGTCCCTCCAACCGCACGAGCGAGGGCGCTCCCCGAGGGGAGCGCCCTTCGTCGTACCCCGGGGCCCTCAGCCCAGCAGCTCCCGCACCACCGGCACCAGCGCCCGAAACGCCTTGCCGCGGTGGGAGATCGCGTTCTTCTCGTCGGGGGTCAGCTCCGCGCAGGTGCGGGTGTCGCCCTCGACCTGGAGGATCGGGTCGTAGCCGAAGCCGTTCGAGCCCGCCGGGGCGTGCCGCAGAACTCCCCGCAGCTGGCCCTCGACGACGCGCTCGGTGCCGTCGGGGAGGGCGAGGGCGGCCGCGCACGCGAAGTGGGCGCCGCGGTGGCGGTCCTCGTCGATGTCGCCGAGCTGGGCGAGGAGCAGGTCGAGGTTGGCCTGGTCGTCGCCGTGGCGGCCGGCCCAGCGGGCGGAGAAGATGCCGGGCGCGCCGCCGAGGACGTCGACGCAGAGGCCGGAGTCGTCGGCGACGGCGGGCAGGCCGGTGGCCCGGGCGAGGGCGTGGGCCTTGAGGAGGGCGTTCTCGGCGAAGGTGACGCCGGTCTCGCGGACGTCGGGGACGTCCGGGTAGGCGTCGGCGCCGACCAGCTCGTGGGGCAGGCCGGCGTCGGCGAGGATGGCGCGGAGTTCGACGATCTTGCCGTTGTTGCGGGTGGCGAGGATGAGGCGGGTCATGCCGCCCAGCCTACGAGCAGCGTCAGGGCGTGCAGACCTTGGTCAGTTCGCCGGCGGCGTCGGTGACCGGGGTGATGTCGGGGGTCTCGTCGCCGTTCCTGATCGCGGTACGGACGTTGTCGACGGCCTTGTCGAGGTCGCCGACGGCCTTGGAGACGTCGGCGTTGTCGGTCTTGTCGCCGATGCTGTCGAGGTTCCGGTCGATGGAGGCGAGTGCCTCGTCGGTCTGTCCCGGGTCGTTGGAGGCGTTCTCCACGGCCTGCTGGAGGTCGGTGACGCTGTCGGCGATGGAGTCGGCGGTCTGGACGCAGTCGAGCGCCTTGTCGACGGCCGAGCAGCCGACGGCGGCCGGGACGGCGATCAGTACCGCTGCGGCGGCGAAGAGTGCGGTACGACGGTGACGGCGCGCGGCCATGGAACGGTCCTCCCCTGAGGTACGAAAGGGTGGACGGCGGGCCATGTCGCGTGCCGTCCACCCGTTCGTAGTGACGCAGTCGGCGGCTGTTCGGTTGCCGCTGCGCTTGGGGGTTTCTTTACCTGGCGAGGGCTTCGTCGAGGGCCTTGCGCTGGGCGGCGGCGAGGTCGTTGCAGCCGGCGACGGCGAGGTCGAGGAGGGAGTTGAGTTCGTCGCGGGCGAAGGGCTCGGCCTCGGCGGTGCCCTGGACCTCGACGAAGCGGCCGTCGCCGGTGCAGACGACGTTCATGTCGGTGTCGGCGCGGACGTCCTCCTCGTAGCAGAGGTCGAGAAGGGGGGTGCCGCCGACGATGCCGACGGAGACGGCGGAGACGGTGCCGGTGAGGGGCTGGCGGTTCGCCTTGATGAGCTTCTTGCCCTGGCCCCAGGAGATGGCGTCGGCGAGGGCGACGTAGGCGCCGGTGATGGCGGCGGTGCGGGTGCCGCCGTCGGCCTGGAGGACGTCGCAGTCGAGGACGACGGTGTTCTCGCCGAGGGCCTTGTAGTCGATGACGGCGCGGAGGCTGCGGCCGATGAGGCGGCTGATCTCGTGGGTGCGGCCGCCGATCTTGCCGCGGACGGACTCGCGGTCGCCGCGGGTGTTGGTGGCGCGCGGGAGCATCGAGTACTCGCCGGTGACCCAGCCCTCTCCGCTGCCCTTGCGCCAGCGCGGGACGCCTTCGGTGAAGGAGGCGGTGCAGAAGACCTTGGTGTCGCCGAAGGAGACGAGGACGGAGCCTTCTGCGTGCTTGCTCCAGCCGCGTTCGATGGTGATCGGGCGGAGCTGGTCGGGGGTGCGGCCGTCGATGCGAGACATGGGGTCGAGCGTATCGGGTGCGGCGAAGGCCCCACCCCCGTCAGGAGGGGTGGGGCCTTCAGGCGTTGCCGGGGTGGCTCACATCATGTCTTCGATGTCGGCGGCGATGGGGTCGGCGTCGGTGCCGATGACGACCTGGATCGCGGTGCCCATCTTGACGACGCCGTGGGCGCCGGCGGCCTTGAGGGCGGCTTCGTCGACCTTGGAGGGGTCGATGACTTCGGTGCGCAGGCGGGTGATGCAGCCCTCGACCTCTTCGATGTTGTCGAGCCCGCCGAGCCCGGCGACGATCTTCTCAGCCTTGGTGGCCATTTCGTTCTCCCTGTTTGTCCCGGGCCCGCCTTTGGGCCGCTTTGTCACGGTAACCCACGGTTGGCCCATCTTCACGAGCGGTTGTCCCGTCCGTGACGAAAGATGACGAGCACGCGGACCGACCGTCCCGCACCTGGTGCAACTGGTCTACACCAGTTAACAGACTATCTAACGCCAGCCAAACGTGGCTTGTTCCGGGAGGACGCCCATGAGCACGAACGCTGCCGCCGCACCTCGGCCGAGCCCCTGGAGCTCCTTCTTCCAGGGGCTCCAGAAGATGGGGCGCAGCCTCCAGCTGCCCATCGCCGTGCTCCCGGCGGCCGGTATCGTCAACCGGCTCGGCCAGCCGGACGTCTTCGGTGACGACGGTCTCGGCTGGACCAATGTGGCCAAGGTGTTTGCGGGTGCGGGCGGTGCGCTGCTCGACGCGGACCTGGGTCTGCCGCTGCTGTTCTGCATCGGTGTCGCGATCGGTATGGCGAAGAAGGCGGACGGTTCGACCGCGCTCGCGGCGGTGGCCGGCTTCCTGGTCTACCGGGGCGTGCTGCGGCAGTTCCCGATCGACTGTGCCGACGGGGCGAAGGCGGTGGCGGTGGGCTGCCAGGCGGCGGACAACACCGTCTCGGCGTTCCAGTTCCAGAACCCTGGCGTGTTCGGCGGCATCATCATGGGTCTGCTGGCGTCGTTCTTCTGGGTGCGCTTCCACCGGACGAAGCTGGTCTCGTGGCTCGGCTTCTTCAACGGTCGTCGACTGGTGCCGATCATCATGGCGTTCGTCGGCATCATCTTCGCGGTGATCTGTCTGTGGATCTGGCCGCCGATCGGTGACGCACTGGAGAGCTTCTCCAACTGGCTGGAGGGTCTGGGCGCGATCGGTTCCGGGATCTTCGGTGTCGCCAACCGTGCGCTGCTGGTCATCGGCCTGCACCAGTTCCTGAACGTGCCGCTGTGGTTCCAGTTCGGCTCGTACACGAAGCCGGACGGTACGACCGTGCACGGCGACATCAACATGTTCCTCAGTGGTGACCCGAGCGCGGGCATCTACCAGTCGGGCTTCTTCCCGATCATGATGTTCGCCCTGCCGGCGGCGTGCCTGGCGATGGTGCACTGCGCCCGTCCCGAGCGGCGCAAGGCGGTGGGCGGCATGATGCTGTCGCTGGCGCTGACCTCGTTCGTCACGGGCATCACCGAGCCGATCGAGTACTCCTTCGTCTTCATCGCTCCGGCCCTGTACGCGGTGCACGCGGTGCTGACCGGTGTGTCGATGGCGGTGACGTGGGCGCTCGGCGTGAAGGACGGCTTCAGCTTCTCCGCGGGTCTGATCGACTACTTGATCAACTGGAATCTGGCGACGAAGCCATGGCTGATCATTCCGATCGGTCTGGTCTTCGCGGTGGTCTACTACGCGGTCTTCAGATTCGCGATCACGAAGTTCGACCTGAAGACGCCGGGCCGCGAGCCCGAGGAAGAGGTCGAGGACATCACCAAGGCCTGACAGGCTTTCAGCCCCCACGCGAAGGGCCCCCGGACCATCGGTCCGGGGGCCCTTCGTCACGTTTGAGTAGTACGCCCCACATATGTTTCAGACCACAAAAAACACGGGTTCCTTATCCCACCTTCACCGTGCTACAACAGGTCTACACCACTGAGGTGGTGTAGACCACCTGGCTGCTGCCCACCCCCGTTTTTCTTCCTTTCCGTCCCCGGCAGCACCCCAGCACATGGAGGAATTCATGAGCAGCACCGCTACGGCGGCACCCGCAAAGAAGCGGGGCTCCGGCCTGTTCCAGGGCCTTCAGAAGGTGGGTCGCAGCCTGCAGCTGCCGATCGCGGTGCTGCCGGCGGCGGGCATCCTGCTCCGTCTGGGGCAGCCCGACGTGTTCGGCGACGACGGACTGGGCTGGCACAAGGTCGCCGCCGTCTTCGCGACCGCGGGCAGCGCCGTCTTCGACAACCTGCCCATGCTGTTCTGCATAGGCGTGGCCATCGGCTTCGCCAAGAAGGCCGACGGCTCCACCGCGCTCGCCGCCCTCGTCGGGTTCCTGGTCTACAGCAACGTGCTGAAGGCGTTCCCGGTCACCGACGCCGTCGTCAACACGACGGCGAACAAGGGTGTCGACGTCGCGGCGACGTACAACAACCCAGGTGTCCTCGGCGGCATCATCATGGGTCTGCTGGCCGCGATGCTGTGGCAGAAGTTCCACCGCACCAAGCTGGTCGACTGGCTCGGCTTCTTCAACGGCCGCCGGCTCGTCCCGATCATCATGGCCTTCGTCGGCGTGGTCATGGGTGTCTTCTTCGGCCTCATCTGGGAGCCGATCGGTGAGGGCATCTCCAACTTCGGCGAGTGGATGACGGGTCTCGGCGCCGTCGGTGCCGGTCTGTTCGGTCTGATCAACCGCGCGCTGATCCCCGTCGGCATGCACCAGTTCGTGAACACCGTCTCCTGGTTCCAGCTGGGCGACTTCAAGGACGCCACGGGCGCGGTCGTGCACGGCGACCTGAACCGCTTCTTCGCGGGTGACCCGACCGCGGGACAGTTCATGTCGGGCTTCTTCCCGATCATGATGTTCGGCCTGCCGGCCGCCGCGCTCGCCATCGCGCACGCCGCCCGTCCCGAGCGCCGCAAGGCCGTGATGGGCATGATGGTCTCGCTGGCGCTGACCTCGTTCGTCACCGGTGTGACCGAGCCGATCGAGTTCTCGTTCATGTTCATCGCGCCGCTGCTGTACGCGATCCACGCGGTGCTGACCGCCCTGTCGATGGCGATCACCTGGGCGCTCGGCGTCCACGCGGGCTTCACCTTCTCCGCGGGCTTCATCGACTACGCGCTGAACTGGAACCTGGCGACCAAGCCGTGGCTGATCATCCCGATCGGTCTGGTGTTCGCGGCGATCTACTACACGCTGTTCCGCTTCGCGATCACGAAGTTCAACCTCACCACCCCGGGCCGCGAGCCCGAGGAGGAGATCGAGGACATCACCAAGTGATCCTCGGCCGACACCGTCGGACCGGCTGACGACGAAGGCCCCGGAACCTCATCGGTTCCGGGGCCTTCGTCGTCCTGCAGGAGCAGCGGGTCAGATGTCGTAGCTGCGGCCCGGCGCGGCCAGCTCCACGGGGCCGTCGTACACGGCGCGCGCGTCCGTCAGGTTCACCTGCGGGTCGGTCCACGGGGGGATGTGGGTGAGGACCAGCTTGCGGGCGCCGGCGCGCTGCGCGGCCTCGCCCGCCTCCACGCCGTTGAGATGCAGGGCCGGGATGTTCTCCTTGCCGTGCGTGAACGCGGCCTCGCACAGGAACAGGTCGCTGTCCGCGGCCAGTTCGTCCAGCGCCTCGCACGGGCCGGTGTCCCCCGAGTACGTCAGGGAGCGGCCGCCGTGCTCGATGCGGATCGCGTACGACTCGACCGGGTGGCAGACCTTCTCCATGCGCACGGAGAACGGCCCGATGTCGTACGAGCCCGGCTTCACGGTGTGGAAGTCGAAGACCTCGCTGAAGGCGGAGGCCGAGGGGGTGTCGGCGTGCGCGGTGGTCAGCCGCTGCTCGGTGCCCTCGGGGCCGTACACGGGCATCGGGGCGCAACGTCCGCCCTCGTGGCGGTAGTAGCGCACCACGAAGTAGGCGCACATGTCGATGCAGTGGTCCGCGTGCAGATGGCTGAGGAAGATCGCGTCCAGGTCGTACAGACCGATGTGGCGCTGCAGCTCGCCCAGGGCGCCATTGCCCATGTCGAGGAGCAGCCGGAAGCCGTCGGCCTCTACGAGGTAGCTCGAGCAGGCCGATTCCGCGGACGGGAACGACCCTGAGCAGCCGACGACGGTGAGCTTCATAGGAGCTGGAACCTCCGCGCTGGCGGTCGGGTTGCGGGGTGGAACCTGTGGATTCTTTCGAGCGTAAGGCGCAAAAGCGCGGGTGGCTCCTCCGTCACCGGCTGTTGTGGGCGAACTCACCTGCGGTGTCACCGGTTCGGGGGGCGCTCGTGCGCGGGGTGATCCGGCAGCGCGCCCCGTGCGCCCCGCCGGTACCGTCTCTGTATGGACACGTCATGGTGGCTGGCGCTCGCGGCCGTCGTTCTGCTGGCGCTCGTCGCGACGCTCGTCGACGGCTGGGGGCGTGGCACGCGTCTGCGCCGGGGGGCGCGGCGGGGGCGGATCGCGGGTGGGCCCGCGGCCGGGGAGATCTGGTGGGCGCTGGTGCCCTACGAGGACGGGCCCGGCGGCAAGGACCGGCCGTGCCTCGTTCTGGATCCGCGGGGGCGGACCGTGCTCGTCGCGAAGATCACCAGCCGGTACCACGGGGAGCGGCCCGGGGTGATTCCGTTGCCGCCGGGGGCCGTGGGGGATGCGCGGGGGCGCGCCAGTTTCCTGGAGACCGATGAGCTCCGGGAGGTTCCGGTGCGGGATTTCCGGCGGCGGGCGGGGGTGGTGGATCCGGTGCTGTGGGATCAGGTGCGGCGTCTGGGGTGGTGAGCGGGGTGCGTCGCCGGGTGCGCGTGCGTCGTGGCTGGTCGCGCAGTTCCCCGCGCCCCTGAAGGCTGCGCTTCGCGCGCCTTCCCCTGCCCCTGAGCGAGCGGAGCTCGCTTCAGGGGCGCGGGGAACTGCGCGACCAGCCCCCACACGCCCGCACCCGTCGGCGAGACGTTAGGCCCAGAGCTGGCCGTGGAGGACCTCGATGGCCTCTTCCGTCGTCGCGGCCGTGTAGACCCCGGTCGACAGGTACTTCCAGCCGCCGTCGGCGACGACGAACACGATGTCGGCCGGCTCGCCGGCCTTCACGGCCTTCTTGCCGACCCCGATCGCGGCGTGCAGCGCGGCCCCGGTGGAGACCCCGGCGAAGATGCCCTCCTGCTGCAGCAGCTCCCGCGTACGCGTCACGGCGTCGGCGGACCCCACCGAGAAGCGCGTGGTCAGTACGGAGGCGTCGTACAGCTCGGGGACGAAGCCCTCGTCCAGGTTCCGCAGGCCGTACACCAGGTCGTCGTAGCGCGGCTCGGCCGCGACGATCTTGATGTCCGGCTTCTGCTCGCGCAGGTAGCGGCCGACGCCCATGAGCGTGCCGGTGGTGCCGAGTCCGGCGACGAAGTGGGTGACGGAGGGGAGGTCGGCGTAGATCTCCGGGCCGGTCGTCGCGTAGTGGGCGCCCGCGTTGTCCGGGTTGCCGTACTGGTAGAGCATGACCCACTCGGGGTGCTGCTCGGCCAGTTCCTTGGCGATGCGGACGGCGGTGTTGGAGCCGCCCGCGGCCGGCGACGGGATGATCTCGGCGCCCCACATGGCGAGCAGGTCGCGCCGCTCCTGGGAGGTGTTCTCCGGCATGACGCAGACGATGCGGTAGCCCTTGAGGCGGGCCGCCATCGCCAGCGAGATGCCGGTGTTGCCGGAGGTGGGTTCGAGGATGGTGTCCCCGGGCTTGATCCGGCCGTCCTTCTCGGCCTGCTCGATCATGTGGAGCGCGGGGCGGTCCTTGACCGAGCCGGTCGGGTTGCGGTCTTCCAGCTTCGCCCAGATCCGTACGTCGTCGGACGGGCTGAGCCGCGGCAGGCGCACCAGGGGGGTGTTGCCGACCGCGGCCAACGGGCTGTCGTAGCGCATGGGTTGCTTCGTTCCCGCGCTCAGCGCATGCCGCCGGCCACGGCCGGCAGGATGGTGACGTTGTCGCCGTCGGCGACCTTGGTGTCGATGCCGTCGAGGAAGCGGACGTCCTCGTCGTTGAGGTACACGTTCACGAAGCGGCGCAGCTGACCGTTGTCCACGATGCGGTCGGCGATGCCCGCATGCCGGGTGTCCAGGTCGGCGAAGAGCTGGGCAAGGGTGTCCCCGCTCGCCTCGACGGCCTTGGCGCCGTCGGTGTAGGTGCGGAGGATGGTCGGGATGCGGACCTCGATGGCCATGCTGGGCTCCTGTCAGGAGTCGGAAGTCGAGTGGATGAGCGCGCGTGGGCGCTTCCGTACAGGCGGGCGTCCGGACGTACGGCGGTGCGGCTCAGCGCGGACAGATGGCGCTGGCGAGGCGGCACAGGTCGACGTGCAGCCGCGCCACGAGCAGGGTGCCCGGCGTCTTTTCGCTCACGTCGTGGAAAACCATGGGCTCATCGTATCGATTCCCGCCCGGGATCCCGGAGTGTGATCTCACGATGCGGTCGAAAAGCGTCCGCCGGTCGAGACCGAGGGGCGAAGCGGGCCGGATCAGGCGGTGACCTCGACCTCTTCCTCGGTCACGGTGCCGTCAACGATGCGGAACGAGCGGAACTGGAAGGGGCCCGCCTCGTCGGTGTCCGCGGTGGAGACCAGGACGTAGTGGGCGCCCGGCTCGTTGGCGTAGGAGATGTCCGTGCGGGAGGGGTAGGCCTCGGTCGCCGTGTGCGAGTGGTAGATGATCACCGGCTCCTCGTCGCGGTCGTCCATCTCGCGGTAGAGCTTGAGCAGGTCCGTGGAGTCGAACTCGTAGAACGTGGGCGAGCGGGCGGCGTTGAGCATGGGGATGAAGCGCTCGGGGCGGCCTTCGCCGACCGGTCCGGCGACGACGCCGCAGGCCTCGTCGGGGTGGTCCTTGCGGCTGTGTTCCACGATCTGGTCGTACAGCGTCTGGGAGATTGTCAGCATGCCGTCAGCATAAGCAGCCGGGCTGTCACGTATCGGTGTGCGATACGTGACAGCCCGGCTGGTGAGACGTCCGTCGGCGCGGGTCGCGCCCGGGGACTAGCCGCGCTTCGCGAACGTGGCGCTCTCGGGCTTGCGCGCCTTGAGCACCAGGTAGGCGACCGCGAGGATCGCGCCCCAGACCGGTGCGCCGTACAGGGCGACCCGGTTGTCCTTGTCCATGCCCATCGTGACGATGACCAGCGCGATGAACGCCAGCGAGAGGACGCTCGCCCAGATGCCGCCCGGAGCGCGGAACGAGGACTTGGGCAGCTCGCCGCGGTCGGACTTGAGGCGGTAGCGGATCTGGCAGATCAGGATGACGATCCAGGCCCACATGCCGGAGATGGTGGCGAAGGAGACGACGTAGTTGAACGCCTCGCCCGGCCACTGGTAGTTGATCCAGACGCCGACCAGCATCATCGCGGCGGAGAACGTGGTGCCGATCACCGGCAGGCCGTTCTTGCTCAGCTTCGTGAAGAGCCGCGGGCCCTGGCCGTTCTGCGCGAGGTCGCGCAGCATGCGGCCGGTGGAGTACATGCCCGAGTTGCAGGAGGACAGCGCGGCGGTCAGCACGACGAAGTTGACGATGGCGGCGCCGATGCCCAGGCCCATCTCGTCGAAGGCGTGGACGAACGGGCTCTCGCCGGCCTTGAAGGACGTCCACGGCACGACCGAGAGGATCATGATCAGGGCGCCGACGTAGAAGACGGCGATGCGCCACGGCACGGTGTTGATGGCCTTCGGCAGGACGGTCTTGGCGTCCTTGGCCTCGCCCGCGGTGACGCCGACGAGCTCGACCGCGAGGAACGCGAACATCACCATCTGGAGGGTCATCAGCGTCGAGCCGATGCCGTTCTCGCCGGCGAAGAAGCCGCCGAGGTCCCACAGGTGCGAGACGGACGCGGTGTCACCGGCGTCGGAGAAGCCGATGGTGAGGATGCCGGCGCAGATCAGGATCATGCCGATGATGGCGGTGACCTTGACGGTGGAGAACCAGAACTCCAGCTCGCCGAAGAGCTTCACGGAGATCAGGTTGGCGCCGTAGAGGATGACGGTGAAGACGAGTGCGGACAGCCATTGCGGGATGTCCCACCAGAACGTCATGTAGACGGCCGCGGCGGTCACCTCGGTCATGCCGGTGATGACCCAGAACAGCCAGTACGTCCAGCCGGTGACGAAGCCCGCGAAGGGGCCGATGAACTCGCGCGCGTACTCCGAGAAGGAGCCGCTGACCGGGCGGTACATGAGGAGCTCGCCGAGCGCGCGCATGATGAAGAAGATGACGATGCCCGCGACGGCGTACGCGAGGATCAGGCTGGGGCCCGCCTTGGAGATGCCCTTGCCCGCGCCGAGGAAGAGGCCGGTCCCGATGGCGCCGCCGATGGCGATCATCTGGATCTGGCGGGAGCCGAGGCCCCGCTGGTAGCCCTCGCCGGACTCGGGGGACGTCTCGTCGTCCCGCACGGCCTCATTGCCGGCAGAGTCCTTGCCGTGCTGCTCGACCTGCGCTGAGGTCATGGTGATGCGCCTTTCTCCATGCCGATCCGTGCCGTGGGGGGCTCGGATCGACTGTGACGATCCTTCGGGCGTGGGGCCCTGGATGGATGGAGCTGTTGCCTACCGGGGTCGGGCCGGTAAGGGCGCCCCCGGCGGACAGGGGTGGCGTCCCCCGGGCGGTCGTGAAGATTTATCACGGCGTTCACGGTGATCGACTCAGTCGACTGTGGCGTACAGCACAGGAAAAAGCGGTCAAACCGCCCCTGGCGCGTCATAGGCAGGCAGGGGCGGTGACCTGATCGTTATCCGGATTTGAGCGTCCGCTGAGCGAACACGAGGATCAGGGGAGGAGTGTCTCGACGAGCGTTTCCTGGAGGCCGCCGAGCCACAGGTACGCCATCACCATCGGCTTGCGCGGGTCCTCGTCGGGGAGGCGGTAGAGGAGGTCGGTGTCCTCCTCGTCGGTGATGTCGAGGCGGGTGCCGATCGCCAGGCGCAGGTCGTTGAGCGCGCGCATCCAGCGGACCGACTCGTCCGGGGTGAGCTTCAGGACGGCGCCGCCGTCACCGACCGGGGTGAGGGTGTCCAGGGTGCGGACCACCGCGAGGGCGTCGTCGCGCTTCCCGGCCCGCAGGTCGTTCTCGGTGAAGCGCCGGAACTCCGAGGAGTGCTCCTGGAGTTCGGCCTGCGAGGTCTGGTCGGAGGGGGCGCCGGGGCCGCCGTACGCGTCGGGGAAGAGGCGGTGCAGGACCGGGTCGGCGGGCGGCTCGCTGGGGCCCTCGGCGAACAGCTCGGCGAGCGGGTCGTCGGACGCCTCGCCGCCGGGACCGGGACCGATCAGCTCCAGGAGCTGGACGGCGAGCGAGCGGATGATGGAGATCTCGACGTCGTCGAGGGCGACGGCCGCGCCGCCGCCGGAGACCGGTTCGAAGTGCCCGGGCATTTACTTCCGATCCTGTTGCAGCGTGGCCCACAGGCCATAGCCGTGCATGGCCTGGACGTCCCGCTCCATCTCCTCGCGGCTGCCGGAGGAGACGACCGCGCGCCCCTTCTGATGGACGTCCAGCATCAGCTTGGTGGCCTTGTCCTTGGAGTACCCGAAGTACGTCTGGAAGACATACGTCACGTAGCTCATGAGGTTGACCGGATCGTTGTGGACGAGCGTGATCCAGGGGACGTCCGGCTCGGGGACCACGGAGAGATCCTCCGTCGTCTCGGGGCTTTCGATCTCAAGGGGTGCTGGAGCCGTCACACGGCCCATGCTGCCACCAGGAGGGGTCCATCGCACAAACGGACCCAGAAATCGTCACCTTGACGCTAATTCGGGGTAGCATCATCGTCATGAACACAGCGGACCTTGGCCTGCCGGTGGATGTTCCGTCGACAGCGCTCTTCACCGACCACTACGAGCTGACCATGCTGCAGGCGGCCCTCCACGGGGGCACGGCCGACCGGCGTTCGGTCTTCGAGGTCTTCACCCGCCGGCTGCCCGAGGGCCGCCGCTACGGCGTCGTCGCGGGCACCGGACGTGTCCTGGACGCCGTGGAGAACTTCCGGTTCGACGCGGGCGTCCTCACCTTCCTGCGCGAGCGGAACGTGGTGGACGAGCCGACCCTCGCCTGGCTCGCGGACTACCGCTTCTCCGGCGACATCTGGGGCTACCCCGAGGGCGAGGTCTACTTCCCCGGCTCCCCCGTCCTGCGCGTCGAGGGCTCCTTCGCCGAGTGCGTGCTGCTGGAGACGGTGATCCTCTCGATCCTCAACCACGACTCGGCGATCGCCGCGGCCGCCTCCCGGATGTCCTCGGCCGCCGGGGACCGGCCGCTGATCGAGATGGGCGCCCGGCGCACCCACGAGCTGGCCGCCGTCGCCGCCTCGCGCGCCGCCTACGTGGGCGGTTTCGCGACGACCTCGGACCTCGCCGCCGGGTTCCGGTACGGGATCCCGACGGTCGGCACGAGCGCACACGCGTTCACCCTGCTGCACGACTCCGAGCGGGACGCCTTCCGGGCCCAGATCGACTCGCTCGGCGAGGGCACGACGCTGCTCGTGGACACCTACGACGTCCAGGAGGCCGTGAAGACGGCCGTCGAGATCGCGGGTCCGAAGCTGGGCGCCGTCCGGATCGACTCCGGCGACCTGCTGCTCGTCGCGCACCGGGTGCGCGAGCAGCTCGACGACCTCGGCGCCAAGGACACCAAGATCGTGGTCACCTCCGACCTCGACGAGTACGCCATCGCCTCGCTCGCGGCCGCGCCCGTGGACGCGTACGGCGTCGGCACCCAGCTGGTGACCGGCTCGGGGCACCCGACCTGCTCCATGGTCTACAAGCTGGTGGCTCGCGCCGAGTCCGCCGATCCCGACGCGCCGCTGACGGCGGTCGCGAAGAAGTCGGCGGGCGGCAAGACGTCCGTCGGCGGGCGCAAGTGGGCCGCGCGCCGCCTCGACCGGAGCGGGGTCGCGGAGGCCGAGGTGCTGGGCACCGGGCCCGTACCGGCCGAGCTGGCCGACCGGCAGCTGCTGGTCGAGCTGGTCAGGGGCGGCGAGGTGGTGGCCCGGGAGCCGCTGGACACGGTGCGCGAGCGGCACATCGCCGTGCGCGACGGACTGCCGCTGTCGGCGACGCAGCTCTCGCGGGGCGAGGCCGTGATCCCGACGGAGTACCTCTAGGCACCTGCGCACACCGGTGTCCGTGCGCCCCAATTGCCCTCTCCCGCAAGCCACTTGAACCTTCTACGCTCGTAGCCTCACCGTCGTGTCATCTCGCTGATCTCGCTAAGGAAACCGCCCATGCGCCGCGCCTTGATCGTCGTAGACGTGCAGAACGACTTCTGCGAGGGCGGCAGCCTCGCGGTGACGGGAGGTGCCGATGTCGCTGCCGCGATCACCGATCTCATCGGGCAGGCCGGCGGCGGTGGCTACCAGCACGTCGTCGCCACCCGTGATCACCACATCGCGCCCGGGAACCACTTCGCGGACACCCCGGACTACCGGCACTCGTGGCCCGCGCACTGCGTCGCCGGGACCGAGGGCGTGGGGTTCCACCCGAACTTCGCGCCGGTGATCGCCTCCGGGGCGATCGACGCGGTCTTCTCCAAGGGGGCGTACGCGGCGGCGTACAGCGGGTTCGAGGGCGCCGACGAGAACGGGGTGCCGCTGGCGGAGTGGCTGCGGCGCCGGGAGATCTCCGAGGTGGACGTGGTCGGGATCGCCACCGATCACTGTGTGCGGGCCACCGCGCTGGACGCCGCGCGTGAGGGGTTCCGTACGCAGGTGCTGCTCGATCTCACCGCGGGGGTCGCTGCCGCTACGACCGAGGCCGCCCTGGCCGAGATGAAGGATGCCGGGGTCGAGCTCACGGGTAAGCCTGTCGTGGCTTAGGTCGCGGGGCTCCGCCCCGGACCCCGCTCCTCAAGCGCCGGAGGGGCTTGATTGGGGTGCGCTCATCAGGGTGCGTATCGGTCTCCACAGGGCCGCCTCCGTCGGGTCCGGGGCCTCGCGCCAGACCAGGCCGTCGGGGTGGTGGAGGACCGCGGTGATCTCGTCCGGGGTCGGCGGGTGCTGGTTGCCTCGCAGGTAGACGGCGCGCAGGCCCAGATTGCGCAGGCGGGTCAGGGCGCGGGCGCGGTTCACGGCATGGACCAGAACCCGTACGGCGCCCTCTCCAGGTGCGGGCGCGGGCAGCGTCAGCGCCACCACCACGCTGCCGCCGGGCAGCTTGCAGAACCCTCCTGCGGACATACCTGTCACACCCCCGTGAGACGTCGTGTCAATAAGGAACTCACAGGACGCACCTAAACACGATCGGCCGCGACCCGCTAGCCCTCGCTAGAAAAGTCGCGGCCGATACGTCTTTGACCTGCGGTTTTACAAGATCACCGGGTGGAGGGGCCCACCTTGACCGTGATCGAGGAACCGTCCAGGGGCTGGTTCAGGACAGAGATCCGGGTGTTGGTGTCAGTTGTCTTGACACTTCCGTTCGGGTTCTCCGCGTACCAGTAGGTGCCCTTGCGGTCGTCGAAGACCGGGTTGCCGAGCTGCGCCTTGATCTTGGTCGCGACGCCCAGCTTGTGCAGGGTCATGCCCGGGACGGGGTACCAGCCGAAGGCGGCGTCGTACGGGGTGATCTTGTTGGAGATCAGCTTGCCGTCGGCCCACTTCATCGGCTTCGCGTGCGCGTCGATCGGCAGGATCAGGCCCTGGCCCGGGTGCTGGCCGACGTTGTTGTTGCGCTGCGAGGTGTCCCACTGCCAGATGACCAGTCCGGGACGGTACTGGTAGTGCTCGACCCAGTTCTGCTTCGCGCCGCCGTCACGCCAACCGAAGTTGTACGGGCCGACCTTGAGGGTCTTGTCGTACGACTCGTACTGGCGGTTCTCGGCGATGTAGAACTGCGGGAAGTCGCCGCTGATCGAGGCGCCGACGCGGGAGAAGCCGTGGCTGGTCCAGCCGGCCTGCTCGGACTCGGCGTCGTCGGCGAACAGGGTCGCGCCGTCGGCCTTGACCGCGAGGTTGTCGAACGCGAAGCCCATCTGGGCCACGCCGCCGTCGGTCTTGTAGCGGAAGCGGACGTCGATCTTCTGGCCGGCGTAGGCGTCCAGCGGGAAGACCAGGTGCTGGAACTTGCCGTTGGTGCCGGTCAGGGCAGGCTTGTCGCCGCCGTCGCGCGGGATGGCCTGGCCGTCGGCGGTGCCGTCGATCGTCTTCCAGCTGGCGCCCGAGTCGGTGGACACCTGCGTGTACAGGTAGTCGTAGTCCTTCTCGATGTCGTACCAGCCGTCGAGTTCGAGCGAGCCGGACTTCTTGCCGGTCAGATCGACCGTGCGCGACAGGGTGTTGTCGAGGTCGTCGCCGTAGTCCGACCACCACTGCTTGCTGCCCTGCGCGGGCTGCACGATGTTCGTGGTGACGTTCTTCTTGGGCAGTTCGACGACCAGCGCCTGCTTCAGCTTGGTGTTGTACTCCGAAACACCCAGCTTGTGCACCGAGTTGGTGGCGGCCTTGGCCTTGTCGTAGTTGAGCCAGCCCAGCTGCAGCTTGTCCCAGGCGGTCATGTCGCCCGGCATGTCACCGATGGCTTCCTTGCCGGTGCCGAGCCAGGAACCGGCCGACATCAGCGACCAGAAGCCGACCGAGTTCTCGCCGATGTACGTGGTGTCGTACAGGTCGGGCAGGCCCAGGTCGTGGCCGTACTCGTGGGCGAAGACGCCGAGGCCGCCGTTCTCCGGCTGCATCGTGTAGTCGCCGACCCAGATGCCGGTGTCGCCGACCGGGGTGCCGCCCGCCTTGAAGCCGGTGGGGCCGGTGTCGCCGTCGTCGCGGCTGTAGGCGTAACCGCGGTGCGCCCACAGGGCGTCCTCGCCCTGGACGCCGCCGCCCGCGGACTCGTCCTCGCCGGCGTGCACGATCTGGAAGTGATCGATGTAGCCGTCGGGCTCGTTGAAGTTGCCGTCGTTGTCGTGGTCCGTGCGGTCCCACTGGTCGTACTTGGCGAGGTCGGCCTTGATGTCGGCGTCCGACTTGCCCGCCGCCTTCTGCTGCGCGACCCAGGCGTTCACGCCGTCGCGGACCAGGTCCTCGACGGTCGGGCAGTTGGACGCGCCGCAGTAGTTGGAGCCGTACCGGGCCTCGTTGTAGTCGACCTTGACCCAGTCGGAGACCTCACCGTCGACCGAGTAGCGGCCCGACGAGGTCTTCTCGTAGTACGTCTTGAGGGAGTCGACGCCCTTGCCCGAGCCGAAGTACAGGTCCTGGAAGTGGTCGCGGTTGTAGTCCGACTGCCAGGCCGTGCTGTTGTCCTTGCTGCGGTCCGGCGCGGCTATCTCGTTGTGCAGCGGGCCGGTGTCGCCGCCGTACTTGCTGTCGACCTTGTCGCCGAACTCGACCAGGATCGTGAAGATCTGGTCGGTGCGCTCACGGCCCAGCTCGACGTACTTGTCCTTGCCGAGCTTGACGACCTTCGAGCCGTTCTTCTCCTGGACCTTCGAACTGCCCTTGATCACCTGCTCCAGGGCGGTCTGTCGCTGCTCGGCCTGCTGCCGGCTGAACGGGCCGTCGATGACATGGCCCTTGCCCTGGTAGCTGTCGCCGTGCGAGCCGCTCGGCGGTGCGGCCGGACTGTCGGCCTGCGCGGTGGTCGCCGCGACGGAGCCGGCGGCCGCGGTGGCGGCCAGGGTCACGAGCACGGCGGCGGATCTCAACGCCCGTCTCTTCGTGGTCACTTGGGTGTTCCCTCCTCCGTGGCGCAAAGCCACGCATGACAAGTGACGCCATTTGACCGGAGGTAGGAAAGAATTAACAGACCTTGACTGTGACATGTGCGTTGCATTATGTAGCGCGACCGGTCCGGTATCCGGACGGGAATGCCAGTACAACGGGCGCGTTCGAACGTCCACTTGGTGGACTGAATGACTCCGTGCGCCCCCCATGCACCTGCACCGTGGGTAAGGTGACGCTTACTGGTCGTTCCGGTCGGGCAAAGGTCGGATTAAGGTGGGAGCACGGTGGGCCACGAGCCCCGGACGCCCCGCCCCGCTCCCCCGCTGTCACGAGGACGGACATCGCCATGCCTCGACCGACTGTCGCACAGCTCGCCTACGGTTCGGCCACCGTCGTACTCTCCACGCTCGCCATGCTGCTGCTGTCGCAGACCAGTTCGGGGCCGGGCGTCGGTGTGATCGCCATGTCGGCGGTCATCCTGGGGCTGTTCGTGGCGCTGAGCGTGCCCAAGCCGAAGCGGACGCCCGCGCCGGAGTCCGTCGATGCGCCGGAGGCGGCGGCGCGCGAGCGGGAGCCGGTGCACGAGACGGCGGGCCCGTGAGGCACGGACCCGCCGTCTGACGTCACCACCGCGCGATCAGCCGCTGCTGACCACCACGGTCTTGGCCGCCTTGTCGTGCAGGCCCTGCTTGTAGGGCTTGTCGAAGAAGCTCCAGCCGCCGCAGATGGCCGTCCAGATGCAGGCGCAGCAGAAGGCGAACGGGACCCACAGCACCAGCGCCCGGACCAGGTTGGTCTGGACGCTCGGCGTCGCGCCGTTGTCGAGGTTCGCCACGCGCAGCTTCATCAGCCGCTTGCCGAGCGTCTGGCCGGTCCTCGACATCAGGATGACGTCGTACGCGATGTAGAGGACGGCCGTCAGGATCGACGAGCCGGCCTGCTTGCCCGCGTTGATGTCATCGGTGTCGGTGCTGAAGCTGGTGATGTCGAACGCCCAGGACAGCAGGCCGACGATGATGCCGATCAGCACCATGTCGATGATCCGGGCGAGGACGCGGCGGCCGCTCTCGGCGAGAGGGGGCATGCCGGCGAGGGGGTCGCCTCCGGCGCCCGGGCCGCCTGCTCCGTACGGAGTGTCGCCGTACGGGGCGCCGCTGTACGGGGGCGGGGGCTGGGCGGCGTTGTCGTAGGGGTTCTGGCCCTGCGGGCCCTGCGGGTTGTCGTACGGCGAGCCGCCACCCTGGTTCGTCGGCGGAGGCTTGCGGAACGGGTCGTCGTCCGGCGGTTCGGTACTCATGGCCCGAGTGGACCGCGATCCCGGCGCGGACGCATCCGGCGGGCCGCCGTCCGGATGACCCGGCCGACGGATTCCGGCCTCGTCCCCGGCGCGACCGCTCGCGGGGTTCCCCGGTTGCCTCTCGGCTGCGGCCCGGTGGCCGCTTCTCGCGCAGTTCCCCGCGCCCCTGGGCCGTCCACCACGCGCGGCTCTCGTCGTGGTTGCTCGCGCAGTTCCCCGCGCCCCTGAGGCAGGCGCTGCGCGCCGCCTCCCCTTCGAGAGGGGCGCGCTTCTGCTGATGAGATGGCGCACGCAGTGCGCATCTCAGGGGCGCGGGGAACTGCGCGAGAAGCGGCCACCGGGCCGCAGGCGAACGAGCGACCCAAAAGGGGCGCGGGGAGCCGAGTGGCCCGGTCCCACCCGGCAGGGCTAGTCGGCGACGAAGGTGCGGGCCGCCTTGTCGTGGAGGCACTGGCGCCAGGGACGGTCGAAGGCGCCCCAGAGAACGCCGAGGACGCCGATCACCAGGACACCGGGCACGCTGTAGGCGAGCCAGCGCTTGAGGGCGGCGCCGAAGGTCGGGGAGCTGTGCTCCTCGATGTCCCGGACGGAGAGCCCCAGCAGCTTCTTGCCGAGCGTGCGCCCCCATTTGGCGGTCGGCAACGCCTCGTAGAGCACACCGAAGACCAGCAGGACACCGAGGACGATGCCCAGATAGACGCCGGTGGTGCCGTCGATCAGCCAGACGGTGACCTGCCGGCCGGAGGCCTTGGCGGCGTCGATCTTGCCGTCGATGTGGTCGATCGCCCGGGTCCCCAGCGGCACGGCGGCGACCGCGGTGACCGCGCCGAGGACCACCGAGTCGATGAGCCGCGCGACGAACCGCTTGCCGAGCCCCGCGGGCCGCGCACTCGCCTGGGCCTGCGCGGCGGCGAGGAACGGATCGGTGGCCACGGGCTTGAACGGTGTGACGGGACCACCGCTCTCCGGCGCCGCCGGCGCAGGCGCCGCGAGCTGGTGCACCTGCTGCGCCCAGGAGGGCTGCCCGCCGCCGGGCCCCTGGGTGACGGGAGTGGGCAGGGGCGCCTGCTGTTGCTGCTGGGGCGGGTACCCGTAACCGGACGGCGGCTGCGGCTGCTGCGGCTGGGCGGGCGCCGGGGCGGGAGTCGGGGTCGGAGCCGGGGCCGGGGTCGCCTGCTGCTTGGGCAGGGCCCGGATCGCCATGGTGCCCTCGGTGCGGACGGGAGCCGCCGCGCCGGGCCGCACGGCGCGGATCGAGACGGTGCTGTCGGGACGCTCCTGCGCATCGTCGGCGGCCGCTTCGGGGGCTGCTGACGCACCGTCGGACGAGCCCCAGGAGACCCGGCGGTCCTGCTCGCCGCCGAAGCCGGTCTGCCGGGAGGCGTCGGCCTGCCAGACGGAGGCGGGTTCGGGCGGGACGGGGGCCTCGACGCTGTTGACGGCGCCGGTCTCGGGTCCGGTCTCCGTACGGACGGAGGGCTCCTCGTCGAGGAAGACCGGGCCCGTCTCCTCGGCGGTGGGGGCGGACGGCTGGACCACGGGCCCGGGTTGGGCGGTGGCGCCCTGCGGAGCCGGCAGCTGTTCGCCGTCGGACGGCGCGGGGCGGCTGGTGCCGGGGACCCAGGCGGCGCCGTTCCAGTACCGGACATATCCGGGAATGGACGGGTCGGGGTAGTAGCCTTCGCGGGGCCTGTCGTCACCGGGGGCCGGGGTTGGGGCGCTCATGTCCGTCGTCCCGTATCTGCTCGGGGGTCTTGTTGTGGCCTCTACGTCTATCAGACCGCCGCGCCCGCCCGTGCCGCTCCGCCGTTACGGACCACTTTCCGGGCATTCGCGGGGCCCGGAAAAAAACTTCGGCGAACTCGCGTAATGCCGCGGCCACATCGGCCTCTCACTTGTACGGGCCCGCTCGTGGACCCGCACAAGGCGAGAGGAAGCGCACGACATGCACTCCGTGGTGGAACGCGAACTAGAGCTGAAGCTGGTGTTGTCGCCCGAGCGAAGCATCCCCGTCCCGGCCCGGCTGACGTACCGGACGAACGACCCCTACGCCGTGCACATCACCTTCCACGTCGGGTCCGACCACCCGGTCAACTGGACGTTCGCGCGCGAGCTGCTGGTGGAGGGGGTGTTCCGGCCGTGCGGGCACGGGGACGTGCGGGTGTGGCCGACGAAGGTGGACGGGCGCAGTGTCGTGCTGATGGCGTTGACCTCGCCGGACGGCGACGCGTTGCTGGAGGCGCCGACCGCGCAGATCTCGGCCTGGCTGGAGCGCACGCTGCGGGCGGTTCCCCCGGGTTCTGAGGCCGAGCGGCTCGGCATCGACGCCGGCCTCGCCGAGCTGCTCACGCCCACCCCGGCCGACGATCTCTACCTGCGCGACCCGTGGGGGTCGGACGAGTCGGACGGCCAGTGAGGGACGGTGCTCGGCGAGGTGATCAGAACAGCTTGCCGGGGTTGAGCAGGCCGAGCGGGTCGAAGGCCGCCTTCACCGCCTGCTGCACCTCGACGCCGACCGGGCCGAGCTCGCGGGCCAGCCACTCCTTCTTCAGGACGCCGACGCCGTGCTCCCCGGTGATGGTGCCGCCGAGTTCCAGGCCGAGCGCCATGATCTCGTCGAAGGACTCGCGGGCCCGCCGGCCCTCGTCCGCGTCCTGCGCGTCGAAGCAGACGGTGGGGTGCGTGTTGCCGTCGCCCGCGTGGGCGCAGACGCCGATGGTCAGCGCGTACTTCTCGGCGATCCGCTCGACGCCTTCGAGGAGTTCGCCGAGCTTCGAGCGCGGCACGCACACGTCGTCGATCATCGTCGTGCCCTTGACCGCTTCGAGGGCGGTGAGGGAGAGGCGCCGCGCCTGGAGCAGGAGTTCGGACTCGGCGGCGTCCTCGGCGGGCACGACCTGGGTGGCGCCCGCGGCCTCGCACAGGGCGCCGACGGCGGCGAGGTCGGCGGCCGGGTCCGGGGTGTCGAAGGCGGCCAGGAGCAGGGCCTCGGTGGTCTCCGGGAGCCCCATGTGGGCCATGTCGTTGACGGCCTTGACCGTCGTGCGGTCCATGAGTTCGAGGAGTGACGGGACGTGGCCGCCCTCCATGATCCGGCAGACGGCGTCGCAGGCGGCCGCGGCGGAGGCGAACTCGGCCGCGAGGACCAGCTGTTGGGGCGGCTGCGGCTTGAGCGCCAGCGTCGCCTTCACCACGATGCCGAGGCTGCCCTCGGAGCCGACGAAGAGGCGGGTGAGGTCGTAGCCCGCGACGCCCTTGGCGGTGCGCCGCCCGGTGGACAGCAGGCGGCCGTCGGCGAGGACGACGTCGAGTCCGAGCACGTACTCCGCCGTGACCCCGTACTTCACGCAGCACAGGCCGCCCGACGCCGTGCCGATGTTCCCGCCGATGGTGCACATCTCCCAACTCGACGGGTCCGGCGGGTAGTACAGCCCGTGCTCGTTGACCGCGCGGGAGAGCGTCGCGTTGATGACGCCCGGCTCGACGACCGCGATCCGGTCGACCGGGCTGATCTCCAGGATGCGGTCCATCTTGGTGAGGGAGAGCACGACGCAGCCGTCGCTGGCGTTGGCCGCGCCGGACAGGCCCGTACGGGCGCCCTGCGGGACGACCGGGACGCGCAGCGCGGTGGCCGTGCGCATGACGTGCTGGACCTGTTCGACCGTGCGGGGCAGGACGACGGCGGCCGGGGCGCCGGCGTCGCAGAAACTCGCCATGTCGTGCGCGTAGGAGGCGGTGACGTCGGGGTCGGTGAGGATCGCCTCGGCGGGCAGCCCGTCGCCGAGCAGTTCGATGAGGGTGCGGCTCATGATCACAGCCTCGCACTCGGGGCCATCGGTGTGAACCCGTCTGTGGCCTCCACCGTGTGCTCTTCGTATTGACGCACAGTATGCGCCATGGAGATCGCCGAGAACGCCGAGGACGTCCAGACCTCCGCGCAGGCCGTGGCGCCCGTGCCGGAGCCCGTCGCCGCCCCACGCCGCCGCTCCCCCGCCGTGCGGCGCGCGGTCGTCGCCGCCGTCACCGGGTGCGCCGTGCTCGGCGGCGTGCTGGTGCTGCTGCCGGAGGAGGAGCAGCGGCCCGCGCCGCTGCCCGGTCCCGCGGGTCGGGCGGTGATCGCGGCGGCCGTCGGGGCGCCGGCCGCGCTGCCGGACCTGACCGCGCTGATCGGGGAGCGCGAGGCGCGGGTGCGCGTCCAGCCGCGGGACGGTGTGTCGTGGGCGGCGCTCGGGGCCGCCTACGTCGAGCGGGGGGCGCGGACCGCGCGGACGGACGACTTCCCCAGGGCCGAGCGGGCGCTGCGCAGTTCGCTCGCGGCGCGGCCGAAGGGGAACGTCGAGGCGCTCGACGGGCTCGCCGCCCTCGCTGCCGCCCGGGGCGACTGGCGCGGCGCCCGGGAGTACGGCGAGGCCGCGGTGAAGCTGGCGCCGAAGCGCTGGGCGTCGTACGTCTCGCTGGTCGACGGCTATCGCGGGACGGGTGACTACAAGGCGGCGGACCGCACCCTGGAGAAGCTGACCGGGCTGTCCTCGGGCGCCGGCACCGCGGTGACGCTGCGCACGGCGGCCGTGTACGGGGACCGGGGCTGGCGGGAGGACGCCGCCGCGGTGCTGGCGGACGCGTCGGCGCGGGCCGGTACCCCGGCGGAGCGGGCCGCGCTGTTGCAGCGGGGCGGTGACCTCGCCTGGGACCGCGGAGAGCCGGCCGACGCGCTGCGGCACCAGGACGCGGCGCTCGCCGCCGATCCGTCCGCGCACGCCGCGCTGGCCGGGCGGGCGCGGGCGCTGGCCTCGCTGGGGCGTACGGCGGAGGCGGTGAAGGCGTATCGGCTCGCGCTGGCGAAGCAGCCCGAGCCGGGGTACGCGCTGGAGCTGGGCGAGTTGTACGAGTCGCTGGGTGACGAGCGGGCCGCGGACGCGCAGTACGGGGTGCTGCGGGCGCGGGCCGCCGCGCAGCGGGCGCACGGGGTGGACGACGCGCTGGTGCTCGGGCGGTTCGAGGCCGATCACGGGGATCCGGAGGCGGCCGTGGCGCGGCTGCGGGCGGAGTGGTCGCGGGCGCCGGGGATCGCTGTCGCGGACGCGCTCGGGTGGGCCTATCACCGGGCCGGGGACGAGGATGCCGCCCACTGGTTCTTGCGGCGGGCCACCGACCGGCAGAAGGGCGGGACGGTGCGCAACGCCTCGTACTCGTACCATCTCGGGGCCGTGGAGCGGGAGTTGGGGTTGTACGGGGCGGCTCGGCGGCATCTCGGGGAGGCGCTGCGCATCAATCCCGGGTTCTCGCCGTTGTACGGGCCCGAGGCTCAGGAGGCCCTGGACGCGCTGGGCTCGCCGCCCGAGGGCGGGGTCCCGCAGATGTGGCCCCCGAAGCCGGCTCCGGCGCCCGCCAAGGCCCAGGCCGCGCCCAAGCGCCGTTAGAGGTCCGGCCGGTGGGCGAGCGCACCACCGTCGTGGCTGGTCGCGCAGTTCCCCGCGCCCCTGAAGGCATGCGCTGCGCGCAGCCTTCCCCTGGATGCCGCAGGCATCTCAGGGGCGCGGGGAACTGCGCGACCAGCCCCCACGCACCCGCAGACGAACAACCCCGTGATTACAGGTTGCCTCGCTTCTCCTGCTCCCTTTCGATCGCCTCGAACAGGGCCTTGAAGTTGCCCTTGCCGAAGCCCATGGAGCCGTGGCGTTCGATCATTTCGAAGAAGACGGTCGGCTTGTCCTGGACCGGCTTGGTGAAGATCTGGAGCAGGTAGCCGTCCTCGTCGCGGTCGACGAGGATCTTCAGCTCGCGCAGCGTCTCGACGGGGACGCGGGTCTCCCCCGCCCACTCGCCGAGGGTGTCGTAGTACGAGTCCGGGGTGTCCAGGAACGAGACGCCCGCGGCGCGCATGGCGCGGACGGAGGCGACGATGTCGTTCGTGGCGAGCGCGATGTGCTGGACGCCCGCGCCGCCGTAGAACTCCAGGTACTCGTCGATCTGGGACTTCTTCTTGGCGATGGCGGGCTCGTTGATCGGGAACTTCACCTTCAGGGTCCCGTCGGCCACCACCTTCGACATCAGCGCCGAGTACTCGGTCGCGATGTCGTCGCCCACGAACTCCTTCATGTTCGTGAAGCCCATGACCTTGTTGTAGAAGGCCACCCACTCGTTCATCCGGCCGAGTTCGACGTTGCCGACGCAGTGGTCGACCGCCTGGAAGGTGCGCTTGGCGGGCGGTTCGACGATCGGGGCGGCGGCGACGTAGCCGGGCAGGTAGGGGCCGTCGTAGCCGGAGCGCTCGACGAGGGTGTGGCGGGTCTTGCCGTACGTGGCGATGGCGGCGAGGACGACGCTGCCGTGGTCGTCCTTGACCTCGTGCGGCTCGACGATGCCGCGGGCGCCGTGCTCGACGGCGTAGGCGTACGCGGCGCGCGCGTCCGGCACCTCGATGGCGAGGTCGACGACGCCGTCGCCGTGCTCCGCGACGTGGTCCTGGAGGAAGTGGCCCCAGTCGGTGGCGGCCTTGATGACGGAGGTGAACACGAAGCGGGCGGAGCCGTTGGTCAGGACGTACGACGCGGTCTCGCGGCTGCCGTTCTCCGGTCCGGAGTAGGCGACGAGCTTCATGCCGAAGGCGGTCGAGTAGTAGTGCGCGGCCTGCTTGGCGTTGCCGACCGCGAAGACGACCGCGTCCATTCCCTTCACCGGGAAGGGGTCGGCCTCGCGCGCGGTGCTGGGAGTGTGGGCTGCTGTCTCAGTCATGTCTGGAGGCTCCCGCTGTTCCACAAGGTGCGCAATAGTTTGCGTATTCGCTGGACAATCTGACCAGCGGAGGGCCGGTATCTGCTGGCTTTGTGTACAGGGTGACCACTGCGGAGGCGGGCATGGCGATCGATCATCTGGACGGCCGGATCATTGTGCTGCTGGCGCGCGAGCCGCGGATCGGGGTCCTGGAGATGTCCCGGCGGCTGGGCGTGGCGCGCGGCACCGTGCAGGCGCGGCTCGACCGGCTTACCTCGAACGGAGTCATCCGCGGATTCGGCCCGCAGGTGGACCCGGCGGCGCTCGGCTACCCGGTCACCGCGTTCGCCACGCTGGAGATCCGGCAGGGGCAAGGGGCCGACGTCAGGGCGCACTTGGGAGGCGTCCCCGAGGTGCTGGAGCTGCACACGACGACCGGCAGCGGGGACATGCTGTGCCGTCTCGTGGCGCGCTCCAACGCCGATCTTCAGCGGGTGATCGACCTGGTTGTCGGTTTTGATGGCATCGTCCGGGCTTCCACCGCGATCGTCATGGAGAACCCCGTTCCGCTGCGCGTCATCCCGCTGGTGGAGCAGGCGTCGGGCGACTCCTGACGTGGGGCCGCCGGGAGATTCCCGGCGGCTGTACGTACATCGCCCGGCGCGAGGCGCGATGAACTTCTGGGACTATCTCGGCAGCCATCACCAGCAGCTGCTGTTCGACGCGTACCAGCACGCCAGCGAGGTCTTCCAGTGCATGGTGCTGGCGACCGTGATCGGCGCGCTGATCGGCGTGATCACGTACCGGAGCGACTGGGCGGGCAACCTCGCCACCTCGGCGACCTCCACCATCCTGACCATCCCCTCGCTGGCCCTGCTCGGTCTGCTCATCCCGGTCGTCGGCATCGGTGTGGCGCCGACCGTCATCGCGCTGACCCTGTACGGGCTGCTGCCGATCGTGCGCAACGCGATCGTGGGCCTGCGCGGTGTCGACCCGCAGCTGATCGACGCGGCCAAGGGCATCGGCATGTCCCGGATGGCCCGGCTGGTGCGGGTGGAGCTGCCGCTGGCGTGGCCGCCGATCCTGACCGGGATCCGGGTCTCCACGCAGATGCTGATGGGCATCGCCGCGATCGCCGCCTACGCCTCGGGCCCCGGCCTCGGCAACGAGATCTTCCGCGGGATCGCCTCGCTGGGCAGCAAGAACGCACTGAACCAGGTACTCGCCGGAACCCTCGGCATCATCATCCTCGCCCTGCTCTTCGACGCCGTGTACGTCCTGATCGGGCGGCTGACCATCCCGAGGGGGATCCGTGTCTGAGACCACGCCGACCATGCCCGCCGGCGAACCGGCCCCGGCGCCGAAGGCCTCCGGCGCCAGCATCGAGCTGGAGAACCTCTCCAAGATCTACCCGGGCAACCCGAACCCGGCCGTCGACAACGTCAACATGGAGATCAAGGCGGGCGAACTCATCATCTTCGTCGGCCCCTCGGGGTGCGGTAAGTCCACCACCCTGAAGATGATCAACCGGCTGATCGAGCCGTCGAGCGGCCGGATCCGGATCGGCGGCGAGGACGTCACCGACATGGACCCGGTGAAGCTCCGCCGCAAGGTCGGGTACGCGATCCAGTCCTCCGGGCTCTTCCCGCACATGACGGTCGCCCAGAACATCGCCCTCGTCCCGAAGATGGTCGGCTGGTCGAAGTCGAAGGTCTCGGCGCGGGTGGAGGAGATGCTCGACCTCGTCGGGCTCGACCCGGGCGAGTTCCACGGCCGCTACCCGCGCCAGCTCTCCGGCGGTCAGCAGCAGCGCGTGGGCGTGGCCCGGGCGCTGGCCGCCGACCCGCCGGTGCTGCTGATGGACGAGCCGTTCGGCGCCGTCGACCCGATCACCCGCGACCACCTCCAGGACGAGCTGATCCGGCTCCAGCACGAGCTGCACAAGACGATCGTGTTCGTCACCCACGACTTCGACGAGGCGATCAAGCTCGGGGACCGGATCGCGGTGCTGCGCGAGCACTCGCACATCGCCCAGTTCGACACCCCGGAGGCGATCCTCACCAACCCGGCCGACGACTTCGTCTCCGGATTCGTGGGCGCGGGCGCGGCGCTGAAGCGGCTCAACCTCAGCCGCGTACGCGACGTGGAGGTCACCGACTATCCGACGGTGAGCGTCGACGACCCGCTCCAGGACATCTTCGACAAGCTGCGCGCGGCCGGCACCAACGAACTGCTGCTGCTCGACCGGCGCGGCCGCCCCTACAAGTGGCTGCGGCGCGGCGACCTGATGCGCGCCAAGGGCTCGCTGGCCCGCGCGGGCACCCTGGTCCACGACACGGTGACGTACGACGCGACGCTGCGCGACGCGCTGGAGGCGGTCCTCACCGACAACGCGGGCCGGGTCGCCGTCACCGGGCGGCGCGGCGAGTACGAGGGCGTCGTCGACATGGAGACGCTGATGAACTCCGTGCACGAACTCCTGGAGGCCGACCGGCTCGAGGCCATCGAGAGCCAGCACGAGCTGGAGGAGACCCGCGCCCAGCAGACCCAGGCGGAGCAGGAGGGCACCACCGCCCCGGACGGGGAGGCGCAGGCGTGAGCGGTCCGTCCAGTCAACAGCCCGGCAAGCACCGCAAGGGCGCGCCGCCGAAGGGGGCCAGGCCCGACGGCGAGCACGAGGTGATGGGCCTCGCCTTCCGCGACGACGGCGAGGACGCCACGGAGCGGGAGGCGACACCGCCCGCGCCGAAGGAGCCGCGCCGCCTCACCTGGCAGAAGCTGACGTTCCTGCCGGCGCTGGTGGCCGTGGTGCTGCTGATCACCTGGCTGTGGTTCCGCAACGCCGACCTCGACACCATCTCGAAGAACGCGCTCTCCGACGGCCAGGTCTGGAAGGACCTCAAGCAGCACATCGAGCTGACCGTCATCTCCACGTTCTTCGTGCTGATCATCGCGATCCCGCTGGGGATCCTGCTGACCCGCAGGATGTTCCGCAAGGCGACCCCGTTCGCGCTGGCCCTCGCCAACATGGGGCAGGCCACCCCGGCGATCGGCCTGCTGGCCCTGCTGGTGATCTGGCTGGGCACCGGCCAGCGGTCCGCGCTGATCGGCATCATCATCTACGCGATCCTGCCGGTGCTCTCCAACACGATCGCGGGCCTGAAGGCCAACGACCCGACCCTCATGGAGGCGGCGCGCGGCATCGGCATGTCGCCGGCGATGGTGCTGGCCAGGGTGGAACTGCCGCTGGCGGTGCCGCTGATCCTGGCCGGGGTGCGCACCGCGCTCGTCCTCAACGTCGGCACGGCCACCCTCGCGGTGTTCGGCGGCGGCGGGGGCCTCGGCACACTCATCCAGGCCGGCATCACCAACCAGCGCATGCCGATCCTGCTGCTCGGCTCCATCCTGACGATCGCGCTCGCCCTGCTGGTGGACTGGCTGGCATCGCTGGCCGAGGTGCTGCTCAGCCCGCGCGGACTGGAGGCGCGGACATGAAGCACCCCCTGCGCGTGACCGTGGCGGCGGCCGCCGGGCTCGCCCTGCTCGCCGGGTGCGGGCTGACCAGCGGCAGTCCGATGGTCGACGACGTCTCCCCCGGCTCCATCGGCAAGGGCGAACCGCTCAAGGGCGCCGACCTCGTCGTCACCTCCAAGGAGTTCACCGAACAGCTGATCCTCGGCGCGATCATGGGCATCGCCTTCCAGGCGGCCGGCGCCGAGGTCATCGACCGGACCGGCATCCAGGGCTCGGTCGGCGCCCGCGAGGCCATCAAGTCCGGTGACGCCGACGCCATGTACGAGTACACGGGCACCGCCTGGATCACGTACCTCGGCAATTCCGATCCGATCACCGACCCGCAGAAGCAGTGGCTGGCGGTCAAGGAGGCGGACGCCAAGAACGGCATCACGTGGCTGCCGCCCGCCCCGCTGAACAACACCTACGCGCTCGCCATGAACCAGGCCAACTTCAAGAAGTACGGCACGAAGACCCTCTCCGAGGTCGCCGCGCTCGCGAAGTCGGACCCCAAGGCCGTCACGGTGTGCGTGGAGAGCGAGTTCGCCAACCGGGCCGACGGTCTGCGGGGCATGGAGAAGACGTACGGGATGAAGATTCCCGCGTCGAACATCACGCAGATGGACAGCGGCATCATCTACACCCAGGTGAAGAAGGGCAGTTGCACCTTCGGCGAGGTGTACACCACCGACGGCCGCATCCGGTCGATGAACCTCCAGGTCATGGAGGACGACAAGCACTTCTTCCCGAACTACAACGCGGCTCCGGAGATCAACTCCAAGGCCTACGAGAAGTATCCGCAGATGGCCGAGGTCCTGGACCCGATCTCGAAGAAGCTGACCAACTCCGTCGCCCAGGACCTCAACGCCAAGGTCGACGTGGACGGGAAGGATCCGCACCAGGTGGCCCTGGACTGGATGGTGAAGGAGGGCTTCGTGAAGGAGGGCGACGGCTAGGTCAGCAGGTGGGGACGGCCCCGGACTTCTTCTCCAGGTTCGTCAGCGCGGTGACCGCGCCCTTGAGCGTGGTCACCGGGACCAGCCGCATCGACTTCGGCGCGGAGGCCGTGGCGTCCGCGCACTCCGCCTTCGGTACGAGGAAGACCGTGGCGCCGTCGCGGTCGGCGGCCTGCACCTTCATCGAGACACCGCCGACGGCGCCGACCTTGCCGTTCGCGTCGATCGTGCCGGTGCCCGCGATGGACTTCCCGCCGGTCAGGTCGCCGCCGCTGCCGTCGCCGTCGAGCATGTCGACGATGCCGAGCGAGAACAGCAGGCCCGCGCTGGGGCCGCCCACGTCGCCGAGCTGGAGGCTGACCCGGACGTCCTTGCTCGCGTCGCCGAGGTAGCCGAGCGCGGCCTCGGTGGCGGCGTCCTGGGAGCCCTTCATCTCCTGCTGGTTGTGCTTCTCGATCTCCTTGGTGGAGTCGCCCGCCGGGTACACGGCGTCCCGGGGCATGACCGCGCGGTCGTCCCGGAACCAGCTGTCGACCACGTCCGAGAGGTGGATCGAGGCGTCGGGGCCCGTCGCCAGGATCGTCACCGCGCGCAGCTGGCCGCTGGTGTCGCGGGTTCCTGCGCCGGAGATCTCGATGACCGGCTTGCCGTCCGACGTCCCCAGCACGTTCGTCGTGGGGCCCGGCTGGGCCACCGAGAACGGGAGCGGGGCCAGGGCGGTGATCGCGAGCAGCGCGATCACCGGGAGCGCGCAGAGGGCGAGGGCCTTGGGTCGGCTGAGGCGATTGAGCACGCCCCCAATCTAACGTGACCGCCCGTTGGGCTTCGCCTGCGGCTCCGGTGGGAACTGCGCGAGAAGAGGCCGGCAGCCGGACGACGGCCTCGTCAGCGCAAGGCGTCAGAGACCTCGCGGGCGGCGTCCAGGACGCGAGGCCCGACGCGCTCGGGGACGGCGTCGGCCAGCATGACGACGCCGACGCTCCCCTCCACCCCGCTCACCCCGAGCAGGGGCGCCGCGGCCCCACTGGCCCCGGCCTCCAGCTCACCGTGGGTGAGGGTGTACCCGGTCTCGGGCAGCACGCCCTGCCGGGCCCCGAGGATGGCGCGCCCGGCGGCGCCCCGGTCCAGCGGATGCCGGAAACCCGTCCGGTACGCCACGTGGTAGTCGGTCCAGGTCGGCTCGACGACGGCGACCGCGAGGGCCTCGGTGCCGTCGACCAGCGTCAGATGCGCGGTCGCCCCGATGTCCTCGGCGAGCGAGCGCAACGCCGGCAGCGCGGCCTCCCGCACCAGCGGATGGACCTGCCGCCCCAGGCGCAGCACCCCGAGCCCGACCCGGGCGCGGCCACCCAGATCACGACGGACGAGGGCGTGCTGCTCCAGCGTGGCGAGCAGACGGTAGACGACCGTGCGGTTGACGCCGAGCTTGTTGGACAGCTCGGTCACGGTCAGCCCGTGGTCGGTGTCGGCGAGCAGTTTGAGGACGCGCAGTCCCCGGTCGAGCGTCTGGGAGGTCTCCGCGGTCACGACGCCCACTCCTTAGTGGTGAGGGTCGGCGGTCCCTGTGCGGCGGTCGCGCCGCCGGTCCCGTGGCGACGCGCGTCAGAGGCCGCCGGTCGGATATCAGGCGCTGGGCTGCATACGGCTGCATGCGACCACTTCTGCGTACGTTCCACATATTCCGTGCGTACCGGCTGCGCTCCGCGGCGGCGCTGCCACGGGGCGTGTGCGTTCCCGGAATCTAGCGAGACCGTCCCGCTGAGCGGAAGACTCCGTCCAGAATCCGGTCAGCCGGAAGCCGGACTTGTGGGTGATTGCCCGCACTTGCCGTCCGGGTTCACTGCATGCGGGTCGCCCACTCCTGGACCTTGGTGATGCGCTGGCGCAGCTGTCCGGCGGTGGCCTCGGCGCTCGGCGGGCCGCCGCAGACCCGGCGCAGCTCGGTGTGGATGACGCCGTGCGGCTTGCCGCTCTGATGCACGTACGCGCCGACCATCGTGTTGAGCTTCTTGCGCAGCTCCATCATCTCCTTGTGGGAGACGACGGGCCGCCGCTCGGCGGGCAGTTCGAGGAGGTCGGCCTCGCTGTCGGGCTTCTTCTTGCTGTGCGCGATCTGCCGGGCCTGCCGCTTCTGGAGGAGCAGCTGCACCTGGTCGGGTTCGAGCAGGCCGGGGATGCCGAGGTAGTCCTGCTCCTCCTCGCTGCCGGGGTGGGCCTGCATGCCGAATTCGGCGCCGTCGTAGAGGACGCGGTCGAAGACGGCCTCGGACTCCAGGGCCTCGAAGGAGAACTGCTCCTGCTCCCCGGTGTCCTCGTCCTCCTGCTTGTTCGCCTCGTCCATCTCCTTCTCGGACTCGGCGTAGGGGTCCTCCTCCCCCTCCTTCTTCGGCTTGTCGAGCACGTGGTCGCGCTCGACCTCCATCTCGTTGGCGTGGCCGAGGAGGTCGGGGACGGTCGGCAGGAACACGGACGCGGTCTCGCCGCGCCGCCGGGAGCGCACGAAACGGCCGACGGCCTGCGCGAAGAAGAGCGGGGTGGAGATGGTGGTGGCGTAGACGCCGACCGCCAGGCGCGGGACGTCGACGCCCTCCGACACCATGCGGACGGCGACCATCCAGCGGTCCTCGCTCGCGCTGAAGTCGTCGATCCGCTTCGAGGCGCCGGTGTCGTCGGACAGCACCAGGGTCGCCTTCGAGCCGGTGATCTCGCGGATCAGCTTGGCGTAGGCACGGGCCTGCTCCTGGTCGGAGGCGATGACGAGGGCGCCCGCGTCCGGGATGCCCTTCCTGACCTCGGTGAGGCGGGCGTCGGCGGCGCGCAGCACGCTCGGCATCCACTCGCCGCGCGGATCGAGGGCGGTGCGCCAGGCCTGGCTGATCGCGTCCTTGGTCATCGGCTCGCCGAGGCGGGCGGCGATCTCGTCGCCGGCCTTGGTGCGCCAGCGCATGTTGCCGCTGTAGCTGAGGAATATCACCGGCCGCACGACGCCGTCGGCGAGCGCGCTGCCGTAGCCGTAGGTGTAGTCGGCCGAGGAGCGGCGGATGCCGTCGTTGCCCTCCTCGTACTGGACGAAGGGGATCGGATTGGTGTCGGACCGGAACGGCGTACCGGTCAGCGCCAGGCGGCGGGTGGCGGGCTCGAAGGCCTCCAGGCACGCCTCGCCCCACGACTTGGAGTCACCGGCGTGGTGGATCTCGTCGAGGATGACGAGCGTCTTGCGCTGCTCGCTGCGGTTGCGGTGCAGCATCGGGCGCACGCCGACGCCCGCGTACGTGATGGCGACGCCGTCGTACTCCCTGCTGAGCGGGCCCGCGCTGTACTCCGGGTCCAGCTTGATGCCGACGCGCGCGGCCGCCTCCGCCCACTGCTTCTTCAGGTGCTCGGTCGGTGCGACCACGGTCACCTGCTGCACGACGTGGTGGTGCAGCAGCCAGGAGGCGAGGGTGAGCGCGAAGGTGGTCTTGCCGGCGCCCGGGGTCGCGACCGCGAGGAAGTCGCGGGGCTGCTCCTGGATGTACCGCTCCATCGCCCCCTGCTGCCAGGCACGCAGCTTGTTGGCCGTGCCCCAGGGGGCGCGGCCGGGGAAGGCGGGCGAGAGGTGGCTGGACGGGGTCGGAGCGGTGGGCGGGGCGGCGGCGCTGGCGTCGTTGGCGGTGGTCACGGTCTCCGGCTCGGCAGATCGGGGGCGTATGACAACCGGTCCACCCTACCGGTGGCGAGGTTGACGTTTCCGCCTCACGAGGCCGGGCGGGCGCCGGTTGGGACGTGGGTCACAGATCAACTCCCCGCATTTCACCGGTAGTCAGCCCGTCGTCACCGGCGCGTCCCCGCTGGTCGTGGCGGCGCGCAGCCGCGTCGCCACGGCCACGCCGACCAGCGCGACGGCCGCCATCGGCAGGAACACGGCGACGAACGCGGCCGGGTGCGCGCCGCCCGCGCCCTGGGCCACGCCGTGGCCGACCGCTCCCCCGCCGAGGGCCGCGAAGGCGGCGCCGCCCGCCGCGAGCAGCAGGGTGTTCGAGAGGCCGTCGGAGATCTGGAGGGCGGCGGAGTTCGTACCCGCCTCCTCGGGGGCGGACAGCTGGAGCAGCAGCACGCTGGTGGCGGAGGTCACGATGCCCATGCCCAGGCAGCCGTACGCCCAGGCCACGGCCACCAGCCAGACCGGTACGGAGTCGATCAGCACGAGCGGCACGGTGGCGATGGCGGCGGCGACGAGGACCATGCCGAGGGCCGCGAGCCGCTCGCGGTACGGCTCCATGCGGGGCCTGGCCTGCGCCCACGAGCCGATCGCCCAGGTGGCGCCGCCCGCGGCGAGCGAGAGCCCGGCCATCGTCGGCGACACGCCCCGCTGGGTGACGAGCATCAGCGGCACGAACGACTCGGCCGCGATGAACGAGCCCGCCGCGATCCCGCGCAGCAGCACCACGGACGGCAGTCCGCGCACGGCCCGGTAGGTGCCGCGCGGCAGCAGCCCGAGCACGGACGGCACGAGGAACGCGGCCCCGGCCGCGCCGGGCAGCAGGGCGGTCCAGGCCGGGTCCTGGGCCGCGTACTGGAGCAGCCCGGCGCCCGCCGAGATGCCGAACGCGAGCCGGATCCGGCGCCGCTCGAACGCCGCGGGCGGGCCGGCGGCGGCTTCGGGGGGGGCGGGCCGCCCGCCTGCCGCCGGATCTGCGGCAGCGCGAGCCCGAGCGGCAGCAGGACCAGTACCGGGATGCCGAGGAAGACCCAGCGCCAGCCGAGGTGCTGGGTGACGGCCCCGGCCGCCAGCGGCCCCACGACCGACGGCACGACCCAGGCCGCGGCGAACGCCGCCAGGATCGCGGGGCGCAGCCGCGCCGGGTAGGCCCGGCTGACGACGACGTACAGCGCGACGATGACGAGCCCGCCGCCGAGGCCCTGCACGGCGCGGCCCGCGATGAACGTCCACATGTTCGCGGCGGTCCCGGCCAGCAGCAGCCCGGCCGCGAACGCCCCGATCCCGGCGCCGACGGGCCCGAGCGGCCCGCGCCGGTCGGCCCACTGGCCCGCGAGGACCATGCCGAAGAGGCTGGTGGTGAAGTACGCGGAGAACGCGAAGGCGTACAGCGCCACCCCGTCCAGGTCCCGTGCGGCGACCGGCATCGCGGTGCCGACGGCGGTCGCCTCGAAGGCGATGAGCACGATGACCGTGACGATGCCGATGCTCAGCGCGCGGTACCCGCGCCCGAGGACGCCTCCGTCGGGGGCGGCGGCCCCGGTGGCGGGGGCTTCGGTGGCCGGGGCGGCGAGGTCGGCGTCGTCGAGAGCGGTCATGCCGATCAGCGTAAGAGGCAAAACCGCGGCTGACCCCTGTCCGGAGTCGGGCTCGTCCTGGTCCCTTGGTCCTACGTCCGTCCGTTCGTTCATGAACGGCGTATGGCAGTCCCGTTGCGGGCCGCGCGGAACCCTTGAGGCGGGCGGAAGCACGCCCTACGGTCGAGGACATCAGCACGAGCTCGGCCGTATGCCCGAGTGGCTTAGGGATTCGCCTGCAAAGCGAAGCACACCGGTTCGATTCCGGTTACGGCCTCTGGAAGAAGAACCCCGGCAGCCCGCGAAGGGCGCCGGGGTTCTTCCGTGCTCAGCCCGTCACGAGGATCACGCCTCCGCCCACGACGATCACCGCGAAGGCGACGAACGCGAGGACGAAGAGGAACAGCTTCCCGGCGGACGGGGCGGGCTCGTAGGCCCGGGGCTGCTCGGGCTCGTGATCGGTCGGCATGGCTACTGGGGCTCCATGACCGGTGCCGGGTCCGGGGTCACCACCGCCGCCTGCGGGCGGATCGGGAGGCGGTTGACGGGGCGGCCCGTCGCCGCGCGGACCGCCGAGGCGACCGCCGCCGGGGAGGCGACGACCGGGGCCGCGCTCGCCGCCTTCGCGCCGAAGGGGGCCACCACGTCGCGCTCCTCCACGAGCTTCACGATGCGGATGTCCGGGGCGTCCAGCGACGTGGGCAGCGCGTAGCCGGTCAGGTCGGGGCGGCGCACGATGCCCTTCGCGGTGCGCAGGTTCTCGGTGAGGGCCGCGCCCACGCCCTGGGTGACGCCCGCCTCGATGCGGGCGGCGAGCTGACCGGGGTTGAGGATGCGGCCGACGTCCTGCGCCACCGCGAGCTCGACGACCCGTACGGAACCGATCTCGATGTCGACGTCCACGACCGCGCGGATCGCGCAGAAGGCGAGGCCGACGAAGGCGTCGCCCTGGCCCTGGGCGTCCAGCGGCTCGGTCGGATGCGGGCGGCACTGGGCCGTCGCCCACAGCTCCTTGCCGTCCATGGCCTCCTGGACCGTGGTGGACAGCACCCCGTCGTACGAGGTGATCTTGCCGTCGGCGATCTGGAGCAGCTCCGTGGACATGCCGAACTTGTGGGCCAGGGGCTGCAGGAGCTGGGTGCGGACCATCTTCGCCGCGCGCTCGACCGCGCCGCCCGAGACCCACGTGTGGCGGCCGCGGCAGCCGGGTCCGGCCGGGGGCTGGTCCGTGTCGACGGGGGCCACGTGGACCTCGTCGATGCCGAGCGTGTCCTGGACGATCTGGCGGGCCAGCGTCGAGAATCCCTGGCCCGTCTCGACGGCCGCGCAGATGACCGTGGCGACGCCGTCGTGGACCTTGACCGTGGCCGTGGAGACCTCGTCGGCGCCCTCGGCGCCGAGCATGTGGACCATGCCGATGCCGTAGCCGACACCGCGCCGGACCGCGCCGGGCTCGCCCGCGCCCTCCGGGCCGCCGGGCAGCAGCCAGTCCTCCTCGGGAGTGTCCTTGGGCAGCGCGGGGAGCGGGAACTCCCGTACCGCGTCGAGGAGTTCGGCGACCGGCGCCGGGCAGGTCACCGTCTGGCCGGTGGGCAGCACGTCACCGGTCGCCAGCACGTTGCGCATGCGCAGTTCGGCCGGGTCGATGCCGGTCTTCTTCGCCAGCTTGTCCATCTGGGCCTCGTACGCGGCGCAGACCTGCATCGCGCCCTCGCCGCGGACGTGCCCGGACGGCGGGTTGTTGGTGCGCACCGCCCAGCCCTCGATGGAGGCGTGCGGGACGACGTAGGGGCCGCAGGCGAAGGCGACGGCCGCCGCGAGCGCGTCCGACGACGTGTCCGCGTAGGCGCCCGCGTCCAGCAGGATCTGGGCCTCCACCTTCACCAACCGGCCGTCGGCGTCGGCGTGGTGACGGTACCTCAGCAGTGTCGGGTGGCGGTGCGGGTGGCCGAGGAAGGACTCCTCGCGGGTCGCCGTCAGCTTGACCGGGCAGCCCGTGTGCAGGGCCAGCAGGCCCAGCGGCAGATGGAAGCTCGGGTCCTCGCGGTCGCCGGTCGCGCCGGGCACTCCGGTGACGACGACCTTCACGCGCTCCGGCTCCAGGCCGTAGCGGGCCGCCGCCGCGTCGCGGTCGCCGTGCGGGTCGTTCGACGCGATGTACAGCTCCACGCCGCCGTCGGGGCGCGGCACGGCGAGCCCCGCCTCGGCGCCGATCGGCGCCGGGTCCTGGCGGCCGATGCGGTACAGGCCCTCGACGATCACCTCGCCCTGCGCCTCGGCGTCGCCGTGGGCGAGCGGGATGTGCCGGACCAGATTGCCGTCGGGGTGCAGCGGTTCGGCCCCGAAGGACTGCTCCGGGTCCGTGACCGGTTCGAGGATCTCGTACTCGACGATGATCGCCGCCGCGGCCATCCGGGCCGTGTCCGGGTGGTCCGCCGCCACCGCCGCGAGCGCCTCGCCGTGATGGCGGACGACGTCGGAGGCGAACACCGGGCGGTCCGCGGTGCGGTGGCCGGCGGGCGGGCCGCCGGGCACGTCCTCGTGCGTGACGACCGCGCGCACGCCGGGCATCTCGCGCGCGTGGGTGGTGTCGATGGAGAGCACGCGCGCGTGCGCGTGGGGCGAACGCAGGATCGCCGCCCACAGGAGCCCTTCGGCCCACAGGTCGGCGGCGTAGGGGAAGGTGCCCTCCGCCTTCGCTCTGGCCTCCGCCGAGGGCAGTGTCGTGCCCAGGCCGTGCGGGATCCCCTCCGGCTCGGGGGTCAGGCCCGCGGGGGCCTCGGTGGTCTCGTTCGTCACGCCTGGCCTCCGTCCTGGAACAGGTCACCACTGGCCGGTCCCGCCTGCCGCGGGATGCGGGGCTCCTCGTCGTCCTCTGGCTGCTCGCCCGGCTCGCCCTGTTCGGCCGCCGCCGCGCGGGACGCCCGGCGCTCGGCGGCCACCTCGCGCACCGCGTCCAGGACACCGCGATAGCCGGAGCAGCGGCACAGGTTGCCGCACAGCGCCTTGCGGGTCTCCAGGTCGGTGGGGTCGGGGTTGCCCTCCAGCAGGTCGTGCACCGTCATCGCCATGCCGGGGACGCAGAACCCGCACTGGACGGCGCCGCACGCGGCCAGCGCGCGCTGCACGTCGGAGGGCTGCCCGTCCTCGGCCAGGCCCTCGACGGTACGGACGTCGCTGCCCGCCGCGGTCGCCGCCGGGACCAGGCAGGAGGCGACGAGCCGGCCGTCCACCTGCACGTTGCACGCGCCGCACTCGCCCTGCGAGCAGCCGTCCTTGGCGCCCGCGAGGCCGAGGCGCTCGCGCAGCACGTACAGGAGCGACTCGCCGATCCAGGCGTCCGTGACGGGGCGGTCGGCGCCGTTGACCCGCAGGACGTAGCTGGCGAGGGGGTGGTCGTCGTGGAGGGGGGTGACGGTGGCCGTCTGCTCGGGCTCGGCCACGGCCTCGGGCTCGGCGGCCGGCTCGGGCAGGGCCGTCGCGTCGTCCTCCGGGGCGGGCGGCTCGGCGGGCTCCGGCTCCTCGGCCGCGGGCACGGCCGGTTCGTCGGGCACGGGGTGCTCGTCGGGCACGGGGTGCTCGTCGGGCACGGGGTGCTCGTCGGCGGCCGGCTCGGGCTCCGGCTCGGGCTCCTCGGCGGGTGCGTCCGGCACGGCGGCCGGCGCCTCCTGGGCCCAGGCCTGCGCGGACACCTCCGGCTGCGGTTCCGGCGCCTGCGGCTCGGGCTGCGGTTCCGGGGCCTGCTCCGGGGCGGGCTCCCGCGCCCAGTCCTGCGTCGCCCACGGCGCGGGCGCGCCGCCCGGCAGGGTCGCGGGCGGCATCCGGTCGCCCCACTGGGAGGCCAGTGCGGACGTCGTGAACTCGCCGGACTCGTCGGGGAGTTCACCGCCCGCGACGGGGATCGACCACTGGCCGGTCTGCCCCTGCGCGGCCTCGGTGACACCGCTGCCGTACGGCTCCCGGTTCGCCTCGGGCCAGCTGACGTCACGGCCCTCGGCGGGCTGCGGGGCGGGCGGCTGCGGGGCCGCGCCCGTCAGGTCCGGCGGCAGCACCCACACGCCGGTCGCCGCCGGGTCGGTGGCGGCGGCGCCGGTGGCCGGGCTCACCGTTATCTGCGGCGGCACGTACCCGTGCCCCGGTGCGGCCAGCGGCGCGTCGGGGAAGCCGTCGGGCGGCAGTTGGACGAAGGCCGTGGCGTCGGAGTCGTACTCGCCCTGCGGCAGCCGCTGCCAGCCGTCCCCCTGGCCGTGCTGGTCGTGCGGGTCGGGTCCGGGGTACTCGTTCGTCACGACAGCGCCCTCCCGAGTGCACGTCGGGCCAGGGCGGCGACGGTGCGCCGCAGATGGGTCACGGCGGGCGGCAGCGCCTCCTGCGTGCCGTCCGGGGCCGGGGCCGGGTCGGGGATGCAGGCCGCGGCGACGTACTCGCCGAACGCCTGGATCGCCTCCGGCACGAGCGCGCCGCGCTCGCCGTCCCAGTCGATGAGCGAGGCCACCCACTGCTCGGCCTCCAGCGGGCGCAGCGGCATCGGCGCGATCGCGCCGACCGCGCAGCGCACCCCGCGCCGGGCCGGGTCGAGGACGAGCGCGACGGAGGCCGTCGCCCGCCCGGGGCCGGTCCGGCCGGTCGCCTTCAGGAACACCTGCGGCGCGTGCAGCAGCGGCACCCGCACGAAGCCGATCAGCTCGCCGGGCCGCAGCATCTCCATGCCCGCGAGCAGATGCGAGACGGGGACCTCGCGGCGCGCGCCGCCGGGCCCCGCGATGATCAACGTGGCTTCCAGGGCGGCCAGTACGGGCAGCGCGTCGTTGGTCGGGGCGGCCGAGGCGATGTTGCCGCCGAGCGTGCCCGCGTTGCGGATCTGCGGCGGGCCCGCGGCGCGGGCGGACGCGGCGAGGGCCGGGATGAGCGCGGCGAAGTCGGGGCGGCCCATGCGGGCGTGGGTCAGGCCGGCGCCGAGCAGCGCGTGCCCGTCCTGGTACTGCCAGCCGCGGATCTCGCTGATCCGGCCGAGGCCGACCAGGGCCGCGGGACGGAGTTGACCCGCGTTGACCTGGGCCATGAGGTCGGTGCCGCCGGCGACGGGCACGGCTGCGGGCATCGCGGCGAGCGCCGCGACCGCCTCGTCCAGCGAACCCGGAAGTACCGCGGCCTGTGTCGCCTGCGGTGCGTGCGTGGTCAAACCGGCTGCCCCTTCCCGATGTCCGGCCGCGCGCCCGGCGGTGCGCCGGTCCCCGCGTGGTCCGCGTGTGACCGCCGTTCCCGCCGTTACGCCTGTTCCGCCGTACGGTACGTGCTGACAGGCCGGACGTGGCAACTCTGGCACATCTTCCCCGGAGCCCGGAGAGGGGGTCCGGTAGGAGGCATTCGCCCCTTCCACCTGGGAGATGACCGAAATGGCAGTGCATCGCCCGTGCGCACGAATTGGCACTCTTCGGTGACGTATGGGAGGGCGTGCAGGGGGCCCGGTCGTGGCGGGGGGCGGGGGGGGGGGCCGCGGGGGCCGCCCCCCCGCCCCCCCTCCCCCCCCCCCCGCGCCGCCTACCGCGCCGGGTGCGCTGGGTGCGGGGGGCGCGGGGGGGGGCGCGCGGCCGCCCGCCCCCCCCCCCCCCCCCACGACCGGTGCTGCTCACGCGTTCGGGGGCGGGCCCTCCAGCGGGCGGCCGAGCACGCCGGGGCGCTGCTGCCAGGGCAACGGGCCGCCGGGACGCCGGTACTCGACGCCGAGGGCGTCAAGTCGCCGGTAGTGGGCGGTCATCCGGCGCTCGAAGTCCGCGTAGTCGCGCTCCCCGGGCTCCGGCAGCTCGCTCCAGGCCACCTCGCTGAAGGCGCACAGGCGCGGGAACGCCTGGTAGTCGACGCGCTGCGCGTTCTCCGTCACCTCGGTCCACAGATTGGCCTGGGTGCCCAGGACGTGGCGGGCCTCCTCCTCGGTGAGCTGCGGCGGAACCGGCTCGAAGCGGTAGACGTCCTCCAGGGTGCGGACGTACGCGATGGGGACGGGTTCGTCGGCGCCGTCGGACTGCCGGTAGTCCAGGTAGACCTGCTGGAGCGGGCACATGACGACGTCGTGGCCCGCGCGTGCGGCGGTGATCCCGCCCTCGTAGCCGCGCCACGAGGAGACGGTCGCGCCGGGGGCGAGCCCGCCCTCCAGGATCTCGTCCCAGCCGACGAGCCGGCGGCCGCGCTCGCTCAGCCAGGTGTCGAAGTGCCGGATGAACCAGGACTGGAGCTCGTCCTCGTCCTTCAGGCCGAGTTCCGCGATCCGGGCCTGCGCGGTCGGCGAGGCCTTCCACTGGTCCTTCGGGCACTCGTCCCCGCCGACGTGGACGAAGGTGGAGGGGAACAGCTCCAGGATCTCCTCGAAGACGCCCTCGTAGAAGCGCAGGACGGTCTCGGTCGGGGCGAGGACGTTGGGGTTGACGCCCCAGGTGTCCCAGACGGGCAGGGCCGCCGTGTCGACGACGTCGGCGTTGCCGAGTTCCGGGTAGGCGTGGATGGCGGCCTGGGAGTGGCCCGGGATGTCGATCTCGGGGACGACGGCGATGTGCCGGGCGTGGGCGTAGGCGACGATCTCGCGGATGTCGTCCTGGGTGTAGAAGCCGCCGTGCGGCTTGTCCTCCCACAGCTCCGAGGCCCGGTGCCCGTACTTGGTCCTGGTGCGCCAGGAGCCGTCCTCGGTGAGCTTCGGGTGGCGCTTGATCTCGATGCGCCAGCCCTGGTCGTCGCTGAGGTGGAAGTGGAAGACGTTCAGCTTGTGCGCGGCCAGCAGGTCGATGAAGCGCAGCACGCCGTCCTTCGGCATGAAGTGCCGGGCGACGTCGAGCATCGCGCCGCGCCAGCCGAAGCGGGGCCCGTCCTCGATGTCGGTCAGCGGCAGCCGCCAGACGCGGCCGGGCAGGGGTGCGCGCCGGAAGGCGTCCGGGCCGAGGAGCTGGCGCAGGGTCTGCGCGCCCCAGAACACCCCGGCCGGGGAGCCGCCCCGCAGGTCGACGCCGCGCGGGGTGACGGAGAGGCGGTACCCCTCCGTCGGCAGGGTGTCGTCGACGGTCAGCCGGACGAGATCGTCGCCCTCCCGCCGGGGCTCGAACGAGAACCCGGTCGCGGCGCCGAGTGTGGCGCGCAGCCAGCGGGCGGTGTCCTCGGTGCCCGCCCCGGCGGCGATCCCGGTGTCCTCGCCGACGGCGAGGTACTGATCGCCGTAACCGGCGACCGATCGGGGGGCCGGAATCAGTTCCATGAAGCTCAGTCCTTAACCGCGCCGCCGAGCCCGGACACCAGGCGCCGCTGTACGAGTACGAAGAAGACCAGTACCGGAATGGTCATCACGGTCGACGCTGCCATGATTCCGCCCCAGTCGTTCTCGTCCGGTTTGAAGAAGACGAGCAGGGCCATCGGAAGCGTCGACTGGGAGGTGTCGCTGATGATGAACGACTTCGCGAACAGGAAGTCGTTCCAGGTGGAGATGAAGGAGAAGACACTCGTCGCCACAAGGCCCGGGAAGACCAGGGGAAAGAGGATCTGCCACAGGAAGCGGGAACGGCTGGCACCGTCCAGGTAGGCGGCCTCCTCCAGCGCCTCGGGCACGGCTTTCACGAATCCGCGCAGCATCCAGATCGCGAACGGCAGCGAGAACGCGAGGTGCGGCAGGATCAGCGAGCCGAGCGTGTTGAGCTGCCCGAAGTCCCGCATGAGGAAGAAGAGCGGAATGGTCAGGGCCTCGACCGGCACCATCTGCGCGACGAGGAACATGATGAGCAGCGTCGTACGGAACCGGAATCGAAAGCGCGTCACGGCCGTCGCCGCGAGAAACGCGACGAGCGCCGAGACCACCACGACCGTCCCCGCCACGATCAGGCTGTTGACGAAGTAACGGCCGAATTCCTGCTGTTGGAAGACGCGGCGGAAGGAGTCGAGCGACGGATCGAGCGTCCAGGGGCGCGGCTCGGTCGATTCGATCTCCCCGGCCGGTTTGAGGGCGCTGAGCACCATCCAATAGAGGGGAAAGGCGACGACGAGCGCGATGAGCAGCGCGGACGCCTCGGCGGCGAGCCGCCAGGGCCGTTGGATTCTCACAGTTCCCTGCCCTCCCTGCGCATCAGCCGCAGATAGACGAGCGTGACCACGAGCAGGATGACGAGCATCACGACGCCGATGGCCGAGCCGAGGCTGTACTCGCTTCCGGCGAACGCCTTCTGGTACGCGTACACGTTGAGGACGAGGTTCTGTCCGGCGATGCCGCCGCCGCCCGTCATCACGTAGATCTGGGTGAAGACCTTGAAGTCCCAGATGACCGACTGGATGGTGACGACGACCAGGATCGGCCGCAGCATCGGCGCGGTGACGGAGCGCCAGGTCCGCCACTGGGAGGCGCCGTCGAGGGACGCCGCCTCCAGAACCTCGCCCGGGATGGCGCGGATGCCCGCGTACACGGTGACCATCACGAACGGGAAGGAGCACCAGACCACTTCGAGCAGGACCAGCGCGAAGGCGCTGTAGCGGCCGTACGTCCACGAGAAGTCGCCGAGCCCGAGGACCTTGTTCACCGGGCCGAAGTCCGCGTCGAAGAGGAACATCCAGACGGTGGACCCGGTGATCGCCGGGGTGGCCCAGGCGCCGAGCGCGGCCAGCATCAGGGCGAGCCGGGGTACGGCCCGCACCCGCGTGAGCAGCACGGCGAGCGCGCAGCCCACCAGGAGCGTGGAGACGACGCAGGCCGCCGCGAACAGCACGGTGGCGAGCAGCACCTGCCAGAACTGGCTGTCGGAGAACAGCTCCTGGTAGTTGCCGAGGCCGCGGAAGGTGGTCGGGGCGCCGCCGCTGACCTGGGCCTGGGTGTACTCCAGGAACGAGATCAGGCCGAGCTGGTAGATCGGGTAGACGAGCAGACCGCCCAGCAGGACGAGCGCGGGGGCGAGATAGAGCCAGGGCGCCCATCTCCCGCCCCGCGCGGGCACGGAGCTCACCCGGCGGCCCCGAACGCGGCGTCCATCTTCTTCGCGGCGTCCCCGGAGGCCGCCTTGACGTCCTTACGGCCGCTGACGATCTCCTGGAACATGGTGGGCAGGACCTGGGAGGCGTCGATCTGCGCCCAGCCGGGCGAGGCGGGCACGAACTTCGCGCCGGCGCCGAGGGTCTTCACGAAGGGCGCGACGAACGGCTCCTCCTCGGCGACGTCCTGGCGCACGTCGGTGTAGGTGGGCAGGAAGCCCATCCCGGAGAACAGGGCGCGCTGCGCGTCCTTGCCCGCGAGCTGCTTCATGAGGTCGACGGCGAGCGTGCGGTGCGAGGTGCTCTTCAGTACGCCGATGTTGTTGCCGCCGGCGAAGGCGGGCGCGATGTCCCCCTTCTTCACGCCGGGCAGCGGCACGACGGCGTACTTGCCCTTCACCGTGCCGTCCTCCATGGCCTGGTGGCTGAAGTCGCCGCCGATGGCCATGGCGGCCTTGCCGGAGGCGAAGGCGGTGACGGTGTCGTTGCCGCCCATCGCGGCGCACTTGGCGGCGGGACAGTTGGCGTCGCCGAAGAGCGAGGTGTAGGCCTTGATGCCCTTCCGGGCGGCCGGGCTGTCGATGGCCGCGGTGTACGCGTCGCCCTTCTTCTCGGCGAGTTCGCCGCCGTTGGCCCAGATGAACGGCATCGCGCCGTAGGTGTAGGCGCCGCCGACCGCGAGCCCGTACAGCTCGGGCTTCGTCTTGTGGATCTTCTTGGCGGTGGCGGCGAGTTCCCCTTGCGTCTTCGGGACGTCGATCCCGAGGTCCTTGAAGACGTCGGTGCGGTAGTACAGCGCGCGGACGCCGACGAAGTAGGGGGCGCCGTAGATCTTCCCGTCGACGGTCACCGACTCCTTGGCGGTCGGGTCGGTGTCGGCGGCCTCGTCCCAGGCCCCGAACTCCTTCGTCACGTCCGCGAGTCCGCCGTCCTTCACGTATCCGGCGGTGTCCGTGTTGCCGTACTCGATGACGTCCGGGGCGCTCTTCGGGTCGGTGAAGGCGGCCTTGATCTTCTCGGCGCGGGTCTCGACGGGTATGTACTCGATCTTCACCTGGGCGCCGTCGTGCGCCTTCTCGAAGGTGTCGACGGCCGCGTCCATGACCTTCTTCTTGGGGCCGTTGTTGACCTCCTGGAAGAGCCAGACGCGCAGCGTGCCGCTCTTGTCGTCCTTCGCGGAGTCACTGCCGCCGGACGTGCCGGGGGCGCACGCGGCAGTCGCGGCGAGCACAAGAGCGGTGAGCGGAAGGGCTGTTCGGGCAAGGGGCTTCATCGGAAACGCCTCCGAATAGTCGTTGCAACATACGCAATGGCTGTTTCGCTGTGCACAACAGGACGGAGGCTAGAAGGACTGGACCATTGAGCGCAATGGTTTACGGGCAACACAAAGGCCCCCGGTGCGCGTCACCGCGCACCGGGGGCCTCGCCGGCGAAGGAGGGGGCCGCTACTTGCCGCCGCCGTCCTTGCCCTTGTCGTTGTCGCCGCCCGAGCCCATGGACTCGTAGATCTCCTTGCACATGGGACAGACGGGGTACTTCTTCGGGTCACGGCCCGGGACCCACACCTTGCCGCAGAGCGCCACGACAGGCGTACCGTCCAGGGCGCTCGCCATGATCTTGTCCTTCTGGACATAGTGGGCGAAGCGCTCATGATCGCCGTCACCGTGCGACGTCTGCGGCGTCGGCTCTACGAGGGTCCCCGTACCTGTCCCGCGCTCGGGCTCAAGAGTGCTCATAACCGCCAAGGGTACTTAAGCCTGCCCCCAGGGCGAAGAGTCGCCGGCGCGCTTAGTTGAGCGAGGGATCGTCCGGATAGGTCGCCACCATCGCCAGCTCGCTGCGCTGGCGGCGCAGCACCGCCCGCCACAGTCCCTCCGGTCGGGTCGCGGAGACGTCGCCCGGCTCCGACTCGACGACGTACCAGGCACCCTCGGACAGCTCGTCCTGCAACTGGCCGGGACCCCAGCCCGAGTATCCGGCGAAGATCCGCAGCGAGCCGAGGGCCGCGGCCAGCAGCTCCGGCGGCACCTCCAGGTCGACGAGACCGATCGCGCCGTGCACCCGGCGCCAGCCGAGGGGACCGTCCGCCGAGGCACCGCCGGGGATCACCGCGACGCCGAGCGCCGAGTCGAGGGAGACCGGACCGCCCTGGAAGACGACGCCCGGCTCACCGGCCAGCTCGCCCCAGCCCTCCAGGATGTCGCCGACGTCCACCGGCGTCGGCCGGTTCAGGACGACGCCGAGTGAGCCCTTCTCGTCGTGGTCGAGAAGCAGCACGACCGCCCGGTCGAAATTCGGGTCCGCGAGGGCGGGTGTGGCCACGAGCAGCCGCCCTGTGAGCGAGGACACCTCGGTCATGCCAGACATGATCCCGCATCTTCGTGCCGTACGGGGAGTCACGCGCAACTCCCGTATGCATGCAGGTCGGCGCGCATGGAAGCGGAAGGGGCGCACCGGTCGGAACCGTCACCCCTTGTGCCCGGCGACGAACGTTTCGTGTTGTAGCGAAGTCATGACGCTTCAGGCCGACCGCGGGCTTACGGAACAGGGGGAGGCGGCCCTTACCCTTGTCCCTTGGTCCCCTGCCCACCTCTTCGGAACGCGAGATTCATGACCGTCACCGGCATTGACGACGTACTGCTTGTCCACGGCGGAACCCCGCTGGAGGGCGAGATCCGTGTCCGCGGCGCGAAGAACCTCGTGCCCAAGGCCATGGTCGCGGCGCTGCTCGGCAGCGCTCCGAGCCGGCTGCGCAATGTCCCCGACATCCGCGACGTGCGTGTCGTACGCGGACTGCTGCAGCTGCACGGTGTGACGGTCCGCCCCGGTGAGGAGCCGGGCGAGCTGGTGATGGATCCCTCGCACGTGGAGTCGGCGAACGTCGCCGACATCGACGCGCACGCGGGCTCGTCCCGCATCCCGATCCTGCTCTGCGGACCCCTTCTGCACCGCCTCGGCCACGCCTTCATTCCCGGTCTGGGCGGCTGCGACATCGGCGGCCGGCCGATCGACTTCCACTTCGAGGTGCTGCGCCAGTTCGGCGCCACCATCGAGAAGCGCGCCGACGGCCAGTACCTGGAGGCCCCGCAGCGGCTGCGCGGCACCAAGATCCGCCTCCCCTACCCCTCCGTGGGCGCCACCGAGCAGGTCCTGCTCACGGCCGTCCTCGCCGAGGGCGTCACGGAGCTCTCGAACGCCGCGGTGGAGCCGGAGATCGAGGACCTGATCTGCGTTCTGCAGAAAATGGGCGCGATCATCGCGATGGACACCGACCGCACCATCCGCATCACCGGTGTCGACACGCTCGGCGGTTACACGCACCGCGCGCTGTCCGACCGCCTGGAAGCCGCTTCCTGGGCCTCGGCGGCGCTCGCCACCGAGGGCAACATCTACGTCCGCGGCGCCCAGCAGCGCTCGATGATGACGTTCCTCAACACGTACCGCAAGGTCGGCGGCGCCTTCGAGATCGACGACGAGGGCATCCGCTTCTGGCACCCCGGCGGCCAGCTCAAGTCCATCGCTCTGGAGACGGACGTCCACCCCGGCTTCCAGACCGACTGGCAGCAGCCGCTCGTCGTGGCCCTCACGCAGGCCACGGGCCTGTCCATCGTCCACGAGACGGTCTACGAGTCGCGGCTCGGCTTCACCTCCGCGCTCAACCAGATGGGCGCGCACATCCAGCTCTACCGCGAGTGCCTGGGCGGCTCCGACTGCCGCTTCGGCCAGCGCAACTTCCTGCACTCCGCCGTCGTCTCCGGCCCCACCAAGCTGGAGGGCGCCGACCTGGTCATCCCCGACCTGCGCGGCGGCTTCTCGTACCTGATCGCGGCGCTGGCCGCGCAGGGCACGTCGCGGGTGCACGGCATCGACCTCATCAACCGCGGCTACGAGAACTTCATGGAGAAGCTCGTGGAACTCGGCGCCAAGGTCGAGCTCCCGGGCAAGGCGCTCGGCTAACCGCCTGAACCTGGATGGGGGCCGCCCGGGACTTCCCGGGCGGCCCCCGTCGCTTTCCGGCCACCGTCCTGCCACAAGGGCTCTCACGGCCGCCTGCGGCCCGGTGGGGCCGGGCCCGGCGGACGGGACCCGGAAACGCCGGCGGGCGGTCACCCGGAGACCCGGGGGACCGCCCGCCGCAAAATCGCCGAAGGCTTACTTGCCCTTGGCGGCTTCCTTGAGCTTGGAGCCCGCCGAAACCTTGACGCTGTAACCGGCCGGGATGTTGATCGGCTCGCCGGTCTGCGGGTTGCGGGCGGTGCGAGCGGCACGGTGCGTGCGCTCGAAGGTCAGGAAGCCGGGGATGGTGACCTTCTCGTCGCCCTTGGCAACGATCTCGCCGACGGTCTCGGCGAACGCGGCCAGCACGGCGTCGGCGTCCTTGCGGGTCACCTCGGCGCGGTCGGCCAGCGCGGCCACCAGCTCACTGCGGTTCATGTTTGTACTCCCGTGTTCTTCTTGCCGTTGAGGCGTGCCACGCGGCGCAAGGCCGCATGTTGGGCAACAACGAATCCGATGCTGCCAGGGTCTCGGTCAGGCCCAGGACCCGGGTCCGTCGTCCGAACCCTCGCGCCCGAAGACGCATCCTGCCCCCACCAGCGGCGGTAAAGCCAATCCGGCACCCGTGGGGGTCACACGGAAAGCGCCACCGCCCTGGGACCGGGCGGGCCGGGGGGCCTGCTTCCCGGCCACCCTAGAGGGCCCGCGAGGGCCCCGCATTCCGCGACGCGCCGGTCCTCAGGCGGTCGTGGCGCCTGTCACAGCCGCTCCGGCCGCCTTCGCGGCGTTCCGGACCGCACCCGCCACAGCACCCGCGACCTTGTCGTTGAAGACGCTCGGGATGATGTAGTTCGGGTTCAGCTCGTCCTCGCCCACGACGTCGGCGAGGGCCGTGGCCGCCGCCAGCATCATGTCCGTGTTGACCGTGCGCGACTGGGCGTCGAGCAGGCCGCGGAAGACACCGGGGAAGACCAGCACGTTGTTGATCTGGTTCGGGAAGTCCGAGCGGCCGGTGGCCACGACGGCCGCCGTCTCACGGGCCACGGCCGGGTCGACCTCGGGGTCCGGGTTCGCGAGCGCGAACACGATCGCGCCGTCCGCCATCGCGGCCACGTCCTCGCCGCCCAGCACGTTCGGCGCCGAGACGCCGATGAAGACGTCCGCGCCGACGACGGCTTCCTTCAGCGTGCCGGTCAGGACCCCGTCGGGACCACCGGTGTTGGTGTTGTCGGCGATCCAGCGCAGCGGCGAGTCGCTGTCGGCGCCCTTGAGGTCCTCGCGGTCGGCGTGCACGACACCGTGGATGTCGGCCACCACCGCGTTCTTCACCCCGGCCGCGAGCAGCAGCTTCAGGATGGCGGTACCGGCCGCGCCGGCGCCCGACATGACGACGCGGATGTCGCCAATTGCCTTGCCCGCCACGCGAAGTGCGTTGGTGAGCGCGGCGAGCACGACGATCGCGGTGCCGTGCTGGTCGTCGTGGAAGACGGGGATGTCGAGGGCCTCGCGCAGCCGGGCCTCGATCTCGAAGCAGCGCGGCGCGGAGATGTCCTCCAGGTTGATGCCCGCGAAGCCGGGGGCGATCGCCTTGACGATCTCGACGATGGCGTCGGTGTCCTGGGTGTCCAGGCAGATCGGCCAGGCGTCGATGTCGGCGAAGCGCTTGAAGAGGGCCGCCTTGCCCTCCATGACCGGCATGGCGGCCATCGGGCCGATGTTGCCGAGGCCGAGGACCGCGGAACCGTCCGTCACGACCGCAACCGTGTTGCGCTTGATGGTCAGACGGCGGGCGTCCTCGGGGTTCTCCGCGATCGCCATGCAGACGCGGGCCACACCCGGCGTGTAGACCATGGAGAGGTCGTCACGGTTGCGGATGGGGTGCTTGGACTGCATCTCGATCTTGCCGCCGAGGTGCATGAGGAACGTACGGTCGGAGACCTTTCCGAGCGTCACGCCCTCGATGCCGCGCAGCTGCTCGACGATCTCGTCCGCGTGGGACGTGGAGCTGGCCGCGATCGTGACGTCGATGCGGAGCTTTTCGTGGCCGGAAGCGGTCACGTCGAGGCCGGTCACCGAGCCGCCGGAGGACTCCACGGCGGTGGTGAGCTGCGATACGGCCGTTCCGCTCGCGGGCACCTCCAGCCGGACCGTCATCGAGTAGGAGACGCTGGGCGCCGTTGCCATGGCCGACTTCCTCTGCTTTCACCGTGTAGCTGTTGCTGTCCGATCGTCGCACCTACCGCCGAGTACGTGGTAGTCGCATCGGATTGTGAACCTTACGTTCACGCTGCTTTCGGAAACTGACTTCCACCATACGAGAAGTAGCCGCAAACAGAAAGAGGCCCACGTCACTTCCGTGACGTGGGCCTCTCCTGAACGGCTATGACACCGACCCGCCATGCTCGCCTCGCGGCAAGTGGTCCCTCTGAGGGACGAAGGTTGGGCCCGGGGGCTTGGATCGAGCCGGTGCCGTCATCAACGGTAACACCGGAGTCGCCGGACACAAGGGCCCGTCGCCATCAGTCCCGGAGCAGGTCCGGAACCCCCTCCGCGTCCGGTTCGTCGCGCTCGGCGGAGACCACCGTGAGCTGCTGCGTCGCCCTGGTCAGAGCGACGTAGAGGACGCGCAGTCCGGCCGGTGACTCGTCGGCGATCTCCGCCGGGGAGACCACGATCGTCGCGTCGTACTCCAGGCCCTTCGCCTCCAGCGAGCCGAGGGCCACGACCCGGTCGCCGAGCCCGGCCAGCCAGCGGGCCGCCTCCTTGCGGCGGTTCATCGCCACGACGACGCCGACGGTGCCGTCGACCCGCTCCAGCAGGCGCGCGGCCTCCTCCCGCACGGTGTCCGCCAGCCTGTCGCCGACGACCACGAAACGCGGCTGGACGCCGGTGGAGCGGACCGCCCTGGGCGACGTGGAACCGGGCATCGCCAGGGCGAGGACCTTCGCCGCCAGGTCGGCGATCTCGGACGGGTTGCGGTAGTTCACCGTCAGCTCGAAGCGGCGCCGCGGACGGCTGCCCAGGGCCTCGTCACGGGCGGCCGCCGCCTCGTCCGGATCGGACCAGGAGGACTGCGCCGGGTCGCCGACGACCGTCCAGGTGGCGTGCCGGCCGCGGCGGCCGACCATCCGCCACTGCATCGGGGTCAGGTCCTGCGCCTCGTCGACGATGACGTGCGCGTACTCGGTCCGCTCCTGCGCGAGCCGCTCGGCCCGCTCGTACTGGGTCTCCTCCCGTACGGGCATCAGCTCCTCCAGACCGGTGAGCTGGTCCAGCGGGTCGTACTCCCGCTTGCGCCTCGGGCGGGCCGGGGCGCCGAGCACCGAGTTCAGCTCGTCGAGCAGGGCGACGTCGTGCACCGAGAACGCCTCGCGCCGCAGCGACCTGGCCAGCTTGCGGACCTCGCCCGGATTCAGGATCCGGCGGGCCCAGCGGCCCAGGCGCCGCTCGTCGGCCATCGCGGACAGCACGGCGCGCGGGGTCAGCTCCGGCCACCACGCGTCCAGGAACCGGACGAAGTCGTCCTCGCCCGTGATGTCCTCGTCGAAGGACGAGCGCAGCTCCGCCGCGAGTTCGGGGTCGGTGTGCCGCCCGGCCGAGCCGGACTGCTCCCACAGCGCGTCGAGGAGCAGCTTGCGGGCGCGCGGGCGCAGGTGGTTGACCGGGGCGGTGCCGCCGAGGGCCGCGTGCCGGATCCGGGAGAGCTGCCCGGCCTCCAGTTCCAGACGGCGGCCGAAGGCGACCACCCGGAGCCGGGTGGGGGTGCCCGCGGCCGGTGCCGGGGTCTCCGCCCCCTCCTCCTCGCCGAACGCCAGCTGCTCCTGCCGCGCCGGGGCCGGGCGCCCCGACTCCAGCGCGCCCCGCGCCGCCCTGCGCAGCACCGTCAGCATCCGCGACGAGCCCTTCACGCGGGCCACCGCCGGGCTGTCGTACTCCGTGGCCTCCGCGCCGCCGGGACCGTCGTAGAGCGAGCCGACCGCGCGGATCGCGACCTGGCCCTCCTCACCGAGCGAGGGCAGCACGCCCTCGGTGTACGCCACGAGCAGCGGCGTCGGCGACACGATGAGGATGCCGCCCGCGTACCGGCGGCGGTCCTGGTACAGCAGGTACGCGGCGCGGTGCAGGGCCACCGCCGTCTTGCCGGTGCCCGGCCCGCCCTCCACGTACGTCACCGACGCGGCGGGGGCGCGGATCACCAGGTCCTGCTCGGCCTGGATGGAGGCGACGATGTCCCGCATGGAGTGGCTGCGGGCCTGGCCGAGCGCGGCCATCAGTGCGCCGTCGCCGATCGCCGGCAGCTCCGCGCCGTTCAGGAACGCGGTCAGCTCCGGGCGCATCAGGTCGTCCTCGACGCCCAGCACCCTGCGCCCCTTGGACCGGATGACCCGGCGGCGCACCACCCGGCCCGGATCCACGGGCGTCGAGCGGTAGAACGGCGCGGCCGCCGGGGCCCGCCAGTCGATCACCAGCGGCGAGTAGTCCGCGTCGAGCACGCCGATCCGGCCGATGTGCAGGGTCTCGGCGATGTCGGCCGTGTTGTTCTCCCGCACCGCGCCCTCGGCGGGCTCGACCGCCGTGTAGGCGCCGTCCGGGCCCTTCTTGCCGTCCTTGCCGAGCAGCAGGTCGATCCGGCCGAAGAGGAAGTCCTCGAACTCGTTGTTGAGCCGGTTGAGGTGGATACCCGCGCGGAAGACCTGCGCGTCCCGCTCGGCGAGCGCGCCGGGGGTGCCGACCTGGCCGCGTTTGGCGGCGTCGTCCATGAGGAACTCCGCCTCGTGGATCTTCTCCTCCAGGCGGCGGTAGACGGCGTCGAGGTGGTGCTGTTCGACACCGATCTCACGGTCGCGGACGGAGTCCATCGTGCTGCGGTCCACCGCTGAACCGTGCTGAGCCTGAGCGGCCACCGGGCCCCCTTCTGACGTGCTGGGCAGCCGTCAAAGGTACGCGAAAGGGGCCCGCCGAAGCTACGTACGGAAGGTCACGGCTCGAACCTGTCCTAGGCGTTCACCTCGACAAGCCGTTTCCCGTCGAGCGTCTCCACCTCGAAGTGGTCGATCTGGTCCCGGGTGAAGGCCGCGCCGCCGTGCACGTAGAGCGGGTACCGGGCGCTCTGGTGGGCGCTGCTCGCGATGCCGTAACCCCACTTCGGAACGGCCCAGGTGGTGACCGTCTCGCGTTCGCCGTTCTTGCCGACCGCGACGAGGGAGCACTTGAGCGGGCCCTTGACGTTCTTCAGCTCCAGGACCGTGTGGGTGCCCCAGGCCTTCTTCTCCATGCCGACCGTCGCGCTCACGTTCGTCGTGGCGTCGGTGGCCTCCACCTTGTCGGTGATGTGGTGGAAGGCGTCCTCGGCGGGGCTGCTGGAGTGCGCGGTGACGGCTCCCCCGCCGTCGCCGCCGTTCGCCGCCAGGACCGTCAGCGGACCGCCGATGATCAGGGCCGCGGCGGCCGCCACCAGGTACAGGCCGTGGCGGCGCTTGCGGCCGCGCCTGCGGGCGACCTCGTCGACCAGGGTCTCGGCGAGCCGCGGGCTCGGCCGGGCCGCGAGCGACTCCCCGACCACCGGGGTGGCGCGGCCGGGCGGTACGTCGGCGAGGGCGGCGAGCACCGGGCCCATGCCCGCGAACTCCTCCAGCTGCCGCGCGCACCGCTCGCAGCCCGCCAGGTGGACCTCGAACGCGGTCGCCTCGGCGTCGTCGAGGACGCCGAGCGCGTAGGCACCGACCGTCTCGTGCACATCGCCGGGCGGCTGCTCGCGGTACTCCCCGTGTCCCCCGTGTCCGAACGTCATGCCGTCACCCCCCGCTCCTCCAGCGCCAGCTTCATCGAGCGCAGGGCGTAGAACACCCGTGAGCGCACCGTTCCGCTGGGGATGCCGAGCGTCTCGGCCGCCTCATTGACCGTACGCCCCTTGAAGTACGTCTCCACGAGTACTTCCCGGTGGGCCGGGGTCAGGTCCTCCAGGGCATCGGACAGCGTCATCAGCCACAGCGCCTTGTCGATCTCGTCCTCCGCGGGAATGACCTCCAGCGGCGACGGATCGACCTCCTGCGGCCGGGCCTGCCGGCTGCGGTGGCCGTCGATGACGATGCGCCGGGCGACCGTCACCAGCCAGGGGCGTACCGAACCGGTCGCACGGTTGAGCTGACCGGCGTTCTTCCAGGCACGGATGAGCGTCTCCTGCACGACGTCCTCGGCGCGCTGCCGGTCCCCCGCCACCAGCCGCAGCACATAGGCCAGCAGAGGGCGCGCATGCTCGGCGTAGAGCGCGCGCATCAGCTCCTCGTCCGGCTCCGGGGGCCGCGGCGCTCGATGTCGGGCCCGGGACGGGCGTTCATCGGCCACGGCGGAATCCTTGCGCACGCCTACCTCCGGTGTCCCCAGTTCTGCCATGTCCTGTGGCTGGGCTCACGACGGTGATACGCAGACGAACGCGCGCGTGTTCAAAGGGAGTTGAGATGCACCGTGCACATGGATGGACGCTAGGCGCGGGCCAGGGCGGCGCGGCGCCGGTGTCTGGCCACCCGCTCCCGGTTGCCGCACACCTCACTGGAGCACCAGCGTCGGCGGCGCCCGCGCGAGGTGTCGAGGTAGATGATCGGGCAGTTGTCGCCCTCGCACTGACGCAGCGCGCCGCGCGCCGACGGGTCGGTGAGCAGGTCCACCGCGTCCCGGGCGACGGCCGCGAGCAGGGCCGGACAGCCGGGCGCGGTGTGCAGGGAGCGGACCAGGGTGCCGTCGGCGGTGCGGACCGCGCAGGGCGCGGGCGGAGCGGCGCGGGCGAGGAGGTTGACCCGGTCCAGGGCGACGGGCGCGGGCCGGCCCGCGAGTTCGCCGCGGACCAACAGGCCGATGTGGCACCGCAGTTCGTGGAACGCCGCGAGCCAGGACGCGGCCGGGGCGAGATCGGTGCCCGCCGGGACCAGGCCGGCGCCTGCCAGCCAGGCCCGCAGGCTGTCGGGGGAGGTGAGGCGTTCGACGGGGTGCGCGGTGGCGACCAGATCCAGGCAGAGGCGTCCGGAGTCGAACCGCAGCTCCCAGAGTGCGGGGCGAGAGGGGTGGGGGGACCCTGTGGGTACTGCTGCCATGTCCTCTACAGTGCCCGCCCCGGGCCTACTTGGGAACGCTCGGGGGCGGGTCGTCGTGCAGGAGCCGCGCGAAACGGATGTGGTCGCGCCAGGCGCCGTTGATGTAGAGGTACTTGGGCGACATCCCGAACCGCTCGAAGCCGCACTTGGCGAGCACCCGCTGGGAGGAGTGGTTGTCGGTGAGGGTGCCGGCCTCGATGCGGTGCAGGCCGAGTTCGTCGCGGCAGATCCGGATGATCTCCTCGACGGCGGCCGTGGTCAGGCCGCGGCCCGCGTACGTGCCGTCGACCCAGTAGCCGAGGCTGGTGCTGCACAGCGGGCCCATCACGATGCCGCTCAGCATGAGCCGGCCGATCACGATCCCGTCGGCCGCCCTGTCGACCAGCACCCAGGTGGCGCTGTCGGCGCCGGTGATCCGGGAGACCTGCCCCTCGGCGGTGTAGAACTCCGCCGTGCGGGGCGGCTCCGTGGAACGCAGGTGGTCGATGTTGCGGACCTGCGCGTCGGCCAGTGCCTGGGCGTCGTCGACCGTGGCACGACGCATCTCGATGTCGGGGGCGATCAGCATGTCCGTACGGTACGAGGCTGTCGTGGACGCTCGCTTATGGGGGTGCGCGGCTCGGCGATGTCCGGCGGGCGGGCCCGCGCCTTCACTGGGGACATGACTTCTTCGCAGCGCTTCACTTCCGTCCTGACCGCCGCGGCGGCCGTCGCCGTCGGGCTGGCCGCCGGGACCTTCTACAGCTTCGCGTGCGCCGTGATGCCGGCGCTGGCGCGCAGTGACGACCGTACGTACGTCGAGGTGATGCGGAACATCAACGACGTGATCCAGAACCCCGTGTTCTTCGCGAGCTTCCTCGGGGCGGTGCCGCTCACCGCGGTGGTCGCCTGGCGGGTTCGGCGGGATCGGGGGCTGCGGGGGTGGGTGTGGGCGGCGTTCGTGGCGTACGCCGCCGCCTTCGTGCTGACCTGTGCCGTGAACGTGCCGCTGAACGACGCGTTGGCCCGGCCGGGCGATCCGTCCCGGCTGCGCGACGCTTTCGCCGGGCCTTGGGTGACGTGGAACTCGGTGCGGGCCGCTTTGTGCACGGTGTCGCTGGGGTGCCTCGGGTGGGCACTCGCCCGCGGCTCTCGTCGTGGCTGGTCGCGCAGTTCCCCGCGCCCCTGAAGCGAGCTCCGCTCGCTCAGGGGGAGGCTGCGCGCAGCGCGTGCCGAACGACGGCCCGGTCCCGCTAGCCGTCGGAGTACTTGGCGTCCGCCGCCGGGTCCAGGGCCAGGCGGTAACCCCGTTTGACCACGGTCTGGATCAATTTGGGCGCGCCGAGCGCCGAGCGGAGGCGGGCCATGGCGGTCTCCACGGCGTGCTCGTCGCGCCCGGCACCGGGCAGCGCACGCAGCAGATCGGCGCGGGACACCACCCACCCGGGCCGCCGGGAGAGGGCGCGCAGCAGCGACATCCCGGCCGGCGGCACCGGCCGCAGCTCCCCGTCGACCAGCACGGCGTGCCCGCGGATCTCCATCCGGTGCCCGGCTATCGGCAACGTCCGCGCCCGGCCGGGCAGTTCGAGGCACAGCAGCTGCACCAGCGGCCCGAGCCGAAAGCGCTCCGGCTGCACCGTCACCACCCCGCGCGCCTGCAGCGGCAGCGCGGTCACCGGCCCCACGCAGGCGGGCACGACACCGTGGTCGAGGGCGGACAGCAGCTCGGGCAGCAGCCCGCGCTCCTCGGCACGGTTCAGCAGCGAGGCCGCGGCCGGCGCCGAGGTGAACGTCAGCGCGTCCACGCCCCCGGCGACCGTCGCGTCGAGCAGCCGGTCCACGGGCCCTATGTCCTCCGGTGGCATCCAGCGGTAGACGGGGACGCCGACCACCTCGGCGCCCGCCTCCTTGAGCGCCTCCACGAAGCCGGGCAGCGGCTCGCCGTGCAGCTGGATGGCGACGCGGCGGCCCTCCACCCCTTCCGCGAGGAGCCGTTCGAGCACCTCCGCCATCGACTCCGACGACGGCGACCACTCCTCGGTGAGCCCGGCGGCGCGGATCGCGCCCTTCACCTTGGGCCCCCGCGCGAGGAGTTCGACGCTGCCGAGCCGCGCGAGCAGGGCGTCACCGAGCCCCCAGCCGTCCGCCGCCTCCACCCAGCCGCGGAAGCCGATCGCGGTCGTCGCCACCACCACATCGGGCGCATGGTCTATCAACTGCTTCGTGGCGGCGAGGAGTTCGCTGTCGTCGGCGAGCGGCACGATCCGCAGGGCGGGCGCGTGCAGCACGGCGGCGCCGCGCCGCTTCAGCAGCGCGCCCAGTTCGTCGGCCCGGCGCGCGGCGGTCACCCCGACGGTGAAGCCCGCGAGCGGTCCGTGGGCCGGTACCGGGTCGGCCCCGGCGGCCTGCTGTTCGTCGTACATGCTGGTTCTCGTCCCGCTCGACGGTCGTCCCGTACACGCCTGGTCACAGTGTGGCGTCGTCCGAGCCTGCCAACGCTCCGTGACAGACCCGGATCAGCATGATTGCGTACGTGTTACGGGAGCATCTCTCACACTTCGGCGTAGCTGAGCTGCGGCGTCGTCTCCGTGGTGGCGGTCGCACCGGAGCGGGCGGCGGAGCGGCGAAGGTATACGGCCCACGTCACGGCGAAGCACACCGCGTAGAAGACGAGGAACGCCACGAAGGCGCCGGTGCCGGTGCCCGCCGTCTGGAAGGACTGCCGGAAGGCCAGGTTGATGCCGAGGCCGCCGAGCGCGCCGACCGCCCCGATCAGCCCCATCGAGGCCCCGGAAAGACGCCGTCCCTGGGCGGCCGCCTCCTCGCCGCTGAGGCCCTTGCTCTCCGCCTTGGCCTGGAAGATGCCGGGGATCATCTTGTACGTGGATCCGTTGCCGAGCCCGCTGAGCACGAACACCAGGATGAACGCGACGGTGAACAGCGGCAGCGACTTCGCCACCGACGCGAGGGCGACCACGGCCGTCGCCAGCGCCATCGCCGCGAAGTTCCACAGCGTGATGCGGGCGCCGCCGAAGCGGTCCGCGAGCCGGCCGCCGACCGGGCGGATCAGCGAGCCGAGCAGCGGGCCGATGAAGGTGATCGAGGCGGCCTGCAACGGCGTACGGCCGAACTGGGTCTGGAGGACCAGGCCGAAGGCGAACGAGTAGCCGATGAATGAGCCGAACGTGCCGATGTAGAGGAACGCCATGATCCAGGTGTGGGCGTCGCGCACGGCCTCCTTGGCAGCGCCGGTGTCGTTCCTGACCGTCGCCAGGTTGTCCATGAACAGCGCCGAGAGGACCGTCGCGACGACGATCAGCGGGATGTAGATGCCGAGCAGCACGCGCGGGCCGCCGCTCGCACCGATGACGGCGAGCGCGACGAGCTGGACGACGGGGACGCCGATGTTGCCGCCGCCCGCGTTCAGACCGAGCGCCCAGCCCTTCTGCCGCAGCGGGAAGAAGGAGTTGATGTTCGTCATGGAGGAGGCGAAGTTGCCGCCGCCGACGCCGGTGAGCGCCGCGCACACCATGAACGTGCTGTACGAGGTGCCGGGCTCCATCACGGCGAACGCGGCGACCGACGGCACGAGCAGCAGGCTCGCCGAGACGATCGTCCAGTTCCGGCCGCCGAAGACGGCGACGGCGAAGGTGTAGGGCACCCGGGCGAAGGCCCCGACGAGGGTGGCCGTCGAGACGAGGAAGAACTTCCCCGCCGGGTCGATGCCGTACTCGGGCCCCATGAACAGGACCATCACCGACCACAGGCTCCAGATGGAGAACCCGATGTGCTCGGAGAGGACGGAGAAGACCAGGTTGCGCCGGGCCACCCGGGCGCCGGTCTCCGCCCAGAACGTCTCGTCCTCCGGGTCCCACCGCTCGATCCAACTCCGGCTTCGGGTCTGCGCCTTGAGCTCGTCGGGGCCGGCCATCTCACGCCTCCAGGTCACGGGGTACGGCTGCTGCGACCGACGCTAGGCACGGCGGATTTCCGTGCTGTGCCGTGGAGTGACCGCCCGGGAACGTTGCTCTCACCCGGCCGGGCGGCCCGTGGTGAGGCTCGGGGCCGAGCCTGGCCCACCGCAGCCGGGCCGGGCCGGATCAGCCGGCACCCGCCCAGGGCAGCCTCACGGTGCCGCCGCCCTTCTCCCAGGTGAGGGTCACGACGTCGCCCGACTGCGTCAGGTTCGCCACGAACACCTCGGTGCCGGTGTCCTTGCCGGCGCAGGAGACCGCGATCCGGAAGCGGTTGCCGCTCTGCGTCTGGCCGATGCCGCTGCAGATGCCCTTGCCCCCGGAGTCGATGTACGAGACGGCGTACTTGCCCTTGGCGGTGCCCGTGGTGAGCTTCGAGGCGACGGTGAGGGTCTGCGCCTCCGCGTTCTGCCACTGCCCCTGGTAGCCGGTGTCCCCGGCGGGGCGCCCGCCGGGCCCGTCGCTCTCGTCGGCGAACGGGTCGTCGCTGGGCGCGCCGGTGGGCACCTCACTCGCCGGGGCGTCCGACTGCGTGGGCTCGTCGGCGGGCCCGCTGACGCTGCCCGTGGCGACGACGCTGCTCTCCTTGGCGGTCGGCTTGTCCTTGCCCCCGTCGTCGCTGCGGGTGGCCAGCAGGATCCCGCCGCCGGCCAGCGCCGCGACGACCACGACGGCCGCCACCACCAGGACCGTCCTCTTCTTGCCGCCGCCACCCGGGGGCTGCCCGGGAGGCGGGAACTGGCCGTACGGAGGCGGCTGTTGGCCGTACGGCGGCTGTGGCGTGCCGTATCCGTACGGGCCGGGGTTCGGGGCCGGGGCCTGACCCTGCGGCGGGCCGTAGGGGCCCGGCGGTGTGCCGTAGGGCCCGGCGGGCGGTTGCGCCGGGGGCTGCTGGGGCGGTGGGGGCGGCTGCTGACCGCCGCCGTACCCGTACCCGTACCCCTGTCCCTGGCCGTCCTGCGGTGGCTGTGTCATGGCGCGTCCCCGATTCCCCGTTGCCCCTGTCCCCCGTGCGCACCAGTCAACCCGGAGCCCCGATCCGGACACAAGCCCCCGCCGACGGCACGAGGGTCCTATCGCCCGCGCTTCCCGGAGCCGGCCGGCCACAGGCGCGGCGAGCGCTTGGCCGCCAGGTCCTCGACCCAGCCGACGCCGACGATCGACAGCCCGATCAGCGGCCACACGAGGACGAACATCCAGAGGTTGTACGTCGAGTCGAGCGCGCCGCTCCACCGCGCGTTCTCCATGAGCGGCAGGTCGTACGCGAGGTCGATGATCGGGACCGTGGCCATGATCAGCATGTTGTGCCAGAGGTAGATCGTCACGGCCCGGTTGTTGGAGAGCGTGACGAACCAGTCCCACTTGGCGAGTCTGCCGGGCAGTTCCTGCAAGGACGGCGAGTACTGGAGCAGGATCACGACGAACCCGAAGGACCAGGCGGCCTGGGCGAGCGGGATGTCGTTCAGGTCCCAGCCGTCCGGGCCGAGATGCCCGGAGGCCCACCACAGGCCGAAGGCCATCACGAGCGCCGAGCAGGAGACCGCGACATAGCGCGGGATCTCCTTCAGCTTGCCCTCCTGGTGCGCGAACCCGAGCACCCAGCAGCTTCCGTAGACGGCGAAGTCGGTCACCGCGTTGCCGGTCTCGCCGGGGATGGTGACCAGGCCCGTGCCGACGATCGCGGTCAGCCCGAGCGGCGCGAGCACCGTCGCCCACGGCACCTTGCGGAACGCCCACAGCAGCAGCGGCGAGGCGATCACGAACCACAGGTAGGCGCGGATGTACCAGAGCGGACCGGCCGCCTGGGCGGGCCAGGTGTCCTCCAGCAGGCCCGCCTTGTCCCCGAGGTGCCAGGGGAAGTTCGGCGCGCCGACCGGCACCAGGTAGTTGAGCAGGCTGACCCAGCCCCAGGTGCCGCCGTTGTCCGGGTCCTTGCCCGGGTTCCAGCCGCCGAGGAAGAGCAGGACGAGCACCGTCGCGCCGAACGCCCACATGGGCGGCAGCAGACGGCGGACACGCCCTCTGATCACGCCGAGCGCGGGGCGGCTGAGCGAGCGCGCCATCAGCGATCCGGCGAGCGCGAACATCACGCCCATGGACGGGAACAGCACCGTCAGCCACGCCCACCCGAAGAGGTGGTAGACGACGACACGGATCAGCGCCAGGGAGCGCAGCAGGTCGAGGTAGCGGTCCCGGCCGGATCGCTTCGGCCTGGTCTGCGCGATGGGCTCGGGAGCGGGTACGGGTATGGGTGCGGGTGCGGGTATGGGTGCGGGTATCGGAGCGGGCGCGGGTATGTGAGCGGGTGCGGCCTGCGGCAGCGGGCGGGTGCCGGACGCCTGGGCGGGCACCGCGGCGGTCGGCCAGGCCGGTGCCGGCCCCTCCGCCGCGCGCCGCCACTCGGACTCCCGGCGCAGGGGCCGTTCGGCCCCGTCGAACCAGTTGCCCTGTCCCGAGGGTTCTTGGGGATGGGTCATGCCACCGGCCTCCTGTCGCCGGACACCGGGGTTGTGCGCTGCTGCGGCAGAGTGCCCGGCGCGGAGCCGAGGGCGCCGGTGCGGCGCAGCTTCTGCCACCTGAGGCGGCCGCCGGTGAGCGCGGTGATCCAGGACTGGAGCAGCACCACGTACATCAACTGCCGGTAGAGGAGCTGCTGCAGCGGGAGCGAGATGAGGTGCGTCATCTTCTCCTTGTCGAGCCGGAAGGCGTACGCCGCGCAGACCGCCTGGATCGCGAGGACGCCGAGCCAGGCGACGACCGTCTTCTCGGTGGGGCCGAACACGACCCCGTACAGCAGGAAGACGTCGATGAGCGGGGCGAGCAGCGGGGCGAGGACCATGAAGAGCGAGACCAGGGGCAGGCCGACGCGGCCGAAGCGGCCGGAGGGGCCGCGGTCGATCACCGCGCGGCGGTGCTTCCAGATGGCCTGCATGGTGCCGTACGACCAGCGGTAGCGCTGCGACCACAGCTGCTGGACGGACTCCGGGGCCTCGGTCCAGGCGCGGGCCTTCTCCGCGTAGACGACGCGCCAGCCGTCGCGGTGCAGCGCCATGGTGACGTCGGTGTCCTCGGCGAGCGTGTCGTCGCTCATGCCGCCGATCCGGTCCAGGGCGCTGCGGCGGAACGCGCCGACCGCGCCGGGGATGGTCGGCATGCAGCGCAGCAGGTCGTACATGCGGCGGTCGAGGTTGAAGCCCATCACGTACTCGATGTGCTGCCAGGCGCCGATCAGGGAGTCGCGGTTGCCGACCTTGGCGTTGCCCGCGACGGCGCCCACGCGCGGGTCGCCGAACGGCTGGACCAGCTCGCGCACGGTCGCCGGTTCGAAGACGGTGTCGCCGTCCATCATCACGACGAGGTCGTACCGGGCGTTCGCCAGGCCCCTGTTGAGCGCGGCCGGCTTGCCCGCGTTGTGCTGGCGCACCACCCGGACGTTGGGCAGCCGCATGTTCTCCACGATGCGGGCCGTGCCGTCCGTCGAGCCGTCGTCGATGACGATGATCTCGACGGGGTGCTCACTGAGCATCAGCGAACGCACGGTGTTCTCGATGCACTTGGCCTCGTTGTAGGCCGGGACGAGGACCGAGACCGGCTCCGTGACGGGCGGCCCCCAGGCGAAGCCCTTCCTGCGGACGCGGCGGGCGTGGGCGGCGGACAGGATCAGCATCAGGCCGAAGCGGCTCATGACGAGGACGCCGATGACGGCGAGTCCGACGACCAGGACGCCCGTGATGTTCTCCGACGCCTCGACCGCGTAGATCCACGCCTTGCCCTTCCACAGGTCCACGCCGGTGACGGGCGTGTGGGCGCTGGGCATGTCGAGGGCCTCGGTGAGGTTCTGGAACGTGTAGCCCTCGTGCTGGAGTCCGGGCAGGAAGCGGTCGAGCGCGGCGACGGTCTGCGAGCGGTCGCCGCCCGAGTCGTGCATCAGGACGATGGCGCCCTTGCCGCCGTGCGGGGTGGCCCGGCGGATGATCTCGTCGACGCCGGGGCGCTTCCAGTCCTCGCTGTCGGTGTTGTTGACGACCGTGAGGTAGCCGCGCGAGCCGATGTACTTGGTGACCGGCCACGACTTGTCGTCCATGGCGTCGGCGAACGACGAGTACGGCGGCCGGAACAGGGAGGTGCGCACGCCCGCGGCGCCCTCGAGCGCCAGCTGGTTCGTGGACAGCTCCCAGTCGATGCGCTTCGTCGACTGGTACGAGAGGTCGGGGTGGTTGAAGGTGTGCAGGCCGACCTCGTGGCCCTCGGCCACCATGCGCTGCACCAGCTCGGGATAGCGCGAGGCCATGGTGCCGGTCACGAAGAAGACGGCGTGCGCGTCGTGCTTCTTCAGGACGTCGAGGACCTTCGGGGTCCACTCCGGGTCGGGTCCGTCGTCGAAGGTGAGGACCAGCTTGTGGTCGGCTATGGAGCGGCTGGACTCCTGGCCGCCGCGGGTGTCGATGACCGGGCCGCCGTCGAGGACCTTCCCGGGGACCTTGTCGGTGGCGGCCTCCGGCTGGATCCGGTGGTCGGCCATGATCTCGCTGTGCACGTAGCCGCGCAGCATGAGCATCGCGATCATGGCCACGAGCAGCAGCGACGGCAGCAGATAGCGCAGGGGGACCCGGCGCTTGCGGGCGGCGCGTGCGGCTGGGGCCCGCCGGGAACCCCGGGCGTGCCGGGAACGGGAGCGGTCGGACATCTCTACAGGTCGCTCATCTCTACAGGACGCTGCTTCCGGGGGCGCCGGAGGGAACGCGGCGGGGGACGGGGCCGCGGGCGCGACGGGATCGCGGGCGGGGACGGTGCGGCGCACGCACCGCGAGGGAGGGAATCGCTCGGCAGGGAGCGGAAGGTCTTGCGCGTCCTAGGACGCGAGCGACGACTTCGCCGGTTCGGCGCCCGGCCGGGGCACAGACGTTCTGGCGGAGGTCCGGTAGGAGACGGCGTCGGCGCCGCCCGCTCCGCCGTCCGCGGCCGAGTCGTCGCTCGGGGTGGTCACCGGCGGCGGGACGGCGGGGGTCGACGGGCCGGAGGACGTCGTGTCGTCGTCGTCCGCGGGGGCCGACGGGTCGGCCGGCTTCGTGGTCGCGCGGCCGGTCGGTCTGCCGGGCCCGGTGGTGGCGGCGCCGGGCGCCGCGGGGTCGTCGGCGGACGTGTCGGCGGACGACGAGGCGCCGTCGACGGGCGCTCCCGAGGCGTCGGTCGCGGTGCCGGAGGCGCTCGGGTCCGGGGTGGTGCCGGCGGGCGCGGCGGGCGACGCGGAACCGGTGGGCAGCCGCGGGCTGGTGTCGACCTGGTCCGCGGACTGCTTGTCCTCGGAGAGCCCCGGCAGCATGGGCGCGCTCGAACTCCCGGAGAACAGGGTGACGACGATGACGATCGCGTAGACCGCGCAGGCGATGCCGACGGCCACGCCGACGCGCCGGAACGTGCGGCCGCGTCTGCCGGAGTCGTCGACGAACACGGGGACTTCCTTGTCGTCCCCCGGTCCGCGGCCCGGTATCGGTATCTCGTCACCCGGACGCCGTCCCGCGGCGATCATCTCGCCCAGCAGGCGGCCCGCGCCGTCGAGCTGAATCGTCACCTCATGGGGATCATGGGTGTGCCCGGGCAGGGCATCTTCTCGCCAGTTCTCCACCGTACGCACATCCCCCCAAGGACATGTCACTTCGTCATGTTCACCAGTGGGCGTGCGACGGACGGGCACTTGTCGCCCCGGATCGAGCCCCCACCCGACCCGGGCGCCCCCCTTAGCACACTGCGCCCGCCCAATGAATGTAGCGCACCCGGGTGACGGCCGTGTCCACGTGTCAGTCCCGGCTCGCCATGACCAGTGCGTCGGTGGCCGGTATCCACGCGTTCTCCGGCCGCGTGAGCCACGCGTGCCGCCGGGCCAGTTCCCGCGCCGCGGCGCGCACCGCATCGATCCCGGGGTGCTCCCGTCCCTTCAGCCACACCACCGACACCGGCGACAGCGGCACGGGGTCGACCAGGGGTCTCAGCACCGTCCCGGGCATGGCCGGAAAGTCCACTCCGGTGAGGACCGGATGACGGTACTTCGTCATGATCCGCCGGAATTCCTCCTTCCCGACGGCGAGCGGGGCGGGCGGCGCGACGGCGATGTCCCGTCCCGCGAACAACCGCCGCGCCAGGTCGGTCCACTCGGGCGTACGGGGGTTGCCCGCACCGGCGTAGACGGTCTCCCCCGCGAGCCGGTCCAGCGGGACCGCGTCCAGTGCGGCCAGCGGGTGGTCGTCGGGCAGCACGATCGCCATCGGCTCGTAGCGCAGCGGCTGCTGGGCGAGCCGTTCGCGCACCGCGGGGTCGAGCCCCGCGAACCGCCCGAAGGAGACGTCGAGCCGCCCGGCGAGCAGCTCGGCGGCGGCGCCGGTCAGCCCGCTCTCGTAGCGGGCCATCAGCTCGCACTCCGGGGCGAGTTCGCGGGCCCGCTCCAGGACCCGCTCGTGCACGAGCCCGGGGCTGTTGACGTCCACGAGCAGCGGCCCGCTCCCGGCGACGGGCCGGGCGAACGCGGCGAGCAGCTCGTCCTGCGCCTCGACGGCCCGACGCGCGTACGGCAGCAGCCGCGCCCCCTCGGCGGTGAGCGTCACCTGCCGGGTCGTCCGGCCGAACAGCTCGGCGCCCAGCTCCCGCTCCAGACGGCGGATGTCACGGCTGAGCGCCTGCTGGGCGACGTAGAGGCGGGCGGCGGCCCGGGTGAAGTGGAGCTCGTCGGCGACGGCGAGGAAGGCGCGCAGCAGCCGGGGCTCGACACCGTGCGCGGAGATCGGCACCTTCGACATCCGGCGAACTTACAACACAGGCGCGTGAATCGGCACCGAGTAGGTGTTGGACGTCGTACGTGACCTGCGTCGACGCTCTTGTCATGGCTGATACAACGATCATCGGGGGCCCGGAGCGGCGCGGCTACCTCCGCCTGTTCTCGATCCCCGGCGCCCGCGCCTTCACCCTCGGCAACCTCATCGCGCGTTTCCCGCAGGGCATGTTCGGCATCAGCGCGGTCATCATGATCTCGGGAGCGCGCGGCTCGTACGCGCTCGCGGGCGCCGTCACCGCCACGGGGCTGGTCGCCAACGCGGTCGTCGGGCCGTGGACCGCCCGCCTCGTCGACCGGTACGGGCAGGCCAGGATCGCGGTCCCGGCGACCGCGGTCTCCGCGTGCGGCTCGCTGGCGCTGCTGTCGTGCGTGCACTTCGGCGCCCCGGACTGGACGCTGTTCGCCGCCTGTCTGGCCTCGGCGACGACGCCCAACACGGGCGGCATGTCCCGGGCCCGCTGGGCGCATCTGCTCCGGGACGATCCGGACGCGCTGCACACCGCGAACTCCTTCGAGCAGGCGGCGGACGAACTCTGCTACATGCTGGGCCCGGTGATCGCCGCGTTCCTGTGCGGCTCGCTGTTCCCGGAGGCGGGCACGCTGGTCAGCGCGGTGCTCATGGTGACCGGAGTGCTGGTCTTCGCCGCGCAGCGGGCCACGGAGCCTCCGGCCCGCCGCCCCGCGAGAGCCACACGATCGCCGCTGCGCGCACCGGGCATGCCCCCGCTGCTGATCGCCTTCCTCGCCACGGGCGCGGTCTTCGGCTCGCTCGAAGTCGTCACGGTCGCCTTCGCGGACGCCCAGGGCCACACGTCGTGGGCGGGCGGCGTGCTCGCGCTCCAGGCGGCGGGGTCGTGCGCGGCGGGCCTGGTCTACGGCGCGCTGAAGCCGGCCGGCCCGGCCGAGCGCCGCCACCCGCTGTGCGTGGCGGCCATGGCGGTGCTGATGACGCTGCCGCTGGCCGCGGCGGCGCTCACCGGCTCCCTGTACGCGCTGGGCGGCGCAGTGCTGATCGCGGGCATGGCGACCGCGCCGACGATGGTGACGGGCATGACGCTCGTCCAGCGGCGCACTCCCGAGGGCCAGTTGAACGAGGGCATGACCCTCGCGGTGACCGGTCTGCTCGGCGGGATCGCGGCCGGGTCCGCAGCGGGCGGCGCCGCGGTGGAGCACTGGGGCCCCACCGCGGCGTACGCGGTCCCGGTCACGGCCGCCGCGACCGCGCTGCTGCTGTCCCTCTACGGGTACGTGCGCGCCCCCGGGTGATCAGCAGGCGGCGGGCTTGCGCCACGAGCACTCCAGGTCGCCGTCGCGCTCGGCGGCGGGCACGGCGCGGGTGGACCGGGGCAGGACGGCCGACGCCTCCTTCGCCGTGGACTTCGCGAGCGTCACGACGACGGCGTCCTCCAGCGGCTTCACGGAGTCCACGAGGTAGTTGTTCTGGACGACGCTGTAGACCAGCTCGCGCCCGTCGGCGTCCTTCACGTACCCCGACAGGGCCGAGGCGCCGGTCAGCGAGCCGGTCTTGCCGCGGGCGTTGAGCGCGGCCGGTGTGCCGCACATCCGTGACCGCAGCGTCCCGCCGACGAACCGGGCGGGGTCGCAGGCCACCGGCAGCGACGCGTACCACTCGGCGTACCAGGGCTCCGAGCGCACCTTGATCAGCAGGTCCGCGATCTGCCGTGCGGCGAAGTTGTCCTTGCGCGACAGACCCGAGCCGTCGACCTGCCGGATCTTCGTCGCGTCGACGCCCACGCCCTTGAGGTACCCGGCGACGGCGGCGGTCCCGTCGCTCCAGCTCCCGGGCTTCCCGGTCGCCTTGTACCCCATGGCCTTGATCAGCGACTCGGCGTGCATGTTGTTGGACAGCTTCATGAAGGGGACCAGCAGGTCCTTCAGCGGCATCGACCGGTGCGTGGCCAGCGCGGCGGCGCCCGCCGGGGTGGCCCGGCCCAGCCGGGTCGCGCCGGTCACCCGCACCCCGTGCCGGGCGAGCGCGGCGCGGAAGACGGAGGCCGCGTACCCGGTCGGCTCCCACACGGTGACCCACTCCTGGGCGGGGTCCCCACCGGCCGGGACGGTCCCGCTGACGGTGACGGTGTTGGTGCCGTGCTGCCGCTCGACGGCGACGGTGCCGTCGGCGCCGGGCGCCCCGGTCCGCGCCCTCACGTCGAGACGCACGTACGAGGTCTTCGGCGTGACGCTGACGACGGGCCGGTCCCCCGCCTTCGCCCCCGGCTTCACCTCGACGATCACCGTCCCGGAGTCGTAGTCGGTGTCCGGCGCCACGGTCAGCGCGGAGATCTGGGCGGCGTAGTACGAGGACTCGTCGTCACCGCCCCAGGTGTCGCCGATGCGCTGGTGGTCGAAGCGGGTGTCGTCGGCGACGAGGCGCCCGTCGACCTTCTTCACCCCGGCCGCCGCGACCCGGGCGGCCAGCCCGTCGTAGTCGGCGGCGAGCGTCGTCGGGTCGCCGGTGCCGCGCAGATACAGGTCCCCGCGCAGCTCGCCGCCGCGCACGCGTCCGTCGGCGAGCACGTCGGTGGTGAAGGTGTAGCCGGGGCCGAGCAGCCCCATGGCCGCGGCCGAGGTGGCCAGCTTGGTGTTGGAGGCGGGGGTGAGCCGTCCGGTCGGGTCGTGCTGGTAGAGCGTCTCGCCGGTCCGCGCGTCGGCGACGACCACACTGGCCGCGCCGCCCTCCATCCGCGGGTCGCCGAGGATGGTGTCGATCGCCCCGGTCAGCCCGCCGGCACTGGAGTCGGCACCGGCGGGCGCGCCCCAGGACAGGGTGGCGGCGGTGACGGCGACGACGGCGGGCAGCACCCAGCGTCGCGCTCGCGTACGGAAGTTGAATCCCACAGGTCCGTCAGGTCTGCTCATGCCTCAGGAGCATCCCGGAGGAAGATGGTCCGGCCAAGCCCCCGCACCCACGACCAGCCACGGCGCCGGAGAACGACGAAGGCCCGACTGCGGTCGCAGTCGGGCCCGTATCGCATGGGATGAGTGGAGATGGCGGGAATCGAACCCGCGTCCAACGGTGCAGCAGCAGGGCTTCTCCGTGTGCAGTTCGCTTCGATTTTCTCGGCCCCGGTGATCACGCGAACAAGTCGCCGACGGGCCCAGTCACTGTTTGATTTCCCATCGAACCCCGTGACCGGGCTCGATGGTTTAGTCCCCTAGATTATGCCAGGATCCGGGTCGGGAACACTCCCGGGCTGACACCCTTTTAGGGTCCCTCACTCACTGCTTATTAGGCAGCGAGGGCGAAGGACTGGGAATCGCTCTTAGAGTTGGCGATTATTGGTTGCGACATATGGTTTACGAGATCATTGCCGCTTCCTCGACACGCTTCACCTGCTTCGACAGCCGCTGTCGAAACCGATCATCCCCATGTTGTTTTTTCAAAGTGGATCTCGCGATCCGGTCGCCCCTGCGTGAGGAGCAGTCCCATCGTACGTGAACAACGTACGACGGTGCCAGCCTATTCCTGACGGGCGTCAGCGCTCCCGCGCCCGCTGCCGCCGCTTGGCCGCGGCGATCGCCCGGTCCGAGTCCCGCCGGTCCTGCTGCTCACGCAGGGTCTGCCGCTTGTCGTACTCCTTCTTGCCCTTGGCGAGCGCGATCTCGGCCTTGGCACGGCCGTCCTTGAAGTAGATCGCGAGGGTCACGATCGTGTGACCCGCGTCCTGGGACTTCGACTCCAGCTTGTCGATCTCGTCGCGGTGCAGGAGCAGCTTGCGCTTGCGGCGCACGGCGTGGTTGGTCCAGGTGCCCTGGCTGTACTCGGGGATGTGGGCGTTGTGCAGCCACGCCTCGCCCCCGTCGATCTGGACGAAGGCGTCCGCGAGGGAGGTGCGTCCCTGGCGGAGCGACTTGACCTCGGTGCCGGACAGCACGATGCCGGCCTCGTAGGTGTCCATGATCAGGTAGTCGTGCCGCACCTTCTTGTTCTGTGCGACGATCTTGCGCTTGCCGTCCTTCTGGTCGGACGCCTTCCCCTTGCCCTGCTTGGGCTGGGACTCCTTCGGTACGTACATTGACTTGGCCATAGTGCTGGCCATTTTCGCACTACGAGGGGGCCCCGAGGCCAGTCAATACTGTCTCCGCCCGGCGCAGGGCGTCCTTGTCGGCCTCCAGGTCGGGGGTGATGCCCCGGCTGTCCACGCCGCGGCCCGAGGGGGTGCGGTAGTGCCCGACGGTCAGCTCCGCGACGGAGCCGTCGGGCAGTCTGCTCGGCATCTGGACCGAGCCCTTGCCGAAGGTCCGGGTGCCCACGACCACGGCGCGGCCGCGGTCCTGGAGGGCGCCGGTGAGCAGTTCGGCCGCGCTCATCGTGCCGCTGTCGACGAGCACGACCAGCGGTCTGGTGGTGTCGCCGCCGCCCCGGGCGTGCAGGGCGCGCTGCTTGCCGCGCACGTCGTAGGTGGCGACGAGCCCGCCGTCGAGGAAGGCGGAGGCCGCGGTGACCGCCTCGTCGATCAGGCCGCCGGAGTTTCCCCGCAGGTCGAGGACGACGCCCCCGCGCGCGGGGGCCGAGCGCACCGCCGTGCGCACCTTCTCGCCGGAGCCCTTGGTGAAGGCGGTGACCTTGACCAGCGTCGCTCCGCTGCCGAGGCGGCTGACGGAGACGGAGTCGGTGGGCAGATTGGCCCGGCGCAGGGTCTCGCTCCACGCGCGCGTGCCGCGCTGGAGCCCCACGTGGACGGAGGTCCCGGCGCGCTCGCCGCGCAGCAGGGTCAGCACCTCGGTGACGGGCCGGCCGGTGACCGCCCTGCCGTTGACGGCCGCGATGCGGTCGCCGTCGCGGATGCCGGCGAGCGCCGCGGGAGACCCGGAGCGCACCTTGGTGACCTGCACGTGGCCGTCGGCGGTGCGCCGGGCCCACAGGCCGACGCCGGTGTACTCGCCGTCGAGGGCCTGCTCGAACTCGTGGTACTCGCCCTGGGAGTAGACGGCGCCCCAGCGGTCGCCGCTGCGGCTGACGGCCTCCTCGGCGGCCTGCGCGGACTGCTCGGGGGACTTGCCGTCGGACATCGCCTCGTAGGCGGCCTCGGCCGCCTCGTCGGAGGCCCTGCCGTCGGCCGTGCCGGACGCCTTCCCGGGCCGGGGGGCGACGGCGCTGTCCTGCCGTACGGGCGTCTCCCCGGTCTCTCCGGGCAGCGCCCCCGTGGCGGCGCCGGTGGCGAGGACGCAGCTGAAGACCACGGTGAGGGCCGCCCCGCGGCCGATGCGCCGGTATGCCGATGCCACCGATGACACCGGCGCTGCGGACGACGCGGACTTCACCGAGAACCGATCCGGGCCTGACATGTCGGTGAGTCTAGGACAACGCGGGGCGCCGTACGGCTGGTTGGACCGTGCGGCGCCCCGTGGTGCGGGGGACTCTCGTCACACCTTCAGGTACTTGCGCAACGCCACGAATGCGGCCAGGGCGGGCATCAGCACACTGACGGCGAGGATGAGCGGCAGCTTGGTCAACACGGCGTCCCAGCCGATGAAGTTGATGAGCTGGAGCTTCTCGGAGAGCGCCACGCCGTTGTCGATCACGAAGTACTGGCCGCCCGCCAGGAACAGACAGGCGATGCCGCCGCCGATGAGTCCGGCGACCGCGGCCTCCATGATGAACGGCGCCTGGATGTAGAAGCCGGACGCCCCGACGAGCCGCATGATGCCGGTCTCGCGGCGGCGGCTGAACGCGGACACGCGGACGGTGTTGACGATCAGCAGCAGCGCCACGACGAGCATCACGGCCATCACCGCGCCCGCCGCCACGTTCAGGTAGCCGAGCAGCTTGAAGAGGTTGTCGAGCACGCCCTTCTGGTCCTGCACGGACTGCACACCGGGCCGGCCGTTGAACGCGGTCGCGATGACCTCGTACTTCTCCGGGTCCTTGAGCTTGATCCGGTACGACTCCTGGAGCTGGTCCGGGGTGAGCGAACTCGCCAGCGGGGAGTCGCCGAACTGCTCCTTGTAGTGCTTGTAGGCCTGGTCCTGGGACTCGTACGCGACCCTGTCGACGACCGGCATCTTCTTCAGGTCGTCGAGGATCTGCTTCTTCTGCTCGGCCGTGACCGGGCCCTTGGCACAGTTCGGGTCGGACTCGGAGTCGCCCTTGTTGCACAGGAAGATCGAGACGTTGACCTTGTCGTACCAGTAGCCCTTCATCTGGTTGACCTGATCGCTCATGAGCAGCGAGGCGCCGAACAGGGCGAGCGAGAGGGCCACCGAGATGACGACGGCGAAGGTCATCGTGAGATTGCGCCGCAGACCGACGCCGATCTCCGACAGAACGAATTGGGCACGCATAGCGCTTACTGAGCCTTTCGCAGCTTCACTCGGTACTTCTCAGTGCTGGTAGCCGTAGACGCCGCGTGCCTGGTCGCGGACGAGGCGGCCCTTCTCCAGCTCGATGACGCGCTTGCGCATCTGGTCCACGATGTTCTGGTCGTGGGTGGCCATCACCACGGTGGTGCCCGTGCGGTTGATGCGGTCGAGCAGCTTCATGATGCCGACCGACGTCTGCGGGTCGAGGTTGCCCGTGGGCTCGTCCGCGATCAGCAGCTTGGGGCGGTTGACGAAGGCGCGGGCGATGGCCACGCGCTGCTGCTCACCACCGGACAGCTCGCCGGGCATCCGCTCCTCCTTGCCGCCGAGGCCGACGAGGTCGAGCACCTGGGGCACGGACTTGCGGATCTCGCCGCGGGACTTGCCGATGACCTCTTGCGCGAAGGCGACGTTCTCACCGACGGTCTTGTTGGGCAGGAGCCGGAAGTCCTGGAAGACCGTGCCGAGCTGGCGGCGGATCTGCGGGACCTTCCAGTTGGAGACGCGGCCCAGGTCCTTGCCCAGCACGTGCACCTGGCCGTGGCTGCAGCGCTCCTCACGCAGGATGAGGCGGAGGAACGTCGACTTTCCGGAGCCGGACGAGCCGACCAGGAAGACGAACTCGCCGCGCTCGACCTCCAGGGATACATCCCGGAGAGCGGGTCGGGTCTGCTTCGGGTAGACCTTGGAGACGTTGTCGAATCGGATCACGGGTGCGCCTCGGGGCGTCGGGGGCGTAGGGGGCGGGGGCGTCTGCGGACACCCCGTAGGTGAGCGTGACCATACGCGAACCGGCTCGCGGATATCAGGCGCCGCCCCTGGTTGAGCGTTTTGTCCCGGTGCGGGACCCGTTGCGTTGCCGGTTTTGTCCGTCCCGTGCCTGGTCAGCGACGGTCCTGTGAGGGGAACGCGCCGAAAATCCGCGGAGCTGGCACAGTGGAGGGGGGAACGGTTGCGTTTCCCGGAGCGTTGAGCGGAGAGAACCAGTGGGAACTCGGTGGCCGGCTCCGCCGCGCGGGAGGAGGAGAGGCGCATGACCTACGACAGGTTGGTGTGCGCGAACTGCGCGGCGCCCGTGAGCGAGGGCCGCTGCCCGGTCTGCCGGGCGAACCGCGAGCGGATCCAGCAGCAGAATCCGCTGTCCGGACTCAATCCGATGGCGTTGATCGCGCTGGTCGTGGTGCTCGTGGCGGCCGTGGCGCTGCTTGCGCACCAGACGGCATAGCCCCCGCGGCGGCGACAGCGGCGACAGGACGTGAGAAGGCCCGGAGCCGATCGGCTCCGGGCCTTCTCGTGGTTCCGGGTCAGCCCCGGGTCACGTCACGCAGTTCACACCGCGGTGTTGCGGCCGCCCGCCATGCGCGGCAGCAGGCGGAAGCCCACACCACCGGCGATCATGGTCGCGGCGCCGATCAGCAGGAACGTGGTGCCGGAGGAACCGGTCTCGGCCAGCTCGCCGTTCTTGGCGGTCCCGGCCTGCTCCGTGCCGGAGCCGGTGTCCTGGAGGCTGTCCTTGCCCTGACCCTGCTCGACGGGGTTGTTGTTGCCGTCGGGGTTGGTGTTGTCGCCACCGGTGGACGAGCCGCCGTTGCTGCCGGAGCCGCCGCCGTTGCCGGAGCCACCGTTGCCGGAGCCGCCGTTGTCGCCGCCACCGTTGCCGGAGCCGCCGCCGTTGTCGGAACCGCCGTTGTCGGAGCCACCGTTGTCGGAGCCACCGTTGTCGGAGCCACCGTTGTCGGAACCGCCGTTGTCGGAACCGCCGTTGTCCGAGCCACCGGCGTCGGTGCCGCCGTTGTCGGTGCCGCCGTCGCTGGTGCCGCCGTCGTCGGTGCCGCCGATGTCGGTGCCGCCGTCGGTCGTGCCACCGTCGTCGGTGCCACCGATGTCGGTGCCGCCGATGATGGAGCCGCCGTCGGTCGTGCCACCGTCGTCGGTGCCACCGACGTCGGAACCGCCGTCGGACGTACCGCCGTCGTCGGTGCCGCCGTCGGACGAACCGCCGTCGGAGCCGCCCTCGTCGCAGCCCAGCACGACGGAGAGCAGGCCACAGTCCTCGTTGGCAGAGCCATCGGCGGCCGAGGCGGCCCCCGCGGCGGTCAGCGACGCACCGGCGGCGATCACCGCGCCGGCAGCTATCCGCGCGACACGGATCCGCGTCTTGTTGGTCATCTGTCTGCTACCCCCAGTAGCCAATCGTCGATGGAGCAGCGCCAGGGACCGCGTTCCGGAGGCAGCAGGAGTCTCGTCCGACCCGTTCCCCCGTACACACACGTCCCACTGATACGCATGCCGCGCGCCAGCCTTCCCAGTTTTCACATCAGCGTCAAGGCCGTTGCGTGCTCAATGTCCCTATCCAGGGGAATTGACCGGCGTACGGACATGTGACTGTGATGTAAAAGGCAGAAAGGCCTTCACATGTCCCGCACAAACAAAGGCAACTGCCGCTCATGGAGCGGCAGTTGCCTTGTCGATAAAGCCGCCGAAGCGGTGTCGTCTACTTCTCCTGCTGCTTGCGCCAGCGAATGCCGGCCTCGATGAAGCCGTCGATCTCACCGTCGAGCACGGACTGAGGGTTACCGACCTCGAACTCCGTACGGAGGTCCTTGACCATCTGGTACGGGTGCAGGACGTACGACCGCATCTGGTTGCCCCAGGAGCTGCCCCCGTCGCCCTTCAGGGCGTCCATCTTGGCCCGCTCCTCCTGGCGCTGACGCTCGAGGAGCTTGGCCTGCAGAACGTTCATGGCCGTGGCCTTGTTCTGGATCTGCGAGCGCTCGTTCTGGCAGGAGACCACGATGCCGGTGGGGATGTGAGTCAGACGGACCGCGGAGTCCGTCGTGTTCACGCCCTGGCCGCCCGGGCCGGAGGAGCGGTAGACGTCGACGCGCAGGTCCGACTCGTCGATCTCGACGTGGTCGGTCTGCTCGACCACCGGGAGCACCTCGACGCCCGCGAAGGACGTCTGGCGGCGGCCCTGGTTGTCGAACGGGGAGATGCGCACCAGGCGGTGCGTGCCCTGCTCGACGGAGAGCGTGCCGTAGGCGTACGGGACCTGGACGGAGAAGCTGGTCGACTTGATGCCGGCCTCTTCCGCGTACGAGGTCTCGTAGATCTCCGTCTTGTAGCCGTGGCGCTCCGCCCAGCGCAGGTACATGCGCTGCAGCTGCTCGGCGAAGTCGGCCGCGTCGACGCCGCCGGCCTCGGCGCGGATGTTGACGATCGCCTCGCGGGAGTCGTACTCGCCGGACAGGAGGGTACGGACCTCCATCTCGTCCAGCGCCTTCTTCACGGAGGTCAGCTCGGACTCCGCCTCGGCGCGGGTGTCCGGGTCGTCCTCCTCCTCGGCCATCTCGAAGAGGACCGAGAGGTCGTCGATGCGACCGCGCAGCGCCTCGGCCTTGCGCACCTCCGCCTGGAGGTGGCTCAGCTTGCTGGTGATCTTCTGCGCCTCTTCCGGGTCGTCCCACAGGGACGGCGCGGCCGCCTGCTCCTCGAGCACGGCGATATCTGCCCTCAGCTTGTCGAGGTCCAGGACGGCCTCGATCGACTCCATGGTCGAGGAGAGGGACTTCAGCTCTTCGGATACATCGACGACTGCCACGTCACCAGCCTAACGTCTACCGCAAGCGGCTCCCGCCGGGTGCCGGGCGCCATGGTTCCCCGGGTCTCCCGGGCCGCCCTCCGCCTGCGGCCCAGCGGAGCTCCGGCCGTCCTCCACCCGCGGCCCGGTGGCCGCTTCTCGCGCCGTTCCCCGCGCCCCTGAGGCGTACTTCCCCCGCGGCTCCGGTGGCCGCTTCTCGCGCCGTTCCCCGCGCCCCTGAGGCGCACTTCCCCCGCGGCTCCGGTGGCCGCTTCTCGCGCCGTTCCCCGCGCCCCTGGGTCGCACTTCACCCGCGGCG
>NZ_JBEOYI010000016.1:0-88665 GCF_040297005.1 Streptomyces sp. NPDC001904 | reverse complement strand
TGCCCGGTGGCCGCTTCTCGCGCCGTTTCCCGCGCCCCTGGGTCGCACTTCACCCGCGGCCCGGTGGCCGCTTCTCGCGCCGTTTCCCGCGCCCCTGGGTCGCACTTCACCCGCGGCCCGGTGGCCGCTTCTCGCGCCGTTTCCCGCGCCCCTGAGGCGTGCGCTGACGCGCAGCCTCTCCCTCGCGCACCTTGCCCGAGAGGCTGCGGCGCGCGTCTCTTGATGAGATGGCGCACGCAGTGCGCATCTCAGGGGCGCGGGGAACTGCGCGACCAGCCCCCACCGGAGCCGCGGGTGGGAACGGTGGGGCTACGGCTCGGCCGGGGCCGAGTTCTGGTGGTCCGACGGGGGGCGGTCGTCCCCTCCGGAGGAGACGGCCCAGATGCCGCCGCCCACCACCGCCACCAGAACGACCCCGGCCACCCCCAGAGTGATCCGGCGCCGTCGCGCGGAGTGCCGGTTGCGGGCGGAGCCGGGCCGCGGGGCACCCGAGGCGCGCGGGGCACGGGCGGTGCCGCGGGCGCCGCCGGCCAGCTCGTCCGGCGCCGGGACCCTCATCGACGTATGGGTGTCGCGGTTGGAGTCGGCCGAGGCCGTCCCCGGCACCAGCGGCACGGCCCCGCGCCGGGGCCGCTCCACCGCCACCGGCTCCTCGTCCGGCGCCTGCGGCTCCTCGGCGTCCTGCTCGGCGTCGGGCTCGTCGACGTCGAGCGGCGCCATCCCGGCCAGGAACGGCTGCAGCTCACGCAGCCTGGCGGCCATCTCCGAGGCCCGCAGCCGGGAGGCCGGCGCCTTGGCGAGGCACTGGATGAGCAGCTGCCACAGCTCGTCGGGGATGCCGGGCAGCGGGACGACGGTCTCCGTGACGTGGCGGCGCAGGATCGCCCCGGGATGCCCGCCGCCGAAGGGCGTGAAGCCCGCCAGAAGCTCGTACAGGACCGTGGCGAGGGCGTATATGTCGACGGCGGCGCGCGGCGGCAGGCCCTCGACGATCTCGGGGGCGAGATAGTCCGGGGTGCCGATGATCTTCGTCGCCTTGGTGCGGCGCGGGGTGTCGATCAGCTTGGCGATGCCGAAGTCGGTGAGGAGCGCCGGGTGCGCGCCGCCGGGGCCGAGCGGGCCCTGCATGTCGAGCAGGATGTTCTCGGGCTTCACGTCGCGGTGCACGATGCCGGCGCCGTGCGCGGCGGCCAGCGCGTCGGCGACGTCGGCGGCGATGGCGACGGCGGCCTCGGGGGCGAGCCGCCGCTCGCGCTCCAGGCGGGTGCGCAGGTCGGTGCCGCGGACGAGGTCCATGACCAGCGCCAGGTCGTTGCCGTCGACGACCAGGTCGTGAACACCGACCACGCGCGCGTGGTCGAGGCTCAGCAGGGCGGTGCGCTCCTGGACGAAGCGGCCGACCAGCTCCTGGTCGGAGGCGAGATCCTCGCGCAGCAGTTTGATGGCGACAGGACCCTCGGGTCCCTCGCCCAGCCACACGGTGCCCGCACTGCCACGCCCCAGGATCTGGTGGGCGGTGTACCGGCTGCCGATTTTCCGTGCCAAGACTGCTCCTACAGACGCGTGTTGGCGCCCAAGCTACGCGGCCCGGACGCCAACCAACGCATCAGAGCGGGAAATCACCCGCCGGATGTCGACAAATCTCCAACATCGCAGTTCAGTTGCCGGTTTTGCTCCCCAGATCGCCGATCCAGTCGCTCACGGTCGAGAACCAGTCGGACAGCTGGGCCCAGTAGCCCTTGCCGGTGCCGATCCAGTCCTGGAGCGGAGTGAATTCCCAGACCAGCCAGCTCACCACGAAGAGGATCACGATCATGAAAAGGCAGCCCTTGAGGCAGCCGAGACCGGGGATCTTCATCGGGTTGGCGCTGCGCTGGCGCGGCTCGCGCGGCGGCCGAGACTGCTGGGGCGGCGGCTGCGGCGGCGCGTAGTGCTGGGGCTGCTGCGGCTGCTGCCTGGGCTGCTGGGGCTGCTGCGGCTGCGGGGTCGAGCGCGGCGCCTGGCGCTGCTGCCGGGGCGCGTAGTTCTGCTGGCGCGGCTGCTGCTGGGGCTGCTGGACCTGGCGCTGCGGACGGCGGCGCAGCGGGTCCTCGTTCGGGTCGAGGTACTGGACCTGCGTCTGCTCGTTGCGGTCGCGGGCCGCGCGCAGCTGGTTCTGCCACGGGTGCGGGTCGTCGGAGTCGCCGCCCGGCGGATTCTGCGGGACCGGCGGCATGACGGCCGTCGGGTCGGCCGCGCCGTACTGGCCCCCCTGGTTGCCCTGCTGCTGCATGACGCTCGTCGCAGCGTTCGGATCGACCTGACCGAAACCGGACGCGTTGTTCGGCAGTACCTGGGTGGGGTCGGCGGCGCCCGGAACGTCCGGGACCTGTGCCGGGTCCGGGTCGGGCATCAGGAGCGCGCCCACGCCGTCGGCGGCGGCGATCTGCGCGCTGTTGGCGTGCACGCCGATGCCCTCGGCGACGGTGCGCAGACCGCGCGCGAGGTTCTCCGCGCTGGGCCGCTCGTCCGGGTTCTTGCGCAGGCAGCGCTCGATGACCGTCCACAGCGGGTCGGGCACGGTGGAGGGGCGGCGCGGCTCGGCGCTGAGGTGCTGGTGGAGCACTTCGAGGGCGGAGCCGCCGGAGAACGGCGGGCGCCCGGTCACGAGCTCGTACAGCAGGATGCCCGCGCCGTAGATGTCGACCGCGCTGGTCTGCGGGCGGCCCTCGGCGGACTCGGGCGCGACGTACGCGGGCGTGCCCACGAACTCGTGGGTGCGGGTCAGCCCCGGGGAGTCGGCCAGGCGCGCGATGCCGAAGTCGGTGAGCATCGGGTGCATGCCACCGGCGTCCTGCTTGAGCAGCACGTTCGCGGGCTTCAGGTCGCGGTGCACGACGCCGTCGGCGTGGCTCGCGGCGAGCGCGTCGGCGACCTGCGCGGTCAGCAGCGCGGCCGCGACCGGCGAGAACGGGCCGTTCTCGCGCAGATAGCGGTGCAGGTCGGGACCGTCGATCAGGTCCATGACCAGGGCCAGCAGTTCGCCCTCGACGACCAGGTCACGCGTGCGGACGATGTTCGGGTGCGTGAGCCTGAGCAGGACGGAGCGCTCCCTGAGGAAGCGCATCACCACGTCCGCGTCGTTGGCCAGTTCCTCCTTGAGAACCTTGATCGCAACGGTCTCGCCGGGCTGACCGGCGACGGCCGCCTCGGCGCCCGCGGTCTCGCGCTGGCGGGCTCGCCAGACGGTGCCCGTGGCGCCGCGTCCGAGCGGCTCCTCGAGCAGGTACTTGCTGCCTACCGGCCGCACGTCATGCGCTCCCTGCTTGGCTTGCGTTCTGTGTTCCGACCCACTGTAGTGGCGCCGCACGAGGTGCAGGCTGTCGATCTTCCTTGACCACTCATACCCGTGTTCGACGGACAGACTTCGTCGGAAAGACGCATTTCCGGGTCGCGCGGTTGCCGGGCGGGGTCGTGAGCGATCTCAACCGGACGTCCGGCGGCGACAGAGCAGGCACTTTTGCGGGCAGAGCCGACCAATCAAGATCACTTACGGGTGGGGGGCGGGCGAAGTGTCAGTGGCAGGTGCGAGGATGCCTCTCAGCACTGGCTGACGTGCCCGTGGCGGCGGGGGAATCTGCGGTGGGGACCGCGGGCGTCCCTGGCCCGGGTGCCCGCGCAGAAGGGACCGCTGGCGGCGATGCAGATCCGGCTTACCGTCATGGCCTCCGTCGAGGCCGCAGCATCCCCGGCCCGCGACCTCCTGGTCACAGCGCCCGCGGGCACCGCGCTCGCCGCCGTGCTCTCCGGCCTCGTCGCGGCCGCCGCGGGCGGCGACGCCCCCTCCTCCGTGCTGTACGCGGGCCATGAGCGGCTCGATCCCCAGCGCTGCCTGCTGGGCGAGCCGCCGCTGACCGACGGCGCGGTGCTCTCGCTCGGCGGCCCCGCCGATCCCGGCCCCGATCCCGACTCGGCGGCGGCCCGGCTCCACGTGGTGGCGGGGCCGGACGCGGGCGGTGTCCATCTGCTGCACGGCGGCCAGATCCGCATCGGCCGCTCCGCGGACGCCGACGTCAGCCTGGACGACCCGGACGTGTCACGGCTGCACTGCGCGGTGACGCTCGACCCCGACGGCCGGGTCACGGTGGCGGACCTGGGATCGACGAACGGGACGACGCTGGAGGGCCGCCCCCTGGACGAGCGGCCCGTGCCCCTCTCCCCCGGCACGCTGCTGCGCCTGGGCGAGTCGGCGCTGCGGGTCACGGCGGCGGGCGGCACGGCCCGCACGGCACCGCTGGCGACGGCGCCCGACGGCGAGGGACAGGTGCGGGTGGCGCTCGGCACGGCGGACACCCGCCGGCCCGCCGCGGGCGACGCCCCGGCCGCGCCCTCGTCGCCGGTGGTTCCCGCCGACGAGACCCGGCACGCGTACGGGGACGCGTCCTGGGGCGCCGCGGGTGACACGGCGCCCGGGGGCGCGCAGCCCGTCGTACCGGGGCAGGGCGGGGCGCCCGACGTGGAGCGGACCGGGACGGGCACACCACCGCGCGGTACGGAGCTGCCGTCCGCCCCGCGCAGGCGCGGCGGTCTGGGCCGGCTGCTGCGCCGCTCCGGACGCGACGAGGGGTACGCGAAGGCCGCGAAGGACACCGACCGGTCCGGGGACGCCGAGGACGCCGAGCACGCGATCCACGAGCCGTACGCGATGCGCGCACCGCAGCAGCCCGGCGTGCCCGCTCCCCGCAGCGGCGCCGACCCCGTTCCCGCAATGCCCGCCGCCGCCGGGACCTGGCCCGACGCCGCCACGCTGCTGCTCACCGCGCTCGGCCCCGGGCCGCGTCTGTGGGAGCGCGGGCCCGGGCACCCGGAGGCGCTGGCCGTGCGGCTGGGCACCGTCGACCGGCCGGGTCCCGGCGGGGCCGGACCGCTGCCCGCGGTCCCGGTGACGGTGGGACTGGCCGAGGCGGGGGCGCTCGGGCTCGCGGGGCCGCGGGCGCGGCTCACCGGCCTGGCCCGCGCGGTCGTGGCCCAGCTCGCGGCGCTGCACGCGCCGGACCGGCTGGAGGTCGTGCTGATCAGCACCGACCGGGCGCGGTCCGAGGCGGAGCGGATCGCCGAGTGGTCCTGGCTCGGCTGGCTGCCGCATGTGCGCCCGGCCCACGGGCAGGACTGCCGGCTGCTGCTCGCGTACGACCGGGATCAGGCGGCCGCCCGCACCGGTGAGCTGCTGCGCCGCCTGGACGACCACGCCGCGGGGCTGCGTCCGGACGCCGCCGCCGTGGTCGTCGTCGACGGCGACCCGGGGTCGGCCACGCTGCGGGAGGCCACCGTGCGGCTCGCCGCCGAGGGCGCCGCGGCCGGGATCCACGTCGTGTGCCTGGCCGAGACGCCGGCCACCACCCCGGCGTCGCCGGTCGACCAGACCTATGAGGCGGCCTGTGCGCAGAGCCCGCCCTTCCGCGCGTGCGGCGCCGTGGCACTGCTCAGCGGAGACGTGGCGACCTCGCTGCGGCTGCACCGCGCCGCGCAGGGGCAGCCCGTCGGGCACGGCACGGTCGCCACGGTGGACGCGGTGTCGCTCGCGTGGGCGGAGCGGTTCGCGCGGGCGCTCGCGCCGCTGCGCACGGAGGGTGCGGGCACGTCGGGGCTGCCCCACGCGCGCGTGTCGGCGCCGTTGCCGCAGGTCGCCCGGTTGCTGGACGAGCTGGGGCTGGCCCGGGCCACCCCCGCGTCGCTGATGGCCCGCTGGGCGGCGGCCTCGGACGATCCGGACTCCCTGGGCGGCCGCGTCGTGGCGGTGCTCGGTGCCGGGCCGCGCGGGCCGGTCGGGGTCGACCTCGCCGCGGACGGCCCGCATCTGTTCGTCGAGGGGCCCGCGGGCAGCGGCCGGACGGAGCTGTTGCGCTCGGTCGCCGCGTCGCTCGCCGCCGCCGAGCGGCCGGACCGGCTCAGCCTCGTCCTCATCGACGGGCAGGGCGGCACCGGCGGGTCGGGCGGCGCGGCGGACGGGCTGCGGGTCTGCACCGACCTGCCGCACGTCACGACCCACCTCGCGGCCAACGACCCGGTGCGGATGCGGGAGTTCGCCCAGTCGCTGAGCACCGAGCTGAAGCGGCGGGCCGAGTTGATAGGGCGTACGCACTTCACCGAGTGGCACACCCAGCGCACCGTCGCCGGGCGGCTCGTCCCCCAGCGCAGCGCGCCCGCGTCCGGGTCCGGGGCTGGGGCCGAGGATCTGGACACGGCGCCGAGTTCCACGATGCCCACGATGCGGCTGCGGACCGGCGCGGCGCGGGAGAAGGCGGAGGCGGCGCCGCCGTTGCCGCGGCTCGTGGTGGTCGTCGACGATCTGGACGCGCTGCTGGCGCCGCCGTTGGGGTCGCCGGGGCGGCCCGCCGCGGGGTCCGTGGTGCGGGCGCTGGAGGCCGTGGCGCGGGACGGGGAGCGGCTCGGGGTGCATCTCGTCGCGGCGTTCGCCTCCGGCGGGGCCGTCGGGTGGGCCGCGCGGCCCCGGGTGGTGCTCGATGCCGTGCGCAGTGGCGGGGTCGAGGATCCGGCGCCGGGGCGTGGGCGGTTGTTCGCTGCCGATGGGCGGGATGTGGGCCTGCAGTCGGGTCGGGTCACCGGTCGTATTCCGCGCACGGCGACCCTGCGGCCCACCGTGGTCGTTCTGGACTGGGCCCGCATGGGGGATCCTCCGGACCGCCGCCCGGTCCGGGAGCTGGGCAACGGGCCGACGGATCTGGCCCTGCTGGCCAGCGCCCTGGAGCGGGCCGCGCGGTCCGTCTCCGCGCAGGAGGTCCCGTCCCTGCTGTAGCGGGCCCCCCTCGTCGCCGCTCGTCTGCCCGCCGGTGGAGCTTCTCGCGCAGTTCCCCGCGCCCCTGAGCAGTCCTTCAAGCGCGCCACCGTCGTGGCTGGCCGCGCAGTTCCCCGCGCCCCTGAGGCATGCGCTGACGCGCAGCCTCCCCTTGAGGCTGCGCTTCGCGCGCCTCCCCGTCAGAGGCCTCCCCCCTCCCGTCCGAGGCCGCGGCCCTCGATGAGATGCCGCACGAAGTGCGCATCTCAGGGGCGCGGGGAACTGCGCGAGAAGCGGCCACCGGGCCGCGGGCGAACGACGGCCCGACAGAGGCGCGGGGAACCTCGCGACCAGCCACGACGACACCCGCACCCGGGAACACGCCCGCGCCCCCGGCATCACGACCCCGTCACGATCACCCCCGCGGAGCGACCGGCACCCTTGCCGGTTCTCCCTGGTGGGGCGTAGACCAGAGCGCACGAACAAGCCAGAAGTACAGCGCTCAGTACGGACGTTCAGCCTTCAGGACGAGAACGGGGCAGTGATGCGCAGCACTCTTCGGACACCCACCTTTCGCCGAGCAGCCGTGGCCCTGGCCGTGGGCTCATTGACCCTCGCGCTCACCTCGTGCGGCGGCGACGACAACAGCGACGAGCCGAGCGGGAAGGACGGGAAGGACACGGCGTCCTCCGGCTCCTCCCTCCAACTGCCGAAGCTGGACGGCAAGTCGCTGGAGATCGCCGCCGTGTGGACCGGTGACGAGCAGAAGAACTTCAAGCAGGTGCTCGCGGAGTTCGAGAAACGGACGGGCGCGAAGGTCACGTTCGTACCTGCGCAGGACCCGATCATCAACTTCATCGGGTCGAAGGTCGCGGGCGGCTCCCCGCCCGACGTGGCGATGCTCCCGCAGCCAGGCGCGATCAAGCAGGCCGTCGACAAGAAGTGGGCGAAGCCGCTCGACAAGGACGTGCAGGCCGAACTGGCCAAGAACTACAGCCAGGGCTGGCAGGACCTCGGCAAGGTCGACGGCAAGAACTACGGCGCCTACTACAAGGCCGCCAACAAGTCGCTGATCTGGTACAACGCGGCGGTCTTCCAGAACGCGGCGGCGAAGGAACCGAAGACCTGGAAGGAGTTCCTGACCACCTGCCAGGCGCTCTACGACTCCGGGGTGACGCCGGTGTCGGTCGCCGGCGCCGACGGCTGGCCGCTCACCGACTGGTTCGAGAACATCTACCTCTCGCAGGCGGGACCGGAGAAGTACGACCAGCTCGCCGCGCACAAGATCAAGTGGACGGACCCGTCGGTCAAGCAGGCCCTGACGACGCTGGCCCAGCTGTGGGGCAAGAGCGACTACCTCGCGGGCGGCAACAAGGGCGCGGTGGGCACCGAGTTCACCAAGTCCGTCGAGCAGACCTTCACCGGCGGCGACCAGCCCAAGGGCGCCATGGTCTACGAGGGCGACTTCGTGCAGGTCAACATCCAGCAGACGAAGGCGAAGGTCGGCACGGACGCGAAGGTCTTCCCGTTCCCCGCGGTCGGCGACAAGGCGCCCGTGGTCAGCGGCGGCGACGCCGCGGTGATCTTCAAGGACTCGCCGGCGGCGCAGGCCCTGGTGAAGTTCCTGGCCTCCCCCGACGCGGCCACCATCCAGGCCAAGCTGGGCGGTTACCTCTCGCCGAACAAGAACGTGGACCTGTCCGCATACCCGAACGACGTGCAGCGCACGATCGCGAAGGCGCTCGTCGACTCCGGCGACAGCTTCCGCTTCGACATGTCGGACCAGACCCCGCAGGCGTTCGGCGGCACGCCCGGCAAGGGCGAGTGGAAGGCGCTGCAGGACTTCCTGGCGAACCCGAAGGACATCGAAGGCACCCAGAGGACCCTGGAGGCCGACGCGGTCAAGGCGTACAAGGACTGATCGGGCGATGACCACCCCGGCCGCCGGACCCGACAAGGACGGCGGCCCGGGTGCTCCCGCCGACGCACCGGCCACCACGGCCGCGTCGGCGACACCCGGGCCCGCCCCCGCCTCCCGCCGTTTCAAGAGCGTGACCGGTACCCGCAGGACCGTCGCGCTCCTCTTCCTGCTGCCCGCGCTCGTGCTGCTCGGCGCGCTCGTCGTCTACCCGATCGGGTACTCCGTCGTGCGCAGCTTCTTCAACGCCTCGGGCAGCTCGTTCATCGGCTTCGACAACTACCAGACCCTGTTCACCCGTTCCGACACCAAAGCCGCGATCAACAACAACATCTGGTGGGTGGTGCTCGCCCCGACGGTCGCCACCGCACTCGGCCTGATCTTCGCCGTGATGACCGAGCGGATCCGCTGGGGCACGGCGTTCAAGCTGGTCGTCTTCATGCCGATGGCGATCTCGATGCTGGCCGCGGGCATCATCTTCCGGCTGGTGTACGACCAGGATCCGGGCAAGGGCGCGGTGAACGCGGTGTGGACCTCGGTCCACGACACGTTCAGCTCGGCGTCCGCGTTCCCGAAGGCCCATCCGCGCGCCGACGACCCGCTCGCGGGCAGGGCGGGCGGTCCGTACCTCACCAAGGAGCCGGTGCAGGCCGGGAAGGCGTACCTGCTGCCGCTGGTCGGGGTCGCCGCCGACCAGATGCCGGACGGCGCGAAGCCCGCCGAGGCGGCGGCCGCGTCGCCGGGGAAGGTCACCGGCACGCTCTGGCAGGACTTCACGCTCGGCAAGGGCGCGGGCAAGGCCAAGGGCGTCGACCCCACCGAGGTCGGCTACCCCGGCATGCGGGTCGAGGCGGTGAAGGGCGGCAAGGTGGTGGCGTCCACGACGGCCGCCGCCGACGGCACCTTCACCCTGCCCGCCGCCGCCGACGGGGCGAAACTCCGGCTGCCCGCCGCGAACTTCAAGGAGGCGTACAACGGCGTCGACTGGCTCGGCGACAAGAAGTTCTTCACCATCCATCTGGGCGGCTTCGACCTCTACCTCAACATCGTGACGACCTCGATCATGGTCGCGTACGTGTGGATGTGGGCGGGCTTCGCGATGGTCCTCATCGGCGCCGGACTCGCCGGGATCCCCCGGGAGCTGCTCGAAGCGGCCCGGGTGGACGGGGCGACGGAGTGGCAGGTGTTCCGGCGGGTCACGGTGCCGCTCCTTGCACCGGTGCTCGCGGTCGTCCTGGTCACCCTCATGATCAACGTCCTGAAGATCTTCGACCTCGTCTACATCATCGCGCCGGGCTCCACCCAGGACGACGCCAACGTCCTGGCGCTGCAGCTGTACCTGTCGGCGTTCAACGAGAACAACGAGGGCCTGGCCAGCGCCATCGCGGTGCTCCTGCTGCTCCTCGTGATCCCGGTGATGTGGTTCAACATGCGGCGGCTGAGGCAGGAGGCGCGGCGATGACGACGGTCGACGACACGGTGCGGGCCAAGCGGTCGCTCGCGGGCCGGATCGGCGAGAAGCTCAGCGGCGGTGTGGTGCAGTTCGTGCTGCTCGTGGTCGGCGCGCTCTGGCTGGTGCCGACCGTCGGGCTGCTGCTCTCCTCGCTGCGCTCGCCGGACGACATGGCGGCGAGCGGCTGGTGGAAGGTGTTCTCCAAGCCGTCGCAGCTCACCTTCGACAGCTACACCAAACTCCTCGAGAACTCCGACATCACGACGTCCCTGGTCAACACGATCCTGATCACGGTGCCCGCGACCCTGCTGGTCATCGTGATCGGCTCGCTGGCGGGGTACGCGTTCGCGTGGATGGAGTTCCCGGGCCGCGACTGGTGGTTCCTGATCGTGGTGGGGCTGCTGGTGGTGCCGGTGCAGCTGGCCCTCGTACCGATCGCCAAGCTCTTCGGCGACATCGGCATCTTCGGCTCGGTGCTCGGCGTGGTCCTCTTCCACGTCGCGTTCGGGCTGCCGTTCGCGGTGTTCCTGCTGCGGAACTTCTTCGCGGAGATCCCGCGCGAACTGCTGGAGGCGGCGCGTCTCGACGGGGCGGGGGAACTGCGGCTGTTCGTGCGGGTGGTGATGCCGCTGGCCGCTCCGGCGATCGCCTCCCTCGGCATCTTCCAGTTCCTGTGGGTGTGGAACGACATGCTGGTGGCGCTGGTCTTCACGGACGCGGGCAGCCAGCCGATCACGGTCGCGCTGCAGACCCAGGTGCGCCAGTTCGGCAACAACGTCGACGTGCTCGGGCCCGGCGCGTTCATCTCGATGATCATTCCGCTCGCGGTGTTCTTCGCCTTCCAGCGGCACTTCGTCTCGGGCGTGATGGCGGGCGCGGTGAAGTAGCAGCTCACCGGGCGGGGTTGAGGGGCGGACCGGGGATCTCCGGGTCCGCCCGTCGGCCGTCCGCGCGCGGATCCCCCGAATGCCGCATCGTGCGTAACTTCCCTGCGTGTCGGCCGTTCCCGGGCAGAATGCCCGCGCCGACTCCCTGGATGTGCCACCTTGCCCCGGTTCAGTGTCATCGTCCCCGCGTACAAGGTGCAGGCGTATCTGCACCCGTGCCTCGCCTCGGTGCTGGAGCAGGACTTCACGGACCTCGAAGTGATCGCCGTGGACGACTGCTCACCGGACGCCTGTGGCGAGATCATCGACGAGTTCGCGGCGCGCGACGCCCGCGTCCGGGCCGTCCACCTGGACGAGAACGTGGGCCTGGGCCGCGCCCGCAACGCCGGCCTCAAGCACGCCACCGGCGACTACGTCCTCTTCCTCGACAGCGACGACACCCTCACCCCGGGCGCGCTGCGGGCGATCGCGGACCGCGTCAAGGAGACGGGCTCCCCCGACGTCCTGCTGTTCGACTACGCGCGCACCTTCTGGGACGGCCGCGAGGTCCGCAACCAGTTCGCGCACCTGCTCGCCCAGGACGGCCCGGCGCCCTTCACGCTCGCCGACCGGCCGGGCCTGCTGAAGCTGCTGATGGTGGTCTGGAACAAGGCGTACAGCAGGGAGTTCATCGAGCGCGAGGGCTTCACCTTCCCGCCCGGCTACTACGAGGACACGCCCTGGACGTACCCGGTCCTGATGGCGGCCGAGTCGCTGGCGACCCTGGACCGGGTCTGTGTGCACTACCGCCAGCGCCGCGGCGGCAACATCCTCGGCACGACCTCGCGCCGCCACTTCGACATCTTCGACCAGTACGAGCGCGTCTTCGAGTTCCTCGACCAGCACCCGGACCTGGACGCCCAGTGGCGCGCGGCGATGTTCCGCAGGATGGTCGACCACCTCTCCACGCTCTTCACCAAGCGGGGCCGGCTCCCCCGCCGCAGCCGCGCCGAGTTCCTGCGCAGGGCGCGCGGCCACTACGGGCGCTACCGCACCCCGGGCGCCCGCGTGAGCAGCCGCACCCGGCTGCGGCACGCCCTGGTCCGGCTCGGCACCCACCGCACCTACCGCGCCCTGTGGGCGGCGATGGCGGTCGGCCGGCGCCTGTCCCGCCGGCTCGCCTCGGCCCGGCGCACGCTCAGGGCCGCCGCGCTCCAGCTCCACTACCGGGTCCAGCTGCGGCTCCCGGTGCGGGAGAACGAGGCGGTGTTCGCCTCGTACTGGGGCCGCGGCCACGGCTGCAACCCGGGCGCCCTGGAGGAGGCCTTCCGCGTCCACGCCCCGCACGTGCGCACGTCGTGGATCGCGGCGCCGGAGCACCACCACACGATCCCGTCCGCCACCCGGCCGCTGACGCCGGGCACGGCCGCGTACTGGACGGCGCTCGCCCGCTCCAAGTACCTCGTGAACAACGTCAACTTCGACCGGCGCCTGGTCAAGCGCCGCGAGCAGGTCTTCGTGCAGACGCAGCACGGCACCCCGCTGAAGAAGATGGGCCTCGACCTCCAGGACCACCCGGCGGCGGCCCGCGGCACGGACTTCGCCCAGCTGCTGCGCAACGCCGACAAGTGGGACTACGTCCTGTCCAGCAACCGGCACTCCACGCTGACCTGGGAGCGGGCCTACCCGGCCGCGTACACGACCCTCGAATACGGCTACCCGCGCAACGACCGCTTCCGCACGGCGGGTCCGCAGGACACCGCCCGGCTGCGCGAGACCCTCGGCATCCCGCGCGACTCGATCGCGATCCTCTACGCCCCCACGCACCGGGACTACCGGATCACCCAGCGCCTCCCGCTGGACCTGGAGCGGATGCTGCGCACCCTGGGCCCGCGCTTCACGCTCCTCACCCGCGCGCACCACAGCTACGCGGCCCCGCTGACCGGCACCGGGGCCGGGGCCGCCCGGCTGATCGACGTGTCGGACCACCCGAGCGTCGAGACGCTCTGCCTCGCCTCGGACGCGCTGGTCACCGACTACTCGTCCCTGATGTTCGACTACGCGGCCCTGGACCGCCCGATCGTCGTCCACGCCGACGACTGGGAGGCCTACGAGGCGGCCCGCGGCACCTACTTCGACCTGCGCTCCTTCCCGCCGGGGGCGGTCGCACGGTCCGAGGACGAGCTGATCGACATCTTCGCCACGGGCCACTGGCGCGGGTCGCGCTCCGCGCAGTTGCGGGCGGCGTTCCGGGAGCGGTTCTGCCCGTACGAGGACGGGCGGGCCGGGGAGCGGGTCGTGCGGCGGGTGGTGTTCGGCGAGGAGCCGCTCGGCGCGGCGGCGGTCCCGCACCAGTCGCCGGCGTCGGCGCCCGCGCCCCGGGTCTGACCTCGTCCGCGGGCCGGTGGGAACTGCGCGAGAAGCGGCCACCGGCCCGCGGACGAAGTGCTAGCGCTCCAGCAGGGCGAACAACTCCTCCCACAGGTCGAGGACCCGCGCCTCGGAGAACCGCTGGACATTGGCTCGGGCCCGCTCACCCATGGCATCCCGCAACCGCGGATTGCCGGTCAGGCGCAGCAGCCGGTCGGCGAGGGCGTCGAGGTCACCGGCAGGGGCGAGCAGCCCGTCCTCACCGTCCCGGACGATCTCCCGGACGCCCGGCGCGCAGTCGAACGCGGCACAGGGCACACCGCTGGCCATCGCCTCCATGAGGGCCAGCGGGAAGCCCTCGCCGCGCGAGGACTGCACGAACACCGAGGAGGCGGCGAGGGCGGCCGGCACGTCGTCGGTGCGGCCCTGCCAGCGCACGGAGCCCTCGATGCCCAGTTCGGCGGCCTGGCGGCGCAGTTCGGGCTCGTCGGTGCCCGCCCCGTACAGGTGCAGCTCCCAGTCGGGGCGGTGCGGCACGACCTTCGCCCAGGTGTCGAGGAGCATGTCGATGCCCTTCTGGTCGGCGAGCCGGCCGATGGAGCAGACGACGTTCGCGGTGCGCGGGGAGGGCACGGCGGGCAGGTGGGCGAGGGCGTTGGGCATGAAGCCGACGTTGTCGAGGCCCTCGGCGGTCCAGATGTCGGCGTCCTCCTGGGTGAGGGCGAGCCAGCGGTCGACGTGCGGGTAGTGCCGCTTCACCCAGTGGTAGCGGTGGCAGGCGCGCGAGTAGGCGAACGACTCGTGGCTCATGCCGATGAGCGTGAGGTGCGAGGTGTCGGTCTCGCGCAGCCACTCCATCGGCCACACCTGCGTGACGATGACGACCGAGCCGGGCCGCGCCTGCCCCAGGATCGCGTCCAGCTCGGCGATCGCCCGCTTCTTGTCGGCGAGCCTGCGGGCCTCGCGGCGCCGCGCGGGCACGCTGAAGCGGCGGCGGCCGCGCATCGGGCGCGCGGTGAGCGGGTGTCCGGGATACAGGGCGGTGACCGGGTAGTCGGGGGCCTCGGGCACGGCCATCTTCAGGTCGGCCCGGTGCACGCCGATGACGTGCACGCGGTGTCCGGCCGACTGGAACAGCCGGGCCATCTGATGGGTCCAGGCGGTGACCCCGCCCAGCTCGTCGGTGCTGTTGGCGACAAGATAGAGGTCCCGCTCCCGGGTGGTGGTCCGCGTCGTCACTGGCGTCGTCATCAGCGGCCCGCCTTCCGGGTGAAGAGGGCGTCGACGACGGCGCGGGCGGCGCCCCCGTCGTCGTAGGCCCCGAACTCGGCGGCGAACGCGCGCCGCGCCTCCTGCCAGTCCGCGTCCGTCTCCTTGATCCGGGCGAGGACGGCGTGCAGCGCGTCCTGGGTGTCGACGACCGGGCCGCCCGAGCGGGCGCGCAGGTCGAAGTAACTGCCGCGTTCCGCCGCGTAGTCGTCGAGGTCGGGGGCGAAGTGCACGAGGGGCCGGTCCAGGAGTGCGTAGTCGAACATGATCGACGAGTAGTCGGTGACCAGGACGTCGGCGAGGCAGAGGAGTTCGCTGACGTCGTGGTGGCCGGAGACGTCGAGGACGGTGCCGGGCGGGGTGACGGGCAGGGTCGCCGCCTCCATGTAGTGGGCGCGCACCAGCAGCGTGTGGGTGTCGCCGAACCGCTCGGCGAACTCCCGTACGTCGAGCAGCAGTCGCGCCTTCTTGTTCTTCGGCGTGCCGCGGAAGGTGGGCGCGTACAGGACGACCGTGCGGTGGTCGGGGATGCCCAGGTGCGCGGCGAGGGCGGGGCGCGGGAAGCGGCCCTCGCGCTCGTCGCGGGCCCGGGCGGCGACGAGCCGGTCGTTACGCGGGTAGCCGACGCGCATCAGCCGCTCCTCGGGGATGCGGTAGGCGCGGGCGAGGGTGGTCACGTCGTGCTCGGAGCGGACGAGGAACCGGTCGAACCGGCCCACGGCACGCATCAGTTGCTCGCGCTGCGGGGCGTTCTGCATCTTGTGCCGGATCTCGTCGTAGCCCATCCGCTTGTAGGCGGAGCCGTGCCAGGTCTGGAGGTACGTGGTGTGCTTCGGCTTGTCGAGGGCGTGCGGGAAGCCCTGGTTGTCGACCCACCACTCGGCGCGGGCGAGCGCCCACAGGTACCGCCAGGACCAGCGGCGCACCAGCGTGGCGTCCTGCGGGAACCCGGTGGGGTCCTGCGCGTAGGACCACACGACGCGGGCACCGCGGCGGCGCGCCACCAGCTCCTCGTGGACGGCGCGCGGGCTGTCGCCGTAGCACTTGCCCATGTGGCTCTCGAAGACGACGGTGCCGCGGCTGACGGGCAGTCGGCGCAGCAGATGGCGGTAGACGCTCGTCTTGGTGCGCTGGGAGTGCAGGGCGGCGAACTTCTTGCGGAGCTTCTTCCAGCGCTGCTTGATCACGCGGGCGGGGCGGAAGTTCGTGGCGTAGCGGGCCAGCGCGTTGGCCGTGCGCGCCGGGCGGCGCCGGGGCAGCAGGCAGACCGCGAGATGGTGCCCGGCGGTGACGTAGGGCTGCCAGGTGTCGGCGGTGAGGCGGCCCAGGCGGGGGCGGGCCGGGAGCGCGGTCGCCTTGGTGTCGACGGTCTCCTTCTCGGCGAACAGGTCGAGCGGCGCGAGCTGTTCGCCGTCGACGCCGAGCAGCAGGCGGGGGTCCCAGTTCCGGTCGCCGATGCCGCGCGGGCGCAGCACGGTGGTGAGCGGGACGGTGGCCCGCCAGGCGATGGTGTCGTCGCGCAGCCGTACGTCGTCGAGCGGCACGGTGACGGTCCGGGCGCCCGAGCCGCGGCCGACGAGTTCGAGGCTCGCGGTGAGGACGTGGGTGCGTTCGGTGTCGCGCAGCGCGGGCGGCAGGACGGCCGCGCCCTCGACGACCAGGCGCCCGTCCTCGCGGGCGCACCGGGTGACCCGGTTGAGCAGCCTGAGCCCGCTCAACGGGCGGTGTCCGTCGCCGAGTCCGGTGACGTCGTACGGGGAGTGCAGATGCTCCGGGCTCCAGTAGTCACGCCCCTCGTGGCGGGCCTGCGCGGTGACGACGGTGCCGGGCCGGGCCAGCGCGTACGCGGCCGTGTGCACCCCTTGCGCGTCGCCGTCGGCGAGCAGCGCGGCGGCGATCCGCTCCAGGGGGTCCAGCTCCCGCAGCACGCCCTCGTCGACCAGTCCGTCGAGCAACGGCGCGTAGGCGGCGGCCAGTTCGCCGCGGCGGCCGGGCGCGGCGCCGAGGAAGGCGCGGGCGCACGGCACGACGTGGTCGGTGAGGAAGGCGTGGGCGCGGGCGGCGCGCAGCGCGGGGTCGGTGAGCAGGGCGAGGGCGTGGCGCTGGGCCGCGGCGGCCGCCGGCAGGTCGCCGAGCGGGTCGGGGGCGGGGCGCCGGGTGGTGATCAGGTTGGGGACGAGGGCGGTCCGGCGGGCGGTGAGCGCGAGGTCGAAGCCCGTGCCGCCCTCGGCCCACCGGGTCCGCCGGACCGCGTAACCGGCCGTGAGGGCGTCGCGTACGAGCAGTTCGGGGGCCTCGGCGGGCCCGGTGACGACGCGCGAGCGCCCGTACAGCTCCTGCTGCCAGGCGGGGCCCTGCTCCTTGGCGCCGCTGCCGGTGCGCCGGGTCCAGCGGCCGGCGACGAGGTCGGCGTCGGTGCGCCGGGCGGCGGCGAGCAGGTTGCGGCAGGCGTTGCGCTCCAGGAGTTCGCCCGGGGCGAGCGGCAGGACGAACGTGCCGCGCGGGGCCTCGGTGCGCACGCGGCGCGGGTGGTCGGCGGTGAGGGCGGCGCCCGCTGCGGCGGCCCCCTCACCGGTGAGGACGGCCTCGGTGGCGGCGAGGGTCTGGTCGAGCACCGAGCGGACGCTGTCGCGCAGGGCGGCCTCGGCGGTGCCGGGCGGACAGTCGACGACGACGCTGATGTCGGGTTCCACGCTGTTCACCGGCTGCCCCCGCGCACGTCGTGGGCGAGCATCGCGTCGGCGACCTGCGCGGCGGCGGTGCCGTCGTCCAGGTCGCAGAACGCCTCGCGGAACCGCTGGTAGGCGTCGCGGTGTCCGGCGACGGCGGCGTCCGCGTCGAGCAGCGCGGCGATCACCTCGTCGCTGGTGCGCAGCAGCGGTCCGGGCGCCTTGGCGGCGAAGTCGAAGTAGAAGCCGCGCAGGGTGTCGCGGTAGTGGTCGAGGTCGTAGGTGTGGAAGAGCATCGGCCGACCCGTCTGCGCGAAGTCGAACATCATGGAGGAGTAGTCGGTCACCAGCACGTCGGCGATCAGCAGGAGTTCGGCCGCGTCGGGGTGGCGGGAGACGTCCCGGACGAAGTCGCTCTCGGGCAGCGCGCCGCCGACGAGGTAGTGGCGGCGGACGAGGAGGACGTGGTCGTCGCCGAGGGCCGCCTCGGCGGCGGCGAGGTCGAGCTGGAGGTCGAGGCCGTACTTGCCGCCGGTGCGGCGCTGGTTCTCGCGCCAGGTCGGGGCGTACAGGATGACGCGTCTGCCGTCGGGCACGCCGAGCCGTTCGCGCACCGCGGCGGCCAGCTTCTCGCGGTCGGGGGCGTGCAGGAGGTCGTTGCGCGGGTAGCCGGAGGCGAGCACGTCGCCGGTGTAGCCGAAGGCCTCGCGCAGCACCGGGGTGGAGAAGCTGTTCGGGGAGACGAGCAGCGACCACTGGTCGGCGCGGGCGGGCAGCGTCGCGATGTACTTCGGGTCGGCGCTGGCGCTGCCGAGCAGGTCGCGGCCGATCCGCTTGAGCGGGGTGCCGTGCCAGGTCTGGACGACGTACTGGCCGTCGGCGCGCTCGAACCACTCGGGCAGGTGGGTGTTGGTGACGACGTAGCGGCAGCGGGCCAGGGCCTCGTACCACTCGGCGCTCCACAGGGTGACCGGGGTGACGCCGGGCGGCAGGTCGACCTGCTGGTCGCGGACCACCCACAGGTGTTCGAGGCCGGTGTCGCGGGCGGCGAGTTCGGTGTGGACGGCGCGCGGCGAGTCCGAGTACTGGCGGCCGTCGAAGCTGATGTGGAGGACCGCGTCGCGGCGGGGCAGGGTGCGCTGGGCGGCGTAGCGCTCGCGCAGGGCGCTCTGGGCGGCGCGTCCGCGGTCCGCGTCGGGCAGGGCCGAGCCGGAGTGCAGGACGAGCTGGTCGTGGTGGCGGCGCTGCACGGTGAAGGTCCGGCCGCGCAGGGCCCGGGACAGCGGCAGGTCGGCGTGGCGGGCCGGGGCGATCAGCAGCAGACCGGCCGTGCCGCGGTCGGGGTCGCTGTCGCCGGGCGCGCGCAGGTACAGCTGCCAGGTGCCCTCGGCGAGCGGCAGGATCCCGGCCTGTCCGGAGACGGCGTGCGGGCGCAGGACGGCCTCGAAGCGGCCGTCGGCGACGGTGACCGGGGTGACGGCCTGTTCGCCGTGCCCGTCGTGGGCGAGGACCAGCTCGCGCTCCCCGCCGAGCGGATAGCTGCCCGCGAGGAGGAGGTGGCCCGGTGCGCGGCAGTCCGCGCAGGCCCGGCAGTCGCTGCCCTCGCCGCACTCCTCCCAGCGGACGGTGTCGACGACGGGGCGTACGACCTGGTCGCGGAGTTCGGTGTTGCCGGACGCGTTGGCGAGCACCATCAGTTCGCGGCCGCCGCCGAGCCCGTAGCGGCCGGGGGCGATGTCGGGGCGCACCGGCAGCGAGACGGCCTTGGCGGGGTTGCCGGGGGTGCCGCCCTCGCGGACCAGGGCGACGCCCCACGGGTCGGCCGCGTCCGCCGAGCCGCCGAACAGGGCGAGCGGGACCCGGGCGGTGAAGGCGCGTCCGTCGCAGGTCACCGGCAGGTCGTGGAACTCCTTGGTGCGCCAGTTCTCGACGCGGACGGCGAGCGGGGCGCCGGGGGCGCCGTCGGCCAGCGCGCCCGTCAGGCGGATGGTTTCGCCATCACAGCTGTGTTCGGCGAGCCGGGCCGGGAGCCGCTCCATGCGCAGCCGCAGCCGGCCGTCGCTGAGGGTGGGCACGACCCGCAGATGGTCGTCGATGTGGCGCAGGGGGACGGATCCCGAGCCGCTCAGCCGGACCGGTCCGGTGCGCGGCAGCAGGCCGCCGGCCCAGGCGCCGAGCTCCAGGTTCCAGGTGGTGCTGGCCCGGGCGGTGATCAGCTTCGCCGGATCGACGACGGTCTCGAAACCGGCCCGGTCGTAGTTGTGCAGGCCCTGCTTGGAGGCGAGGGTCGCCTCGCGCGAGCGGACCGTGCGCAGCCGCAGCGGCACCGCCCGCCGCTTTCCGGCCCGCAGCCAGGCGACGCGGGCGCGGGCGGCGAGCCGTCCGGCGGGCAGATTGCGCACGTAGGCGTAGCCCGTGAGGTGCAGCTTGCCGTCCTCGTCCCAGGCGGCCCGGGTGATCCGGGCGTCGAGCGGCAGGTCGGTCTTGGCGAGGCCCGCGACGGAGCGCGGCAGCCGGGCGCCGAGGACGGGGTAGTCGGCGCGGCGGCCGCGCAGCCCGCGGCGGGCGGTGAAGGCGCCGGGGTTGCTCTTCTCGTACGCCATGTAGGCGAGGAGTTCGGACATCCGGCGCTGCCGGATCAGCCGCCAGCGCACTCTCAGGCCGAGCGGGAGGTCGTCGAAGATGCCCGGATCGACGCTGTCCGCGAAGGAGTTGACGTGGTCGAGGAAGGCCTCGTGGTAGGCGGCGTCGCCGTCGGGCAGCGCCTGCATGAACATCCACAGGTCACCGGCGACGACACTGGCGTCGTAGCGGCGCTTGCCCTCCCGCCACTCCTCGCGCTCGGCGAGCGAGCGGGCGGCCGAGGCGCAGGCGGCGGTGCGGTCCTGGATGGCGCGCGGGACGGCACGCTTGTTGGAGATGGAGCCGTCGCGGTCGCGCCACAGGTAGACGGTGTCGGACAGCACGTCGACGCTGCGCGCCCGGAAGTGGGCGGGGAGCACGACGGGGATGTCCTCGAAGAGCACCCCTTCGGGGAACTCGAAGGCGTGCTCCTGCCAGAAGTCGCGCCGGAACACCTTGTTGCAGGCGATGCGGTCGGCGAGCAGGCCCCAGTCGCGGGTGACGTGGGTGGCGGTGCGGGTGGTGGCCATGATCTTGCGGAACATCGGCGACTGGGCGGTGGAGCCGTCGGCGCGCAGCCGGAAGACGTTGCCGGTGACGAAGTCGGACCCGGTGGCGTCGAGGGTGTCGAGCATCAGCGCGTAGGCGCCCTCGGGGATCACGTCGTCGCTGTCCACGAAGGTCAGGTGGGTGCCGGTGGCGTGCCGGATCCCGGTGTTGCGGGCGGCGCCGAGCCCGGCGTTGGGCTGCTCGACGAGCCGGAACCGGGTGTCCCGCTCGGCGAAGGCCCGCGCGACGGTCCCGCTGCCGTCGGTGGAGCCGTCGTCGACCATCACGACCTCCAGGTCGCGCATGGTCTGTGCCGACAGCGACTCCAGGCAGTCGCCGAGATAGTCCTCGACGTTGTAGATGGGGACGACGACGGTGAGTCGGGGTGTCATGCGCGGCGCACATTCCTTCCGGACGACAGAAGACGACATAGGGACCACGGGGACAGCAGCGGACCGCTGTGGTGAGCCGGGTGTGCTGGAGGTGGCTCACTCGTTAACAACCGGCGACGTCCGTGCCGGTCACCCGGCCTGCGCCATTCGGGTGAGCACAGGGGCCGGCCCCCGCGTCACGGGACGCGGGGGCCGGGGTTCGAGGGGCCCGGGTGCCGGGCCGCCTCACGGTTTGACGGCGATCCGCCCCTCGTCCATGCGGAGCAGGAGCAGTCGTTCGCCGGTCTCCTCCAGGAACTCGTCGACGGCCTGGCGGGAGCCGTCCCAGTAGCCGTAGTCGTCGATGAGCAGCACGCCGCCGGGGACCAACCGGTCGTAGAGGTGGTCGAGTTCGTGCTTGGTGGAGGCGTACCAGTCGGTGTCGAGGCGCAGCACCGCGATCCGCTCCGGGGCCCGGCCGGGCACGGTCTCCTCGACCTTGCCGCGGACGAAGTGGACGCGCTCCTCGGGGTAGGGCACCTGCCGGAGGCCGGAGGTGACGTCGTCGAGGGTCGCGTACGCCCAGATCGCCTTGTCCTTGGAGTTGCGGGCGAGGATGTCGGAGGCGGGGGTGCCGTCGCGCCGCAGGTCCTCGTCGGTGGGCGGGGTCATGCCGTCGAAGGTGTCGAAGAGGTACAGGTCGCGGTCGGTGGTGCCGCAGCCGAGCAGCGCCCTGGCACAGGCCTGCATCGAGCCGCCGCGCCACACCCCGCACTCGACGATGTCGCCGGGGATGCCGTGCTTGACGACGTGCCGGGTGGCGAGGACGAACGCGTTCAGCCGTTCCGGGGACGTCATGGTCCACGGCTTCACCGCGCGGATGATCTCCTTCGCCTCGTCGTCGTAGTCGGCCGGGAGTCTGAGTCCCTCGGGCCGCGCGGGCGCCGCCGGTGCGGGCTGCGCGACGACGCGCGGGGCGGGTACGAGGGGACGGGTCAGCTGGTATCCGGTCAGGGTACGGAGGGCGCCGTTGACTGCGTTCTTCCATGCCATGGGGCCGGACACTACGCGCAATTCACCCTTCCTGTCACGATGCGTCAACCCTCCGTCACGCTATGTGGGTTGACGGCGGTACCACCAGCGCCGGGCCGGCTCCTCGACGTAGGTGTACGCGGCCCAGGACAGGGCGACGACGACGGTGGCGACCCCGATGAGGGTGAACACGTTCTGGTCGCCCGGTGCCGCGCGTCCCCAGTGGTCGAGGACGTACCGGTTCACCGTCTGGTGCAGCAGATAGAACGCGTACGACCACGCGCCGAGCCGCACCATCAGCGGCGCGCACAGCCAGCCGCGCACCCCGTCGCGCTCCCGCCGCACGCACGCGACGATCAGGAGGCCGGAGAACAGGGCGACCAACGGCCTTACCGAGCAGTCGAATTGCTGGACGACGCCCGGTCCGAACCAGTCGCCGCGATGGGCGTAGACGACGGTGTACGCGGCGAAGGCGGCGGCCAGCGGTCCCGGCCGCACCGGGATCCGCAGTCCGCGCCCCACCGCGAGCGCCAGAGTCGTCCCGAGCGCGAACTCCGGGAGCCGCGTCACCGGAAGCCGCATCAGCCACTCTCCGGAGAAGGCGGAGAGGTGGGTGGCGGCCCAGAACCCGACGCCCCACATGGCGAGCAGCCCGGCGGCGCACAGGGCGAACAGGGTGCGGGTGCGCAGCCGGTAGGCGACGCGGATCACGAACGGGAACAGCAGGTAGAAGAAGGCCTCGACGCTGAGCGTCCAGGACACGCCGTTGCCCGGGAACATCGGGACGACGCCGGGGAACCAGGTCTGCACGAGCACCAGCGAGGCGAGGAAGCTGGGCAGGTCCCACGGCACCCCGCCCCACAGGTGGAACACCCACAGGCAGGGAAGGGTGGCGGCGAGGTGCAGCGGCAGGACCCGCCCGGCGCGCCGCCAGTAGAAGGTCTTCGCCGGTGTCCCGGAGCGGTGCCCCCACGCCAGCAGGAAGCCGGACAGCACGAAGAAGAACCCGACGCCGTTGACGCCCATGGTCGAGTACGGGAAGAGGGCCGGTGTGTGGGCGACGCCGCCGGACGGGCTCGCGCCGGTGAAGTGGTGGGTGAACACGGCGAGCGCGGCGAGGAAGCGCAGCCCGGTGAGCGAGTCGAGCCGGTCGGCGCGCGGCACGGCGGCACGCGGCCGCAGCGTCGGCTGGGACGGCAGCAGGGCGCTGGTCATCACGCCTCCCGTGCGACGGCGGGCGCGGGCGCGGCCGGGGCGTGCGAGGGGGCCAGCGGGATGGGCCGCGCGGGGACGACGGGGCCGGGCGGCGCGGGCCGCGGCGGCGGGACCTCCGTGGCGGCGGCCCGGGCGACGGACGGTCCGGGCACGAGCCGGGCGCCGCAGTCGCCGAGCTCGCCGCGCAGGTGGTGCTTGGCGTGCCGCATGCGGTCGACGCGGGGCTTCGCCCAGGTCCGCACGGCGGCGATGCGCGCGACGCCGCCGGGAACGGCGGTGGCCCGCACCCAGTCGCCGCCGTTCCCCTCCCGGTACAGGCGCACGTACCCGGCGTCGGTCAGCCGCTGGGCGGTCAGCCCGGAGCGGCCGGGCCAGGCGGCGTGGACGTGGAGGAGTTCGGGCCGCACCTCGTTCAGCAGATAGCCGGTGAGCGCGGCCCGGTCGTGGGCCGCGTACGCGTCGGCGATCCGCCGGTCGGTGAGCCCGGCGACGTCGACGACCCTCAGCCTGCTGGTGAGGAGGGTGCCGCCGAGGTCGGGCAGGGCGGCGGTGGCGCCGGGACGCAGGCCGAGCCGGTCGGCGTACGCGTCGAAGAGGCGGCCGTAGCGGTCGGCGACCCAGCACATGGACAGGGTCGGCTCGGCGGTGAACTCCCGGTCGCGCACGTCCTGTCCGGCCAGCGACAGGGTGAGCGCCCCGCCGAGCGCGCACGCGACGAGGGCGCGGGCCCGCACCGGCGCCTCGCCGCAGGCGGCGGTGACGGCGAGCGCGGCGACGGCCGAGCCGAGCACCCACACCGGGGTGGCGAACCGGTACAGCGGCATCCAGTCCGGCGCGAGCGCCCCGAACGCGAGGAGGGCGAGCGTGAGCGGCAGGCACAGCAGGCCGAGGACGCGGCGGGCGGGACCGGGCCGGCCGAGGACGAGCCCGGCACAGCCCGCGCAGACGAGGACGAGCGCCCAGCCCGCGTACCCGATCAGCTCCCCGACCTTCGCCAGGTCGGCGAGGACCGGCGGCTGCTGGGCCTTGGCGACGGCCGTGTTGGGCACCCACAGCCCGAAGACGGCGTGCCGCCACAGCAGGAAGGCCCCGTAACCGGTCCCGAACAGCGCGCAGTTGAGGGCCGCGAGCCGCACCGCGCGCGGGCGGCGCAGCAGCAGGACGGCCACCGGGTAGGCGGCGGCGAGGACGGCGCCGTCGGGGCGGGTGAGCGCGGCGAGCAGGGTGATCCCGGCGGCGGCGCAGGCACCCTTGGGGCCGCCGCCCCGCACCAGGACCAGGGCGAGCGCGGCGGCGCACAGCCCGTACAGGGAGTTCTCCAGGCCGGAGAAGCACCACACCACGTAACTGAGGTTGGCGGCGAGCAGCGCCCCCGTGGCCAGGACCACCAGCCAGGCGCGGCGCGGGAGGGCCGCGCGGGCCACTCCCCCGACGCAGGCGAGGGTGCCCGCGACACAGAGCAGGGCGAGCGCCTTCGGGAAGAGCGCGAGGTCGCTCACGCCCGCCCAGCCGCCCCGGTCGAAGAGGCGCAGGGTCCGCCCGATGAGCAGGAGCAGCAGCCACGCGGGGTTGGAGTACCCCTCGACGGGCGCGGACCCGGCCTGCTGGACCGGGCCGAGGCCCTCGCCGACGCTGCGGACGTAGGCGAAGGTGACGGCGGCGTCGTCGACGATCCACTGGCCGAGCGAGGCGGCCCGCAGCCCGACGAGCGCGGTGCCGGCGAGGACGGCGGCGGGGACGGCCCGGCGCGCGGGCCCGCCGCCCGGCGGGGCACCGGGACGGCGGGCGGCGGGCACCCGGGGGGAGGCGGGACGGACCAGGGCCGTCCATGCGGTCAGAGCGGTCGCCGTGGGAGGGCGCAGCAAGATCTTCATCCACTGACCAACACCGCAGCGCCGGTTCGGTCACTTGTGCTGGACCACCTGGGTGATCAGGACCGTGCCCGCAGCAGCTCGCGCACCGGAAGCTGGCGCACGGTGATCCGCAGCTCGCTCGCGCCCGGGGTGGCGACACCGACGCCGTAGGGGCGCATCCGGTGCCGGCGCGGCCGGGGCACCCGGGCCTCCGTGGGCAGCGGGGCGACCGGCACCTCGGGGCTCTCGCCGAGCGCGCTCGCGACCAGGCGCACGCTCCACCGCTCCCAGGGCGCGTCCTTGTGCGGGAACAGTTCGCTCAGCGGCAGCGTGAACCGGACGACGCTGCCGTCGCCGTCGGCGGCCACCGCCGCGTCGTAGGCCTTCACCACCCGCTCGCCGGACCGCTCCAGGGCGGTCTCGGCGCGCACCACGCCCGCGCCGAAGTCCGCGAGGTCGGCGAGCGAGCTGCGGGCCACGATCTCCAGGCCGGTCTCGGTCAGCCGCGTCTCGGCCGGGGTGAACTCCTGCTCCGCGAACCGGGTGCGGGTGACCTCGGTGATGTCGAACCAGGCGTCCGGCAGGCCGAGTCCGGGGTCGCGGAAGCACGGGTAGCCCGCGTAGGCCCGCTCGTCGTCGACGACGACGGGCGGCCCGCCGTGGCCCTCGCTCGTCAACACGCCCCGCACGGCGTCGACATGGCCCTTCCCCGCGAGCTTCAGGATCAGCCGCTGCCGGTCCGACAGCTTCTTCAGGGCGTACGGGCTCGCGTAGTCGCGGTACAGCGCGCCGACCCCGTCGCACACCTGCCGCTGCTCGTCGGCGCCGAGCCGCAGGAACTCGGGGCTGATCAGCCGCGCCACCTCCCAGGTGAAGTGGCGCTGGTGGATCCACTCGCGGCCGCGCCCGGGCCCGGCCATCCGCCGGGTCAGCTCGAACAGCCGCCGGGTGCCGGTGAGCCGGTCCAGGGCGCGGAAGGAGACGGTGGCGTTGGTCTCGTCGTCGCGGCGCACCGCGAAGTAGTAGTCGTAGTCGGCGAGCACGGTGATCCGCCCGGCCCGGAAGCAGGCCTCCAGGGTGAACGGCTGGTCGCTCAGCACCGGCAGGTCCTCGGCGAACCGCAGCCCGTGCTCCTCGATCAACTCCCGCCGGAACAGCTTGGTGTTGGACAGCGCCCAGGGCAGCGCGGACTCGTACAGCGTCACCTCGTCGCGGCTCTCGGCGTAGACGGCCTGCGACACCCAGCGGCCGTTCACGCCGACCATCCTGCCGAGCACGATGTCGGAGCCGAGCCGGTCGGCGGCGGCCACCATGCGCTCCAGGGCCTCGGGGCCCAGGTGGTCGTCGGCGCCGACGAAGAGCACGTACCGGCCGCGCGCGAGGTCGAGCGCACGGTTGCTGGGGGCCGCCGGGCCGCCCGAGTTGGCCTGGTGGACGACGGTGAGGACGCCGGGGTGGAGCCGGGCGAACCGTTCGAGTTCCGCGCCGCTGCCGTCGCTCGACCCGTCGTCCACGGCGACGATCTCGATGCGGCCCGTCCCGATGCTCTGCCCGACGAGCGAGGTCAGGCACCGCGTGAGGTACGGCATCGTGTTGTAGACGGCGACGACGACACTGACGTCCGGGACGCCAGAGCCGTCCGGAGGGTCCGTGGCGTCCGGCGCGCGGCCGGGAATGTTCTGCATGTGGTGCAAACGACGGCGCACGTCACTCGTTGCACAGTCCATGACGACCACGAACGTTCCCGCCCCCTCAGTCCGCATCGCCGACGGCGCCCAGGTGCACGAGTCCGCGACCCTCGGATCCGGCACCCGGGTCTGGGAGTTGGCGCAGATCCGCGAGGGCGCCCGGCTCGGCGAGGGCTGTGTCGTGGGCCGCGGCGCCTACCTCGGGACGGGCGTCCGCGTCGGCGCGCACGTCAAGATCCAGAACTACGCCCTGGTGTACGAGCCGGCGACCCTGGCCGACGGGGTGTTCGTCGGGCCCGCCGTGGTCCTCACCAACGACCGCACCCCGCGCGCCGTCGACCCGCACGGCCGGGCGAAGGGCGCCGCCGACTGGGAGCCGGTCGGGGTGACGGTGGCGGAGGGCGCGTCGCTCGGGGCGCGCGCGGTGTGCGTGGCGCCGGTCCGCGTGGGCCGCTGGGCGATGGTCGCGGCGGGCGCGGTCGTGACCCGGGACGTCCCGGACTTCGCGCTGGTGGCCGGGGTGCCCGCGCGGTGGATCGGCTGGGTGGGGCGGGCCGGTGAGCGGCTCGACGAGGTCGCGCCCGGCACCTGGCAGTGCCCGCGCACCGGCGCCCGCTACGAGGAGCCGGCGCCGGGCCGCCTCACCGAGGCCTGAGCCCGGTGGCACCGGGTGACCGGGACGGTGATCGCCGCGTTCGGCGTGCGGCTCGCCCTCGGCGACTGAACGCTCACGCGGGCGCGGGCGCGCCCAGCACGATCCGGCGGACCCCGGGCCAGCGGGCCGGGTCGGTGATCCGGCGGCCGTCGACCAGGACCCGTACGCCGGGGAAGTCGGCGACGCCCGTCTCCCGGTACTCGGCGTGGTCGGCCTGGACCACGGCGGCCGTCACCTGCTGGCCCGCGTACGGGGTGAGGCCCAGGGCGGCCAGCTCCTCGGCGGAGTACAGCGGGTCGCTGACGCAGGGCACGGCTCCGGCCGAGCGGAGGGCGCCGACCACGCCGAACACCCCGGAGAACGCGGTCTCCTTGACGCCGCCCCGGTACGCGGCGCCGAGCACCAGGACCTCGGCTCCGGCCAGCGTCCCGTACGCCTCGGCGAGCCGGGTGACGGCGTACCCGGGCATCGCGGCATTGGCCTCGCGCGCGGCGCGGACGACGCTCGCCCCGGGGTCGTTCCACAGGTACATCCGCGGATAGACGGGGATGCAGTGTCCGCCGACCGCGATGCCCGGCTGGTGGATGTGGCTGTAGGGCTGGGAGTTGCAGGCCTCGATGACCCGCAGGACGTCGATCCCGGCGCTGTCCGCGTACCGCGCGAACTGGTTCGCCAGGCCGATGTTCACGTCGCGGTACGTCGTCTCGGCGAGCTTGGCCAGTTCCGCGGCCTCGGCCGAGCCCAGGTCCCAGACGCCGTTGGGGCGGGGCAGGTCGTCGCGCACGTCGAAGTCGAGGACGGACTCGTAGAAGTCGACGCCCGCGCGGGCGGAGGCCACGTCGACGCCGCCGACCAGCTTCGGATAGCGCCGCAGGTCGCTGAAGACCCGCCCGGTCAGGACCCGTTCGGGGCTGAACACCAGGCTGAAGTCGCGGCCCGCGCGCAGCCCGGAGAGCTCCTCCAGCATCGTCGCCCAGCGGGTGCGGGTCGTGCCGACGGGGAGCGTCGTCTCGTAGCTGACGAGGGTGCCGGGCCGCAGCCCCTCGGCGACGTCGCGGGTGGCGGCGTCCATCCGGGCGAAGTCGGGGGTGCCGTCGGCGTCGACGAACAGCGGGACGACCAGGACGACGGCCTCGGAGACCGCGACGGCGGACGCCGTGTCCGTCGTGGCGCTCAGCCTGCCGTCGGCCACCGCCTTCTTCAGGCGCACGTCGAGTCCGTGCTCGCCGGGGAAGGGCTCCGCCCCGTCGTTCACGAGGGTCACCACCCGCTCGTCGACGTCCGTGCCGAGGACCTCGTGGCCCTTGGACGCGAACTGGACGGCCAGCGGAAGACCGATCTTGCCGAGGGCTACGACACAGATGCGCATGACTCGTTGACTCCGATCGGGGACGGGGCTGCCGAAGGGGCCCACACCGCGGACCCGCCTCCGTCCGGGTGAACGACCGGCCGCCGAGCCGGGCAACGTGGCCTCACTCGTGTGGAGCAGTCCGCGGCGCCGCCCGCGCTCGTTGGACCACGGTGCCGTCCGGTCCCCGCTCCCGGGAGTCGCCCCCATGAAGGTCCTCCGGTGTCCGCGTCCGCGGCACGCCCTGCTCCCCCTGCTGATCCCCCTCGTCTACGTCCTGCTCCAGGTGGCCGTGGGCACCCCGTCCACGGTCTGGCCCGACTCCACCCGATACGCCCGCGCCGCCGCACAGCACCTGGGCGCCGGGCGGTCCGACGCCTACGCCGCCGCGCTCGCCCCGTTCTGCGCGGACCGCGCGGAGCGGGCGGCGCGCGAGGCGGCGCTGCGGCCCCGGCCGCCGGAGCCGGTGCCCTTCCGGGCGGCCCGGGAGGCGGCGTGCCTGCGCGAGCACGGCCGGGCCGGGGACGTCACCACCCTCGACCCCCGGTACCAGTCGGTCTTCGCGAGCCGGTGGGCGTACCCGTGGACCCTCGTGCCGTTCGCCGCCGCGCTGGGCCTCGCGGACGGACTGCGGGCGCACGGGCTGGTGACGGCGGCGGGCTGCGCGCTGCTGGCGTACGCCCTGCTGCGGGCCGCGGGCGCGGACCGGAGGGCCGCCCTGGCCGGGCAGGTCGCGCTGCTGGCCTCGCCGTTGGGCTGGTGGGCGCGGCAGCCGCTCACCGAGGGGCTCGTCCTCGTCTGTGTCCTGGCGGCGGCGTGGGGCGCGGTCGCCCTGGTCCGCGGTGCGGCGGGGCGGCTTCCGTACGGCCTGCTCCTGGCGGGCGCTCTCGCCGGGTGCTTCCTGGTCCGCTACTCGACCGCGCTGCCGCTGTGCGGGGCGCTCGCCGCGGCCCTGACGGCGCACGGCCTGGCGCGGGTCCGGGCGGGTGGGGCCGCCGCCGGTTCCTGGTGGGCCGCGGGGATCGCCGGGGCGGGGTTCTGCCTGAGCGCCGGGGCCGTGTCCCTGCTGGGGCTGCCGGGCGCCGACGTCACGCTCCAGGACACCTTCACCGTGCACTTCGCCGGCGCCCCGGTCCCGGACCCGTGGGCGCGGCTGTGGGACCTCGACTCGGCCTTCTGGAGCCGGTGGTGGGGCGAGCAGGCGGCGCAGCCGACGTTCCTCGTGCTCACCCTGACGGCTCTCTGGGCGCTGCGCCGGTGCTCGCCCGCGCTCGGGCTGCTCTGCTGCGCCGTCGCCCTGGTCGGCTTCACGCAGATCGCGGCGCACCCGCTGGCCGGGGAGGCGGAGCGGCTCGGCGTGCTGATGTGGCTGCCCGTCGCGCTGGGCCTTCCGTTCGTGCCGGCGGCCCTGCGGGAACGGCCGGTGCGGCGCGTGGCACCGGTTCCGCGTGCCGCGGGGCCGGTGGAGCCGGACGGCGCGGTCGCGTCCGCCGCCCGGTAGCGCTCACCGTCGAGGGACGGTCACGTCCCCGCCGCCTCCCGGCGGGCGGCCGGCAGCCGGACGGACACCCGCTCCCGGGCCGACTCCAGGACGGCCGCGGCGACCTCCACCGTCCGCAGCCCCTCGCGCAGGGTGACGATGCCGGACGGGCCGCCGCCCGCCACGGCGTCCCGGAACCGCTCGTGCTCCACCAGCAGCGGCTCCCGCTTCGGGGTCGCGTAGCGGATCATGTCGCCCTCGCTGACCCCGCGGAACGCCCGCAGCGCCTCCCACTCGGTGGTGACGGTGCCGTTGGCGTAGTAGGTCAGGTCCGCCGTGAGGGTGTCCGCGACGAAGCAGCCGCGCTCCCCCGTCACCGCGGTGAAGCGTTCCTTGAGCGGACTGAGCCAGTTGACGAGATGGCTGACGAGGGTGCCGTCGGCGAGGTCGCCGGTGACGGTGACCATGTCCTCGTACGCGCGGCCGCTCTTGCTGAGGGTGCGGGCCGACACCGACGCGTACTCCTGCCCCGTCACCCAGCCGGTGAGGTCGATGTCGTGCGTGGCCAGGTCCTTGACCACGCCGACGTCGGCGATGCGGTGCGGGAAGGGGCCCTGGCGGCGGGTGACGACCTGGAAGACCTCGCCGAGTTCGCCCGCCTCCAGACGGGCGCGGAGGTTCTGCAGCGCCGGGTTGAAGCGCTCGATGTGCCCGACGGCCGCGATCAGGCCCTGCGCCTCGAAGGCGTCGACGAGACGGCGGGCCGCGACCACCGAGTGCGCGAGGGGCTTCTCGATCAGGGCGCAGACGCCGTGCGCGGCGAGGGTCATGCCGACCTCTTCGTGCAGGGCGGTCGGGCAGGCGACGACGGCGTAGTCCGGGCGCAGGGCGAGGAGTTCGCCGAGGGTCGGCACGACCGGGGTGCCGTCGGCGAGGGCGCCGCCCGCCGGGTCCGCCGCGCCGACGAGGTCGACCCCGCCGAGGAGGCCGAGGACGCGGGCGTGGTTGCGGCCCATGGCGCCGAGGCCGACGAGCCCGGCGCGCAGTGGTGCCTTGCTCATCGCAGGCTCCCGGCGACGGAGTCGACGGCTTCCGCGATGTGCTCGATCTCGCGGTCGGTGACCCCGGGGTGGACCGGCAGCGACAGCACCTCGGCGGCCGCCCGGTCCGTCTCGGGCAGCCGGTCGCCGGTGCTGAAGGGGGCGAGGCGGTGGATCGGCGTCGGGTAGTAGGCGGCGCTGCCCACGCCCCGCGCGGCCAACTCCGCCTTGAACCGGTCCCGCTCCGGGACCCTCAGCGTGTACTGGTGGTAGACGTGCCGGGCGCCGTCGGCGACGTACGGCGTGGTCACCGCGTCGGAGGTGATCAGCGCGTCGAGCCGCTTGGCGTTGGCGCGGCGCCGCTCGGTCCACTCCGTCAGCCGGCCGAGCTGGACGCGCCCGACGGCGGCGTTCACGTCCGTCATCCGCATGTTGGCGCCGACGATCTCGTTGACGTACGGCTGCTCCATCCCCTGGTTGCGCAACAGCCGCAGGGTGCGGGCGAGTTCGGGGTCGGCCGTGGTGATCATGCCGCCTTCGAGGGCGTGCATGTTCTTGGTCGGGTAGAAGCTGAAGCAGCCCGCGACGCCGTGCGCCCCGGTCGGCCGGGCGTGCAGGGCCGCGCCGTGCGCCTGGCAGGCGTCCTCGACGAGGGCGAGGCCGTGCCGCTCGGCGATCGGGGTCAGGCGGTCCGTGGCGGCGGGGTGCCCGTACAGGTGCACCGGCATGATCGCCGCCGTGCGCGGGCCGACCAGTGCGGCGACGGTGTCCGGGTCGGCGCAGTACGTGCGCGGGTCGATGTCGGCGAAGACGGGTTCGGCGCCGACCAGGCGGACGGCGTTGGCGGTCGCGGCGAAGGAGAAGGACGGGACGATCACCTCGTCGCCGCCGCCGACACCGAGGGCGAGCAGGGTCAACTGGAGTGCGGAGGTGCCGGAGTTGACCGCGACGCAGGACCGCCCCTCGACCAGTGCGGAGAACTCCTCCTCGAACGCGGCCACTTCGGGCCCCTGGACGACGCGGCCGGTGCGCAGGACGCGTACGGCCGCCTCGATCTCGGCCTCCCCGATGACGGGGCGCGCGGGCGGGATCGGTTCGGGGGCCCCATGCATGGACATCACCGACATCACTGACATCACTCCGTCCGGAGATGACAACTTGGCGCGAGGTCAACTCCCCCGGGACGAACGGGGTTGTCCGGCCCCCGGCGCAATCACCCCTTCGGCTGAAGTGTCGGATAAGGCGAATTCCGGGGGCCGTCCGCCGCGTCCCGGGCCGCCGCGCATCCCGGCGCCGCGCCGCCCACCCGCTCGTACAGGCGCACCATGCCGCTCTGCCGGCGGTCCTGGCGGACGGTCCTGAAGTCCTCGCGCAGCACGTCGAGTTTGGCGGCGTCGGTGGCGGTGCGCGAGCGCCAGCCGGGGCGGGCGGCCTCCGCGTCGAAGTAGACCCACAGCCGGGGCAGACAGGCCATCCGGGCCCGCAGTTCGGCGGCGGGGACGTCCCGGCCGTAGAGGGTTCCGGAGCGGGCGCCGGAGGCCAGCAGGGACACGTCCCGGGTGCCTGCGACGGAGGCCGGGTAGGCCTCGGCGTACTTGCGGCCGGTCTTCGGGACGTACAACAGCGGCTCCCCCGGCTGCAGTTGGCGCGAGAGCATCCGGGCCACCGCGCCGAGGTCGTCGCGGCGGGCGTGGGCCGAGCGCTGGTGCTCCTGGAGCGGGAGCTGCGCGAGGAAGGCGACCGCGATCAGGCCGAGCCCGGCGAGCGCCGGGGCGGTCGCGGCGGGGGCCAGGCGCGGCACCCGGGACACCAGCGCCTCGGCGCCCGCGGCCACCAGGAGCGGCACCCCGGCGAAGGCGAAGAACGCGTAGCGCGGCGCGTACATCGGGTGCCACTGGGAGAGCGCCAGCAGGGTCAGCGGCGGCAGCAGCGCCAGCGGCAGCGCGGTCGCGACGATGCCGCACGCCCCCTGCGCGGCGCGGGCAGGGGGGCGGGAGACGGCGACCGCGATCAGGGCGAGGGTCGCCGCGTACAGCAGCCCGTGCCCGCCGGCCGCCGTCCGCAGCAGCGCCTCGGCGTCGGCGCGGTCGGGCCGCCGGATCCAGCCGACCTGCGCGCTCTGCCCCCGGGTCACCAGGACCAGCGGCAGCAGCGAGACGGCGGCGGCCGCGGCGGCCCCGGCCCAGCCGCGCCACACGCGCCGCGGCACCCGGGTGACGGCCAGGGTCACGGCGTGCGCGGGGATCAGCAGGACCGCGAACTCGTGCAGCCAGGCGGTCAGGGCGACGGCCGCGGCGTACGCGGCCCAGGCCCGCCCCGACGGCTCGCGCACCGCCCGCACGCACAGCAGCGTCGCGGCCGCGGCGCCGGCCGCGACGAGCGCGTAGGAGCGGCCCTCCTGCGCGTAGTACTGGGTGAACGGCGCGACGGCGTACAGCAGCCCGGCCCACAGTCCGGTCCTGGGGCGGACCAGCCGGGTGCCGACGGCGGCGACCAGACAGGCCGCCGCCGCGGCGCCGCACACCGACGGCAGCCGGAGCAGCACCTCGCCCGGGTGCAGCGGCAGCAGGAAGTGCATGAGCAGGTAGTACAGGCCGTGCACGGCGTCGATCGTGCCCAGCAGCCGCCACAGCTGCGGCAGGGAACGCGACGCGGCCATGACGGTGGCCGCCTCGTCCCGCCACATCGTCCCCCGGTCGAGCCCCCACAGTCCGAGGAGGAGGGCCACGGCACCGGGGACGGCGACGGCCAGGGCCCGGGCGCGTGCCGGCCCGGGGTGCGTGATCAGCGACATGTGCCGAGCCTGTACGACAGACCGACTATTCCGGGTGACGGCGGGGCACGTGCCGCACAACGTCACCCGTTCCTACGCGGTTGCCCGGCCCGCCCGCTCCGGCCCGCCTACTCGACGACGAGCTGCACGTCGATGTTGCCGCGGGTCGCGTTCGAGTACGGGCAGACCTGGTGGGCCTGCTCGACGAGCTTGCGGCCCGTCTCGGCGTCCACGGTGTCCGGCAGCTCCACGCGGAGCACGACCGCGAGGCCGAAGCCCTCGCCCTGCTTGCCGATGGAGACCTCGGCGGTGACGGCCGCGTCGGTGACGTCCACCTTGGCACCGCGCCCGACGAGGCCGAGCGCGCTGCCGAAACAGGCGGCGTAACCGGCGGCGAAGAGCTGCTCCGGGTTCGACCCCTGGCCGGAGCCGCCCATCGCGGTGGGCATGCCGAGCTGGAGGTCGATGACGCCGTCCGAGGAGACGGCGCGGCCTTCGCGGCCGTGGGTGGCGGTGGCGACGGCGGTGTAGATGGCGTCCATGGGGGGCCTGCCCTTCGAGAGCTGATGCGTCCGGCGGTCTCGTGCGTCCGCCTTCTCGCGTCCCTGACTTCTTACGTTCCTAAGTAGAGCACGCAATTCAATTGTGCACAACTGAATCGCCCGAGGATTACCCTGGAGCCATGACCCAGCGCGACGAGTACCTCCGCCTCGACCGGCAGATCTGCTTCTCGCTGAACGCCGCCTCGCGCGCGTTCGGCGGTGTCTACCGCGTCCTCCTCAAGGACCTGGGCCTCACCTATCCCCAGTACCTGGTGATGCTCGCGCTCTGGGAGGCCGGCGGCACGGGGCTCCCCGTCAAGCGGCTCGGCGAGCGGCTGCGGCTCGACTCGGGCACCCTCTCGCCGCTGCTCAAGCGCCTGGAGACGAACGGCCTGGTGCGCCGGGAGCGCAGCGCGCGGGACGAGCGGTCGGTGGTCGTGACGCTCACCGCGGCGGGCGTCGCCCTGAAGGAGCGGGCGGCCGAGGTGCCGCGCGCGATCGGGGCGGCCACCGGGTTCGACCTGGCCGAGCTGGACGACCTGAGGGCCCGCCTCAACCGCCTGACCGAGGCGCTGGACAGCGCGGAGATCCAGACCCTGGGTGACGCGCGCGCAGCGGACGGCGCGGACATTTAGGGATGCACCAGTCGGGACATACGCTCCCGAACCGTGACACTCGACACCAGACCGAGCCTCCCGGCCCCCGTCTTCGCCACCTGGGTCCGCCCGGGTCCGCTGGCCCGCGCCGCCCTCCCCGCCACCTGGCTGGCCACCCGCGCCGCGATGGTCCTGCTCCTGCTGTGGGACGGGCTCGGCACCGGCGGCGTGACCAGGGAGGTGACCGGGCTCTACACGCACTGGTACGGGATCCTCGCCCGGGGCGCGTTCCCGTCCGGCGACCCGCTCTGGCAGTACCCGCCCGGCGCGGGTCCGGTACTGCTGGCGCCCGGACTGCTCCCCCGGCTCGGCTATGTCCACGCGTTCGTGGCACTCACCCTCGCCGCCGACGCGCTCGTCACGTACGTCCTGGCCCGTGGCGGCCGGGAGCCGCGCGGCGCCTGGCTGTGGGTGGCGGGGCTGCCACTGCTCCTGCACATCCCGCTGGCCCGCTTCGACGTCCAGGTCACCGCGCTCGCCGTGCTCGCCCTGCTGGCCCAGTCGGCGGGACGCTCCCCCCGCACCGCGGGGGTCCTCGCGGCGCTCGGCGCCCTGGTGAAGGTCTGGCCGGCGCTGACCCTGCTGGGCGTGCCACGGGGGCGCTCGGCGAAGGAGGCGTGGACGGCGGCCGTCGCGTCGGGAGCCGCGCTCCTGCTCTTGCTCGCGTTCGCCTTCGACGCGCCGCTGTCGTTCCTGAGCGGGCAGAGCGGGCGCGGGGTGCAGATCGAGTCACTGGGCGGGACCGCGCTCATGATCGCCCGCCACGCCGGCTGGCCGGGCCGGGTCCGGTACCGGTACGGGGCGTTCGAGGTGGTCGGGCCGCACGTCGAACTGGTCGCGGCGGCCGCGCTGGCGCTCACCGTCGCGGCGTTCGGGGTGCTGCTGTGGTGGCGGACGCGGGCCCGTGCGTGGTCGGAGGCGACGCCGTACGACGCGGCCCTGTGCGCGGTGCTGATGTTCACCGTCACCAGCCGCGTCATCAGCCCGCAGTACCTGGTCTGGCTGCTCGGGCTCACCGCCGTCTGCCTCACCTCCCGGTACACCACGCAGGCCCGGGTGGCCCCGCTGATCCTCGCGGCGGCGGGCCTCAGCTCGCTCACGTACCCGGTGCTCTACGCGGACGTGCTCGCCGGGACCTGGACGGGCTGCGCGGTCACGGCGGCCCGCAACGCCCTGCTCGTCGGAGCGGTTTTCGTCTCGTTCCGTTCCCTCAAAAAAGGAACGAAGGAGTAAAACTTTCACCTTACCGGACATTTACCAACAACACCTAAGATTCAGCTGTGAAAATCCAGCCACCTCCCGCCGTGACGGTCGTCGTGATCGGTTTCGACGATGTCGCCCATGTCGCCGGCGCGGTGCGCTCGGCCCTCGCCCAGGGCCCGGTGGTGGCCGAGGTCATCGCGGTGGACGACTGCTCGACGGACGGCAGCGGCGCGCTCCTCGACGAACTGGCCGCTCAAGAGCCGCGGCTGACGGTCGTGCACCGCGAGCACAACAGCGGCGGCTGCGGCACCCCGCGCAACGACGGCCTGGCGCGCGCCACCCGCCCGTACGTGATGTTCCTCGACAGCGACGACGAACTGCCGCCCGGCGCGGTGGACGCGCTCGTCGGCGCGGCGGAGCGGCACGACGCGCAGGTCGCCGCCGGGCTGTGCGTGCGGCGCGAACTGCCGTCCGGGCGCGAGACGCCCTGGCAGCCGGAGCTGTACGCGCGGCCCGCCGTCGTCGCCCACCCCGCGCGGCGCAGACGCCTGGTCCAGGACACGCTGTGCGTCAACAAGCTGTACCGGACGGACTTCCTGCGCGGCCACGGCATCCGCTTCCCCGACGGGCGGTTCGTCTACGAGGACTTCGTGTTCACGGCGCGGGTGCTGGCCGCCGGGCCGCGCATGGCGCTGGTCCCCGACCCGGTCTACGTGTGGCACGTGCGCCGCACCGCCGACCGGCTCTCGATCTCCCTCGACCGGGCCTGCATCGACAACTGGCAGGCCCGGCTCGACGCCCATCGCACGGCCGTCGACATCCTGCTCGGGGCGGAGCAGAAGCGCCTCGCCCGAGCGGCACGGGCCCACTTCCTCGACCACTCGCTGCGCATGTACGCCCGTGAACTCGATCTGCGCGGACCCGAGTACCGCGCCGAGTGGTGGACCAGGACCCGCGGCTACCTGGAGACCTTCGACACCGCCGACTTCGAGCTCGCGCCCGCGCCGGGCCGGGTCGTCGGCCGGATCGTGCAGGCCACCGAGGAGCCGCGCGACCTGCCCCGCGTCAAGGAACTCGCCGCCCGCCCGGCCCGGCTCCTGCCGCCGTACGCGTACGCGCCCGACGGCACCCCCGCCTGGTCCGCGGAGCTGCCGCAGGTCTCGCTCGGCCATCTGCTGCACCGGCCGGTCCATCTGCTCCCGGTCGCCGTCGAGGGCGAGCTGCGGCCCGCCTCCCGCGGCACCCGGCTGTCCCTGCGCCTGCACGAGCTGTACGGGCGGGTCGCCGACGCCGGGCCGCGGGCGATCGACGTGGAGCTCGTCGACCGCGGCAGCGGCACCGTCGTCCAGCGCCGCACCGCGGCCGTCGCCGCCCTGCCCGGCCAGCAGTGGGAGACGACGGTCCTGCTCGACCTCTCCGCGCTCACCGGCTCCGGCACCTGGGACATCCGGCTCCGGCTGCGCTTCGCCGACGGCAGTCACCGCGACACCACCGCCCACGCCGTCCACGGCCCGGGGCTGCTGCGCCGCACCGCCGTTCCGAGCCGCCGCCACGGCGTGCTGCTCGCCCAGCCGTACGCCACCCACTCCGGCGCCCTCGCGCTGCGCACGGCGCCGGGACTGCACGGGGTGGTGTCGGTGGTACGGCGCAGGGCCCGCCGCCTGCTTCACTGACGCAAGGGCCTTGCACCCGTTCTCTGCACGAGGGGATCTCTCCGACATGACCTGGCTGATCACCGGCGGAGCCGGCTACATCGGCGCGCACGTGGTGCACGCGCTGCGCGCGGCGGGCGAACAGGCGCTCGTCTACGACGACTTGTCCACCGGTGTCGCCGACCGGGTGCCGTCCGACGTGGACCTGGTGGTCGGCTCGACCCTGGACCGGGCGCTCCTGGACCGCACCCTCGCCGGGCGCTCCGTCACCGGCGTCGTCCACCTCGCGGCCAAGAAGCAGGTCGGCGAATCGGTGGAGCGGCCGCTGCACTACTACCGGGAGAACGTCGAGGGACTGCGGGTGCTCCTCGGCGCGGTGACGGACGCCGGGGTCCGCGCGTTCGTGTTCTCCTCCTCCGCCGCCGTGTACGGGATGCCCGACGAGGACGCGCTGACCGGGGGTCTCGTCACCGAGGACACGCCCTGCGCGCCGATGTCCCCGTACGGCGAGACGAAGCTGGCCGGTGAGTGGCTGGTCCGGGCGACGGGCCGGGCCACCGGTCTCGCCACCGCGTCCCTGCGCTACTTCAACGTGGCGGGCGCCGCCTCGCCCGCGCTGGCCGACACCGGGGTCTTCAACATCGTCCCGATGGTCTTCGAGCGGCTCGTCGCCGGGGAGGCGCCGCGCATCTTCGGCGCCGACTATCCGACGCCGGACGGCACCTGCGTCCGCGACTACATCCACGTCGCCGACCTGGCCGAGGCCCATGTCGCCGCCGCGCGGCGGCTCGCCGGGGCGGCGCCGGGGACCGATCTCACGCTCAACATCGGGCGCGGGGTGGGGGTGTCGGTGCGCGAGATGATCGACACGATCAGCCGCGAGACGGGGCTGGACGTCCCGGCCGTCGTCCACGACCGCCGGGCCGGTGATCCGCCCCGCGTGGTCGCTTCCGCGGACCGGATCGCCGTCGAGCTGGGCTGGTCGGCCAAGCGCGATGTGCCGGAGATGGTGGCCTCGGCGTGGGCCGGGTGGCCGCACACCTGATCACGCGCTGCGCGTCGCCCTCCGGCCGGTGGCCACGACGAGAGCCGCGGGCTAGGAGTGGACCCGCGCCGTGCCGTCGGTGAGGTCCCAGACGTCGTCGGCCAGGTCCAGGAGGCGGGTGTCGTGGGTCGCGACGAGGGCCGTCACGCCCTCGCTGTCGACCACGGCCCGCAGCAGCTCCATGACGGCCACGCCGGTGTGCGCGTCGAGCTGGCCGGTCGGCTCGTCGGCGATGAGGAGGGCCGGACGGTTGGCCAGGGCCCGCGCGACGGCCACCCGCTGCTGCTGCCCGCCGGACAGCTCGTCCGGCCGCTGCCTGGCGTGGTCGGCCAGACCGACGAGGCCCAGCAGGACGCGGACCCGCTCGTCCCGCTCCTCGCGGGGCAGACTGCGCAACCGCAGCGGTACGCCGACGTTCTCGGCCGCCGTGAGCACCGGAAGCAGCCCGAAGCCCTGGAAGACGAACCCGATCCGGTCCCGGCGCAGTTCGCGCAGCCGCGCCTCCGGCAGACCGGACAGATCGGCCCCGTCCAGGAGGACCCGGCCGCGGTCCGGCCGGTCGAGCCCGCCGACGATGTTCAGCAGGGTCGTCTTGCCCGCGCCGGAGCGCCCGCGCACCGCGGTCAGCCGCCCGCGCCGGGCCGTCAGCGACACCCCGCGCAGCGCGTGCACCTCGGACCGCCCGCGCCCGTAGCTGCGGTGCACCTCCTCCACCCGCACCATCGGCTCCGACGCGTCGGGCCCGACAGCCGTCCGCACCGTTCCGTGTTCCGCCTCGTGCTCCGTCATCGCCCCACCCCGTCGCGGCCGTCGCCTTCCGCCCGGACGGCGCCCGTGCGCCCGCCACCGGACGGGCGGTCACCCTATGCGGACGCGCCGCCCGGGACAACGCCCGCCCACCGGCCGCCCGACCGTCCGGCCGGGCGAGGGTTATGATCCTCGCGCTCCGTATCGAACTGCCGTCCGGGGAACGGTGGTCTGCGGTGCGACGACCGGACGGGGGCGGTCCACGTGCTGGCCTGGGGAGTACGGCGCGTCCTCGCGCATCGGCTGCCGATCCTGGCCGCCGTCCTCGCGGTGACGCTCGCGGCCACCGTGCTCACCGCCCTGGCCGCCTTCTCCACCGCCGCGGGCGACGTCGCCCTGCGCCGCACGCTCGCCGCCGCCGACCACCGCGACGACACCGCGCTGACGATCACCGCCGACGTCCCCGACGGCGAGCGGAGCGCGGCCCGCGCCACGGTCGGACGGCAGGCCCGCGCCGCGTTCGCGGGGCTGCCCGTCACCGTCCGGGAGAGCGAACGCTCCGCCACCTACGGGCTGCCCGGCGGCGACCGCGACCACCCCGACCTCGCCCGGCTCGCCACCCTCGACCCGAGCCGGGTGCGCCTGGTCTCCGGCCGGCTGCCGTCGGCCGCGACCGGCGACGGCGTCGCCGTGGCCGTGCCCCGCATCGCCGCCGAACGCCTCGGCCTGCGCGCCGGCGACACCCTGGACCTCACCGGCCGCCTGGACTCGCGCACGCTGCGGGTCACCGTCACCGGCGTCTACGAGGCACGGGACACCGCCGATCCGTACTGGCGGCTCGATCCGCTCGGCGGGCGCGGCGCGGCCACCGTCTCCTTCACCACGTACGGGCCGCTGCTGGCCCCCGCCGCCGCCTTCACCTCGGGCCGGGTCACCACCGACAGCACCGCGTGGAGCGTCACCGCCGACACCGCCCGGCTGACCGTCGCCGACGCGGACGACCTGCGCGCCCACACCACCCGGGCCCGCACCGCGCTGCGCGAGGCGCCCGCGCTGGGCGGCTCCGCCGAGGTCACCACCGGGCTGCCCGCCCTCCTCGACGAGGCGGCGACGGCCCGTTCGGTCGCCGCGACCTCGCTGCTGACCGCCGCCGTGCACCTCGTCGTGCTGGCTCTGGGCGTCCTGCTGCTCGTCGCCCGGCTGCTGCGCGAGCGGCGCACCGCGGAGACGGTCCTGCTGCGCGCCCGCGGCGCCTCCACCCGCCGGCTCGCCGCCGTCGCCGCCGTCGAGGCGGGGTGCCTGGCGCTGCCCGCGGCGGCCGTCGCCGTGCTCGCCGCGCGTCCGCTGGCGGGTCTGTTCGCCGCCGACGCCGCGCACGCCCCGCTCACCGGGCCCGTGGTCCTCGTCGCGGCCCTGACCGCCCTCGCCGGGGCGGCCGTCGTCCTCGGGACCGCCACCCCGGCCCGGGACGAGAGCGCGAGCGGGCGGGCGCGCACCCTGCCGGGGCCCGTCCGGGCCGGCGCGGACGTCGCCCTCGCCGTGCTCGCCGCCGCGGCCTGGCTCCCGCTGCGCTCCGGCGACCGGCTCACCCCGGTCGCCGCCTTCGCCCCGGCCCTCACCCTCCTTGCCGGCACCGTGCTCATGCTGCGGCTCCTGCCGTGGGCGGCCCGCGCCGCCGAGCACCTCGCGGCCCGGCGCCGCGGTGCCGGGGCCGCCCTCGCCGGACGGCAGTTCGCCCGGCGCCCCGCGGTCGCCACCGCACCCGTCCTGCTGCTCGCCCTCGCCGTCGCCACCGGACTCCTCGCCACCGGGCAGAACGCCTCGTGGCGCACCTCGCAGCACGACCAGGCCGACCAGACGGCCGGCGCCCCGCTGCGCCTCGACGACCCGCGCCCGAGCGGCCCGGGACAGAGCGGCCGCGTGGACGCCGTACGGGGTCTGCGGACCGTGGCCCCCGTGCACCGCGCCGACACCGACCTGTCCGGCGGCGCACGGGCCACCGTCCTCGCCGCCGACACCACCGCCCTGCGCGCCGCCGCCCTGCCGGGGCCCGGCCTCGCCGACGACGCGCTCGCCCCGCTCACCGCCGCCCGCCCCGCCGCCGACGGCTCCCGCGTGACCCTCCCGAGGGACGCCCGTACGCTCCTGATCGACGCCAGGGCCGGATCGCGGGACGACCGGGCCCCGGCCGGGCGGGTGAGCGTTCTCGTCACCGACCGGCACGGCACCGCCTACCGGATCGCCGCGGGCGGACTCCCCGCCGACGGCCGCACCCACCGGCTCCGCGCCGCCCTCGACACCAGCGCGGACTCCGTCCGCGTCACCCCCGCGGGCCCGCTCACGGTCGTCGAGATCGGCGTCGAGAGCGGTGTACCGGTCCACGGCGGCACCGCCGACCTGCGCATCGAGGCACTGCGGACCACGGGCGCGGACGGCGGGTCCCGCGCCGTGCGGCTGCCCGCGGGCCCGGCCTGGAGCGCCGAGTCCACCGTGACCCGCGGCACCCTCGACGACCCGGCCCGCGCCCTGCGCCCGCGGGCCGCCGACGACGCGGTCGCGCTCTCCTACCCGACCGGCTCGGACGAGCTCGGCGACGCCACCCTCACGGTGCGGCTGCGTCCCGGCGAGCGGCCGCACGCGCCCGCCGCGCTGCCCGCCCTCGCCACCGACGCCTACCTGCGGGCCACCGGCGCCCGCGCGGGCGACACCGTCGACGTCACGCTCTCCGGCGAGTCCCTGCGGGTCAGGATCGCCGCCACCGCGCCCACCTTCCCGACCACCGGCACCGACGGCGCGCTCGTCATCGACCTCGCCGCCGCCGAGGCCTGGCTGGCCGCGCACGACCGCGACCCGCTCACCCCGACCGAGTGGTGGGCCGCGCCCGAAGCGGGACACACGGCACAGGCCGCGGCGAGGCTGCGCGCCGCCGTCCCGGGCGCCACCGTGACCGTCCGCGACGAGGTCGCCGCGCGGCTGCTCGCCGATCCGCTCAGCGGCGGTGTGCGGGGCGCGCTGTGGGCCACGGCCGCCGCCGCGGTCGTCCTCGCCGCCCTCGGGCTCGCGGCGGCCGGGGCGGGCACCGCCCGCGTCCGCCGCCCGGAGTTCGCGGTGCTGAGCGCCCTCGGGGCGCCGCGCCGGCTGCCCCTGCTGCTGGTCGCCGCCGAGAACGCCGCGCACCTGGTGACCGGCCTGGTCACCGGCACCGTCCTCGGCGTGCTGCTGGTCCACGCCGTGGTCCCGTACACCGTCCGTACCGCCACCGGCGCCCGGCCGGTGCCGACGGCGGTCACGGATCTGCCCGTCGCCCATGTCCTGGTGCTGCTCGCCGCCGTGGCCACCGTTCCCGTCGTGGTCACCGCCCTGCTCGCCCGCCACGCGGCCCGCACCCCGGCGGGCGCCGGAACGGAGCCCGCATGACCGTTCACCGTGCAGGAGACCCCGGCACCGTCGCGGCGCCCCCGCGTCCGGAGCCGCGTCCGGGGCGCGGGCACCGCGTCCCCGCGCCGCTGCTGCGGACCCGGTTGCGGGCCGCGCCCCGGGCGGCCGTCGCGCTCGCCGCGCTCGTCGGCGTGGTCGCCTTCCTCGCCGCGGCGCTGCCGCGCGCCGACGACACGGTCACGGCCCGCGCCCTGCGCTCGGCCCTCGACGCGGCCGGCCCCTCGCGGACCGCGATCGAGCTGACCGCCCCGCAGCCGTCGTTGGCGCTCTCGCCGCGCGACCGGGCGGCCGCCGTCGCGCCGGAGACGCTGGCCCGGGTGACGCAGCGGGCCGCCAAGCTGTTCCCCGCGCCGCTGGCCGCCGACGCGAGCGGCGCCATCACCGAGGTCCGCACCACCGACCAGCTCGTCGGCACCGATCCCGGCCTGCCCCGCCCGGAGGCCGTGCCGCCGCAGTTCAGCGTGCACGCGCTGAGCGGACTCGCCGAGCACGCCCGGGCGGTGAGCGGCAGGCTTCCGCGCGCTCCCCGCGACGCCACCGAGAACACCCGCACCGCCGAGGCCGCCGTCACCGAGGCCACCGCCCGCGCCCTCCACCTGCGCGTCGGCAGCACCGTGCACACCGCCCACACGAACGGCGCGCCCGGCCCCGAGTTCACCATCAGCGGCGTCCTGCGGGCGCGCGAACCGAGCGGCCCGTACTGGTCGGCCGACACCTCGCTGCGCACCCCGGGCCTCGCCGCCACCAGCGGCAAACCGCCGTCGCTGTACTGGTCCGCCGCGCTGCTGCTGCCCGCCGAGGCCGCGCCCGTGCTGCTCGGCACCCAGACCCAGCCGGAGCTGGTCTGGCGCTTCGCCCCCGACACCGACGGGCTCACCGGCGCCGACGCCGACGGCCTGGTCCGCGCCACCGCGTCGCTCCAGAACGGTCCCGCCGCGCTGCGCCTGCGCGCGGTCGCGGGTCCCACCGCCGACGTCACCACCGGGCTCGGCGCCGTCGTCACCGGTCACACCCGGCTGCGCGACGCGCTGCGCCCGCTGGTCACGGCGGGCCTCACCGGAGCCGCCGCCGTCGCCGCCCTCGTCCTGATCGCCGCGGCGGCCGTGCTCACCCGCCGCCGCGCCGGCGAACTGGCCCTGCTGCGGGCCCGGGGCGCCGGTCTCATCTCACTGGCCGCCCGGACCGCCGCCGAGACGGCCGTGTGCGCGCTGCCCGCGGCGGCGCTCGGTCTCCTGCTCGCCCGGCTGGCGCTGCCCGAGGGCCGCGACGCCCCCGCCGCGCTCGCCGTGGCGGCCGCCGCCGGACTCGTCTGCGCGGTGCCGCCCCTGCTCGTCCTCGCCGGCCACCGGGTGCCGCGCGTGCTCGACGAGCGGGAGGACCTCGCCGATGTCCGGCCGGGCCGCCGCCGGCTCGTCCTCGAAGCGACGGCCGTCCTGCTCACGGCCGGGTCGCTCGTGGCGCTGCGCACCACCGACGCGGACTCGACGGCCGCGGTCGCCGCCGCGCCCGTGCTCACCGCGCTGCTCGGCGCGCTCGTGCTGCTGCGCCTGACACCGCCGCTGCTGCGCCGGGCCGCCCGGTCCGCGGCCCGGCTGCGCGGCTCCGTGGTGTTCCTCGCGCTGGCCCGGGCCGGGCGGGCGCCCGCCGCCACCGCCTTCCCGCTCTGCGCCCTCGTGATCGCCCTGACCACGGCGGCGTTCGGCGGGTCCGTGCTGACCGGCACCACCGCCGCCCGGGACCGGGCGGCGATGCTCGGCACCGGCGCCGACGCCCGCGCCGACGTCCTGGGCAGCGGAGGACGGCTGGCCGCCGGGGCGTCCCGGGCCGTCGCCGCGCTGCCCGGCGTCCGCACGGTCACGGCGGTCGGCGCCGACCGCGACGCGCAGGCGGAGGGCTCCGCCTTCACCGCCGTCGCCGTCCCCGCCGACGCGTACGCGCGTCTGGCCCGCTCCACCGGCCTCGGCGGCTTCGCGCCGGACGACCTCGGCGCCCGCTCGGGTGCCGTGGGCGCGGTCGCCTCACCCCAGCTCGCCCGGCGGCTGGGCACGGGAGCGCACGAGATCGAGGTGTTCGGCCGGACCGTCACCGTGCGCGTCACCGCCGTCCGGACGACCACCCCGGCCGTCCCCGGCGGCGCCTTCCTCGTCCTGGACCGAAGCAGGCTGTCCGCGCCGGCCGGCGTGACGAGCCTGCTGGTCACCGGCGCCCCGGCCAGTGCCCAGGCCCTCGAACGCGCGGCCCGCACCGGGTCCTCCGCGCAGGTGCGCGCCGTGCTCCGCTCCGACGCCCGGGCGCAGTACGCCTCTTCGCCCCTGCAGAAGGGCAGCGTCCTCGTCTACGCCGCCGCCGTCGCGGCCGCGGGCGCGTTCGCCGCGCTCGCTCTCGCGCTGTCCCTGCTGCACGACGCCGCCGCCCGCACCGCGTTCCTCGGCCGGCTGCGCACGCTGGGGCTCGGCGTGCGGCAGGGCCGCTGGCTCGCGCTGCTGGAGGCGGTGCCGCTCGCGGCGACCGCGGCCGTCGGCGGCGCCGTGGCCGGCTGGGCCGCAATCGCCCTCGCGGGCCCGGCCGTCGACCTGCGGCTGCTCGCGCTCGGACCGGACCGCGCCGGGCAGGACGGTGCGGCCGTCCCCGAGGACTTCCACCCCGCGCTGTCCGCCGACCCGGCCGCGCTGGCGCTGCCCGCCGTCGCGGTGCTGGTGCTCGCCGCGCTCGTGACGGTCCTTCAGGCCCGCCGCACGGGCGACCGCCCCGCCCGCCGCCCGCGCACCGCCGCGCCCGCCCCGCCCGAACGCCCATAAGACCCGCAGGCCCCGTACGCAGAACCCGTAGACCCCGTAGACCCCGTAGACCCCGTAGACCTCGTAAGCCCCGTGAAAATCGTGAGACCTGTGAGAGGGGAGTCCTCATGACCGTGCCACCGCCCTCGGACGGCGCCCGCGGCCCCAGCAGCCTGGCCGAGCTGGAGGCGCGGGCCGGAAGGGAACGCCCCGCCCACGGCCAGGACGCGCTCGTCGTCTGCGACCGTCTCGTCCGGGTCTTCACCGCCGACGGCGTCGAGGTCCAGGCCCTCCAGGGCCTCGACCTCCTGGTCCGGGAGGGCGAGCTGACCGCTCTCGTGGGCGCCTCCGGCAGCGGCAAGTCGACGCTGATGAACATCCTGGCGGGCCTCGACGTGCCGACCGCCGGTGCCGCCCGGGTCGCGGGCCGCGATCTGCTGACCATGGGCTCCCGCGACCGGCTCGCCTACCGGCGGGCGACCGTCGGCTTCGTGTGGCAGCGCACCTCCCGCAACCTCGTGCCGTACCTGGACGCGGCGCAGAACGTCGCCCTGCCCATCCGGCTCGCGGGGCGCGGCGGCCGCAAGGCCCGTACGGCGGCGGCGCGGCGCGCGCACGACCTGCTCGCCCTGCTGGGCGTCGCCGACCGCGCCGACCGCCGCCCCGCCGCGCTCTCCGGCGGCGAACAGCAGCGCGTCGCCATCGCGGTCGCGCTCGCCAACGATCCCTCACTGCTCCTCGCCGACGAGCCGACGGGCGAGCTGGACTCGGCGACGGCCGCCGACGTCTTCGCCGCGTTCCGCCGGGCCAACGACGAGCTCGGCACCACCGTGCTCGTGGTGACGCACGACCAGGCCGTGGCGAACGAGGTCCGCCGCACGGTCGCCATCCGCGACGGCCGCACCTCCACCGAGACGCTGCGCCGCACCACCGTCGACGAGGGGGGCCGCACCTCGGTGGAGGCCCGCGAGTACGCGATGCTCGACCGCGCGGGCCGCCTCCAGCTGCCGTCGGAGTACGTCGACTCCCTGTCGATGGAACACCGCGTCCTGCTCCAGCTGGAACAGGACCACATCGGCGTCTGGCCGGACGAACCCCAGCCGTGAGGTCTTCGGGCCGCGGCTCTCGTCGTGGCTGGTCGCGCAGTTCCCCGCGCCCCTGAGGCAGCGCTTCGCGCGCCTCCCCCGGGGCGGGCGGCGGACCGATGAGATGCCGCACGAAGTGCGCATCTCAGGGGCGCGGGGAACTGCGCGACCAGCCACGGCGCAAGCGGCACCCGCGCACCGGCCACCACTCCGCAGACGCCCCGGCGCAGAACACCCGGGCTCCCCGACCGGCCCCCTTCACCCCGAACCGAACCCCCGCCGAACCCTGCGCACCAACTGCCCCACCTCCCCCGACAACCCCACCCCGACCGCCAGCGCCAGCGTCACGGCCGCCACGTTCACCAGCCCCCCGAGCCCCTGCGTGGTCCGGCCGGAGGCGAGCGCGGTCAGGGAGATGTACAGCACCCCGCCCGGCAGCAGCGGCGCGATCCCGGGCACGACCAGCGGCAGCGCGGACTCCCGTCGCCGCCGCGCCACCCAGTGCCCGGCGCAGCCGACCACGGTGGCGACCAGCGCCGTACCGACCAGCGCGGACAGCCCCAGCACCCGGAACTCGACGGACACCACGAACCCGACGACCCCGAGCAGCGCGGCCGTCGGCCAGTCCCGCCGCGGGGTCCGCGCCCGCGCCGCCACCGCGACGGCGAACACGACGACGCCCACCACCGGGGCCCCCAGATACTCGGCGCGGCTGACCCGCGGCACCAGCGCCACCCCGAGCCCGAACAGATCCCCGGCGCCGAGCACGACGACCACGCCGGTGACGACGGCCGCGAACACCAGCACCGCGTCGCACAGCCGCCCGATCGCGGTCAGGTAGTGCCCGGTCAGCGCGTCCTGCACGGCGCTGACGAACGTCACGGTGGGCAACAGGCCGAGGACTCCGGCGACCACGATGGCCGGCACCGCGGACGGCGGCGCGGCCCGGCTCACCGCGAGGGCGATCACGGCGGCCGGCATCGAGGCGACGGCGAAGCGGTAGAAGGCGGGCACCCCGTGCCGCCCGAGCCAGCCGCACAGCAGCGCCCCGAGCAGCCCGGCGACGAACGCGCACAGCGGCGAGCGCAGCCCGCCGCCGAAGACCAGCGCGGCCCCGGCCGCCACGATCCCGGTCTGCACCGGCACCCGGTACCGCGCCCACCGGCCCCCATTCTCCGGCGCGTCGAGGATCCGCCCGGCCTCGGCCCGCGCCTCCTCCAGCGAGAGCTGCCGCGCGCCGATGCGGTCCACCAGGCGGTGGACCCGGCCGAGCGCGCTGTAGTCGATGCCGTGCTTGCGGATGACGCGGCGGGCGTGCAGCGGGGTGAGTTCACCGGGCGCGTACCCGGACAGGGAGACCTCGGCGAGCATGACGCCCGGTTCGCAGTAGCTGATTCCGTACGTCTCGGCGGTCACCAGCATCCCGGCGACGGCCTCCTCGGCCGATCCCCCGTACGACAGGAGCGCCTCGCCGAGCCGGACGGCGAGGTCGGCGACGCGGACCCCGTAGGCCTCCATGTCGGCCCGCCCGTCGTCGTGCAGCAACTCGCCCGCGTAGCCGTAACTTCGGGTGGGTTCGAGACCGCGCAGCCGCGGCAGGGCGCGGTTCAGCCAGGGGGTGTCGGTACGGGGGACGCGGTGGCGGGCGGCCTTGGCGGCGCCGGCCGATGTGTCGGTCGTCACGGGCATACGAAACGAGCGTAACGGACATTTAGCCCATTTGGGCCTACACCCTCACGGCATCACAACGCCTTGAGCGCCGCCGCGGTCGCCGTCGCGAGCCGCTTCAGATGCCCCTTGGGCAGCTCGGGCGTGCGCACCACCACCGAGCGCCAGTACAGCGGGCCGGAGATCAGGTCGAGCGCCAGCTCCTCGTCGAGGCCCGCGCGCAGCTCACCGCGCTCCACCGCCGCCCGCACGATCCCGCTCGCCACCCCGTGCTGGCCCTCGCGCAGGGCCTTCTGCATCGCGTCGGCGATCTCGGGGTTGCGGGCCGCCTCCGCCTGGAGGTCGGGGATGATCTGGCCGGCCACGGGGTGGCGCAGCGCCCGGGACGTGACCCGGTAGAGGAGCAGCAGGTCCTCCTGGAGGGAGCCGGTGTCGGGGGCGGGCAGCCCCTGCACCGCTATCGCGGAGACCAGGTCGAGGACGAGGTGCAGCTTGGAGCGCCAGCGGCGGTAGACGGCCGTCTTGCCGACCCCGGCGCGGCGCGCGATGCCCTCGATGGACATCCGGGCGTAGCCGACGGAGGCCAGCTCCTCGAAGACGGCGGCCCGGATGGCGTCCGTCACGTCCTCGCGCAGGACGGCGGCCCCTGCGGGGGCCCGGCGACGCGTCGGCTTTGCCTTCTGCTGGGCGGGGTCGGCGTTGGTCGTCATATGGCAAAGCATAGGCGCGTAACGACGAAACGGTTGCGTTGCGACGTCGATCCGCCCTATCGTCATCGCCACCACGAGACGACGATACGGACCCGTCCCGACGTAAACGGGAGGTGAACGCCCGCCGTCGTCGTCCCTTCACCGAAGCCATCGAAGAAAGCAGCGGACGTGAGCCAGGTCCTGGACACACCTCCCACGCCGGCACCCCCGGCCGCCGCCACCGAGGACGCCGCGGCCCTCGCCGCCCGGTACGGCCTGAGCGTCAGCGGCGCCCGCCCCACGCTCTCCGCGTACGTGCGGCAGCTGTGGGCGCGGCGGCACTTCATCACCGCCTTCGCCACCGCCAAGCTGACGTCGCAGTACAGCAAGTCGAGCCTGGGCCAGCTGTGGCAGGTGCTGACCCCGCTCCTCAACGCGGCGGTCTACTACTTCATCTTCGGCGTCATCCTGAAGACCTCCAGAGGCGTCCCGGACTACATCCCGTTCCTGGTGACCGGGGTGTTCATCTGGACGTACACCCAGAGCTCGGTGATGTCCGGTGTGCGGGCGATCTCCGGCAGCATGGGCCTGGTGCGCGCCCTGCACTTCCCGCGCGCCTCGCTGCCGCTGTCGTACTGCCTCCAGCAGCTCCAGCAGCTGCTGTTCTCGATGGTCGCGCTGATCGTGATCCTGCTGGCGTTCGGCGTCCCGCCGGGTCCGTCCTGGATCCTGGCGCTGCCCGCCCTGGCCCTGCAGTCGGTCTTCAACGCGGGCCTGGCCCTGGTCATGGCGCGGCTCGGCGCCCGCACCCCCGACCTCAACCAGCTGATGCCGTTCATCCTGCGCGTGTGGATGTACCTGTCCGGCGTGATGTTCAGCCTCAGCGACAAGCTGCCGAAGACCGACCTCCCCGTGGCCGTCCAGCAGGCCGTGCAGCTCAATCCGGTCGCGGTCTACATCGACCTGATGCGCTTCGCCCTGATCGACAGCTTCACGGCGGACAACCTCCCGCCGCACATCTGGGCCTTCGCCGTGGGCTGGGCACTGCTCGCCGGCGTCGGAGGGTTCATCTACTTCTGGAAGGCAGAGGAGACGTACGGCCGTGACTGAGACGACCATCCTCCGCGAGGAGACCCCGCACCCCGAGGACAAGCGCCCCGAGCGCGTCCCCACCGTCATCGTCGACGGCGTCGACATCGTCTACCGGGTCAACGGCACCGGCGCGGGCCGCGGCACCGCGACCGCCGCCCTCAGCCGCATCCTGCGCGGCCGCAAGAAGGTCGAGCGGCGCGCGGGCGTCCGCAAGGTCCACGCCGTACGGAACGTGTCGTTCACCGCCTACCGCGGCGAGGCCATCGGCCTGATCGGCACCAACGGTTCGGGCAAGTCGACCCTGCTCAAGGCCGTCGCCGGACTGCTGCCCACGGAGAACGGCCGGATCTTCACCGACGGCCAGCCCTCCCTGCTCGGGGTGAACGCCGCGCTGATGAACGACCTCACCGGCGAGCGCAACGTCCGGCTCGGCGGCCTCGCCATGGGCATGAGCCGCGAGCAGGTCCGCGACCGCTACGACGAGATCGTCGACTTCTCCGGCATCAACGACAAGGGCGACTTCATCACCCTGCCGATGCGCACGTACTCGTCGGGCATGGGGGCACGGCTCCGCTTCTCCATCGCCGTCGCCAAGGAGCACGACGTCCTCCTGGTCGACGAGGCCCTGGCCACCGGCGACCGCTCCTTCCAGAAGCGCTCCGAGCAGCGCATCAAGGAGCTGCGCGAGCGCGCGGGCACCGTCTTCCTGGTGAGCCACAGCAACAAGTCGATCCGGGACACCTGCGACCGGGTGCTCTGGCTGGAGCGCGGCGAGCTGCGGATGGACGGACCCACGGAGGAGGTCCTCGCCGCGTACGAGGCGTTCACCAACCCGGCCAAGAAGCCCAAGAGCCCCACCGCCGGAAAGAAAGACACAAAGGGAACCTGACCCCTTCGGCCCGCCTCTTCCCCCATGAGGCCCAGTAGAGGCACAACTGCACTTACCCTTTTGTCCGCTTAGTGCAAATATGACTCATGGGCGGTGACCAGAAGAGGGCGAAGAAGAGGCAAGGAGTCCCTGTGCGGATAACCCGGACCGACGAGCCGTTGCTCAGCATCATCGTGTACGGGCGTGACGTGCAGGGACTGCTCGGCGCCTGCCTCGACAGCGTGGCCGCCCAGCTCCCGCCGGAGGCCGAGCTGGTGACGGCGGCCGTCGGGGACGGCGCACAGGACGTGGCGGTGCGCTCCGGCGGCACGGTCCTGCCGCTGCCCGCGGAGACCGGCGACGCGGCGGCGCGCGCCGCGGGCGCCGAGCGGGCGCGCGGCACCTGGCTGTGGTTCCTGCCCGCCAAGGACCGGCTGCCCGCGGGCGCGGTGCGCACCCTGCTCGACCGGCTGGCCGAGGTGCCGGAGCAGGTCGACGTGGTGGTCGCCGACCATGTCCGTACGACCTGGCGCGGCACCGGCGCGTCCGGCGCCGACGCCGGCCGGCTCGCCCGGGTGGCCCGCCGCGACGTCACCCTCGACCAGGCCCCCGACCTGCTCCGGGTCACCCCGCTGCTCGTCAAGCGCGCCCTGCGCGCCGACTTCTGGCGCACCCACGAGGCCGAACTGGCCGACCCGGACGAGAGGTTCGCCGTCCGCGCCGCCCTGGCGCTCGCCGACCGGATCGCCTGCCTGGACCAAGTCGTCGTCGAGGTACGGGAGTTGCGGCGCGAGAGCCTGCCCCCGGTGACCGCCGAGCAGCGCTACGGGCTCGTCGAGACCTACGACCGGCTCCAGCGCCTGCTGCACCGGCGGGAGTCCGCGCCCCGGCCGCGCGCGGTCCTGTACGACCTGATGGCGACCGAGACGATGCGGGTCGTGGCGCGCGAGTCGATGCCGGACGCGGTGGCGCGGGAGTTCTTCCACCGCGCCTCGGCGGCGGCCGTGCGCTGGAAGCCCGCCGGACACCGGCGCCCCGGCGGCATGGAGGGCATCCGGCGCCGACTGCTCGAAGAGGACGCGTACACCAAGTACCGCGCGTTCCAGGCGGCCAACCAGCGCCGCCGCGGCCTGCGCACGACCCTGCGCGCCCGCAGGAAGCAGCTGGGCGCCAAGGTCCTCGACCACCACTACCAGAAGGCGCTGCGCGAGCCGGTCGACCAGGACCTGGCCGTCTTCTCCGCCTACTGGGACCGCGGGATCGCCTGCAACCCGGCCGCGATCGCCGCGAAGCTCGCCGAACTGGCCCCGCACATCCGCCCGGTGTGGGTGGTGTCGAAGGCGGCCGAGCCGCTCGTCCCGCCCGGCACCGACCACATCGTGCCCGGCACCCGCCGCTACTGGGAGGTGCTGGCCCGCGCCCGCTACCTCACCAACAACGTCAACTTCCCGAACGCCGTGGTCAAGCGCCCCGGCGCGATCCACCTCCAGACCCACCACGGCACCCCGCTGAAGAAGATGGGCCTGGACCAGCGCGCCTATCCGACGGCCTCCCGCGGCCTCGACTTCGACGCGCTGCTCGCCCGCGTCGACAAGTGGGACTACAGCGTCAGCGCGAACAGCCACTCGACCCGGATGTGGGAGCGCGCCTACCCGTCGCACTACGTGTCCCTGGACTACGGCTATCCCCGCAACGACGTCTACTACCGGGCGACGGCCGCCGACATCCGCGCCGTCCGCGACCGCCTCGGCATCGCCCCGGGCCGCCGCGCCGTCCTGTACGCGCCGACCCACCGCGACTACGAGGCGAGCTGGACCCCGCGCCTGGACCTGGCGGCCCTGACCGAGCGGCTCGGCGAGGGGACGGTCCTGCTGGTGCGCGGCCACTACTTCTACGGCGGCGGCGCCTCCCCGCTGGCCGGCCTGCGGCGCACCGGCCGGGTCATCGACGTATCGGCGTACGACCCGGTGGAGGAGCTGGCGCTGGCCGCGGACGCGCTGGTCACGGACTACTCGTCCATCATGTTCGACTACGCGAACCTGGACCGCCCGATCATCAGCTTCGCCGACGACTGGGAGACGTACGCGCGCACCCGCGGCACCTACTTCGACCTGCTCGCCGAGCCGCCGGGCCCCGTCGCGCGCACCGAGGAGGACCTGACGGAGATCCTCGCGACGGACGCCTGGCGCGACGAGGCGTCGGCGAAGAGCCGCGCCCACTTCCGGCGCCGCTTCTGCGAGTTCGACGACGGGCGGGCCGCCGAGCGCGTCGTGCGCCGGGTCTTCCTGGGCGAGCCGGAGGAGAACCTGCCGCCGGTGCTCCCGCCCGAGTCCCGCACCCCTGCCCCCACCCCCGAGGAGGCGACCGGCTGATGCCCGCGCAGACCCCCGACGTGACCGTCACGGTGATCGTCTTCAACGACGCCGAGCGGCTGCCGCGCGCCGTCGCCTCGCTGCGGGCGCAGACCCACCGGAACATCGAGATCGTCATCAGCGACGACCACTCGACCGACCGCACCCCCGAGGTGGCCCGGGAGCTGGCCGCGCAGGACGCCCGCATCACGTACCTGCGGCTGCCGGAGAACAGCGGCGGCTGCTCCGCCCCGCGCAACCGCGCCCTCGACATCGCCCGCGCCCCCTACGTGATGTTCCTGGACAGCGATGACGAACTCCCGCCGCGCGCCGTCGAGTCGCTGCTCGCCGCCCACCGCGAGAATCCGGCGATCGACTTCGCGATGGGCGCGGTGCAGCGGATCAGGGTCGACACCGGCCATCGCTCGGTCTGGATGCCGCACCTGGTCGCCGAGCGCCGCACGGTCCCCGGCATCGAGGCCGAACCCGCCCTGCTCTTCGAGCACCTGTCGACGAGCAAGATGTACGCGCGCGCCTTCCTCGACCGCCACCGGCTGCGCTTCCCCGAGGGCATCCACTACGAGGACCAGTTGTTCTCGGCGCAGGCGTACGGCCTGGCGAGATCCTTCACCGTCGTCCCCGACACCGTCTACCGCTGGTACATCGCGCCGTACGCCGCCGAGTCCGCGGCCTCCATCTCCAACCAGCGGCACAAGCTGGCCAACGTCCGCGACCGGGTCCACGTCCAGACCCTCATCGACGACTTCCTGCGGGAGGGCGGCTTCAGCGAGGCGGTGCGCGAGGCCAAGGACTACAAGTTCCTCAAGCACGACTTCCGGATGTACGCGGGCGACCTGCCCTACCGGGCCGACGACTGGCTGGAGGGGTTCGCCGAGATCGTGAACCCGTACCTGGCCGGCCTGGCCCCAGGCGCCTACGCACGGCTGCCGCGCGCCGAGCGCGTCGTCCTCCAGCTGGTCCGCGACGGCCGCCTCGACGAGGCCCGGATCGCCGCGCGCGGCCTCGGCCACGGGGTCGCCCCGCGCGAGGCGGTCACCGACGACGCGGGCAGCCTCTACTGGGGCGGCACGCTCCCCGCCACGCCCGGGGCCCGCCGCGAACTGGCCCTCGACGACCTGGCCCTGGACACCCGGCCGTTCCCCGGCGCCCAGTTCCGGCACGAGATCGTCTCGGTGAAGCGCAACGCCGGCCCGGCCTCGCTCGCCCTGCACATCCGCACCCACGACCCGGCACTGCGCCTCCCGGTCGGCCCGCAGGTCGCCGCGCTGCTGCTCTCCCCCGGCCGCCGCCGCACCACGGTCCGCTTCCGGCTCGACCCGGTGCGCCCCGGCGTCTTCGAGGGCCGCGTCGACCTGGACCTGACACAGGTCCCGCTGCCCGCCCAGGGCTTCGACGGCATCCGCCACCCGCTGCTCCAGCTCCAGGCGCCGGGCGGACTGCGCAACACGGGCCTGCTGCTCGCCCCGCTGGACTTCCCGTCGTTCACGTCCGGGTTCCACCAGCACCGGGTGACGGTGGAGCCGGAGGGGCGCGGCGCCGGACGGCTCCAGGTGCGCTGGGCGGCGGTCGGGCTGACGGCCCGGATCGTGCGGCCGGTGGCCCGCCGGGTGGGCCGCAACCAGGTGGCGCGACGGGTGCGGCGGGCCGCGCGTCTGGTGTCGGCCCTCACCCGCTGACGCGCACCCGGTACAGCTGCTGTCCCCGGGGACCGACGGCCACCCGCTCCAGGGCCGGGTCCCCGGCGGGCAGCCCGCCGTCGCTGCGGTAGGCCACCACCCACCGCACGTCGTAGCGGCGCAGCACCCCGACCCGGTCCCCGCGCGCGGTCCCGGCCGCGAAGTAGGTCCGCACGGCCTCCTCCCGGGCGTGTTCGTCGCCGAGGAAGAAGTCCGGGTAGCCCGGGGCGACCGTGTAGGGCCCGTAGGCGGGGATCTGGCGGGCCGGGAAGGTCTTGGCGAGCACCACGTCCCCGTACGCCACCCAGGGCGTGATCCACTGGTAGCCGCCCCACGGCTCGCGGTACTTGGCGGCCACGGGCGCGGGCAGCGCGGAGCGCGGCAGCACGTAGCCGAGCGTCCCCGACTGGGTCCACGCCCCGAGCAGCAGCGCCGCCGACACCGCCCAGCCGAGGCCGAGCCGCACCGCCCTGCGGGGCGCGCCGAACACTTCCAGGCCCACCGCGGTCTGCGCGGGGATCAGGACGGCGGGCAGCGCCCGGCCCCAGGACCAGTGGCCGGTCAGGCCGCCGGCCGCGAACACGGCGAGCCCCGCCAGGCAGAACAGGACCAGCGGGTCGCGCCGGTCGCGCCGCCACCGCAGGCCGAGCGCGACGCCGCCGACGAGCGCCACCAGCCACAGCCGGGCGGGCAGGTCCCGGTAGAGCGAGCGGTGGATGGCCTCCAGGTTCTCGCCCGCGCCGAACAGCGCGAAGAAGGAGTAGTACGGCCACAGCGCGATCAGCAGGAGCCCGGTCGCGAGCCCGGCGCCGAGCCGCAGCCAGTGCGCCGGGCCCGGCCACGGCCGCGCGCCGAGGACCACGGCGAGAGCGCCGAGCGAGGCGACGACGCCGGTGAACTGGTGGCTGAGCAGGATCACCGCCCACAGCACCCCGGCGCCCAGGAAGTGCCCCCAGGCGGTCGCCCGGCGCAGCAGCGCCCACAGCCAGAACGAGGCGCCGAGCGCGAACGTGCTCGGGTAGGCGACGCACAGGGCGAGGGAGTTGAGGCCGAGATAGCCGCTCCAGTTGAACAGCGTCGTGCCCCACAGCAGGACCAGGCAGAGCAGGACCAGGCCCGCCACAGCCGCCCGCCGCCATCGCGTCGCCGCGCGCTCCAGGAACGTACCGGTGAACGCCCACACCCCGCCCGCCAGCACCGCGAGCGAGACCACCGCCCCGATGCGCAGCACGACGAACACGCCGAGCCCGGTCACCTTCGCGACACAGCCGAGCAGCAGCGTCCAGGGGCTGTAGTACGGGCTGTCGGCGTCGGCCGCGACCAGCGGGTCGCCGGGGTCGAGCAGGTCGTGGCGCAGCCGCTCGACGGTGGCGGCGTGGATGCCGAGGTCGCCCGCCCAGGGCAGCCGCACCACCACGGCGAGCAGCAGCACGAGAACGCCGCAGGCCGCGGCACCGGCCGCGATGCGGGCGGGCGCGGCGGTCAGCGGACCCTCGCGGGCGGCCTCCGCAGCGGTCAACGGGCCCTCGCGCGCAGCTTCCACGGCATCGCCACCGACTCCAGCTGCACCATCAGGTTCATCTTCGACTCGCCGACGGTGCGGTCCTCGAAGTGGATGGGGACCTCGACGATGCCGTGCCCGCGACGCAGCGCCCGGTACTTCATCTCGACCTGGAAGCTGTACCCGGCGCTGTCGACGGAGGCCAGGTCGATGGCGCGCAGGGTGTCCTCGCGCCACAGGTTGAAGCCGCCGGTGATGTCGCGCACCCGGGTGCCGAGGATGGTGCCCGCGTAGGCGTTGGCCCAGCGCGAGAGCAGCCTGCGGTGGGCACCCCACGCGTCGGACAGGGTGCCGCCCTGGACGTAGCGGCTGCCGATGGTGACCCCGGCGCCGGTGGCCAGCGCGACGCCCAGCATCTGCGGGACCTTCGCGACGGGGTGGCTGCCGTCGGCGTCCATCTGCAGGACGTAGCGCGCGCCCTCGGCGACGGCCCGGCTCATCCCGGCCGCGTAGGCACGGCCGAGCCCCTCCTTGCCCGCGCGGTGCAGCACGCCGATCCGGTCGGCGCCGAAGCGGCGCGCGTACTCCTCGGCGATGTCCCCGGTGCCGTCGGGGCTGGAGTCGTCGACGACGAGCAGCCGCAGCCCGGCCAGTTCGAGGTCCATCAGGGCGTCGGCCATGCCGGGCAGGTTCCCGGCCTCGTTGTACGTGGGCATCACGACGGTGAGCGGGGTCGCGGCCCAGGTGTCGGGCAGCGCGAGGGCGCGCTCCGCAGTCCGGGGCGACCTCGGCGAATCGGCTGGCTTCGACGGCATCGGCTCTCCCTGAGCGGTCATCAGACAATCGGAGTCCACTTTAGACGCAATGTCCCACATTGCCCCGAGACATGGCCCGGGTAGGGAGTCCATCAAGCCGGACGACGTCATGAGGCAGGCAAGAGGGCGCCAAGAACAGGGGCAGAATACGGCGACAGCGACGGGGCGCCACGGCCGCCGCGCGGCCAACTGCACTGCGGGACACGGCAGATGACACGGTCCCGGACACGACACGGGGGCGCCCCCGGGCCGATGCGGCCCGGGGGCGCCCCCGGTGAACGTACGGGCTACGCCCGGCGCGTCACGAGTGCGTGCGCAGCAGCGTGCGCATGGTGCGCATCGCGACCGACAGGTTCGCCAGGTCGAAGGCGTCCGAGCCCTGGATCTCCTCCAGGGTCGTGCGCGCCCGGCCCAGGATCGCCGCGTTCTTCTCCTCCCACGCCTTGAACCGCTGCTCCGGCGAGGAGGTGCCGTTGCCCACCGCGAGCACGTCGGCGGTCAGGGCCGCGTGCGCCGCGTACAGGTCCTCGCGGATCGAGGCGCGGGCCATCGACTGCCAGCGGTCGGCCCGCGGGAGCTCGATGATCCGGTCCATGAGCTGGGTGATGCCGAGCCGGTCGGCGAGGTCGTAGTACACCTCGGCGACGTCCAGCGCCTCCTTGCCCATCCGGTCCGCGATCTGCGCGATGTCCAGCGTCGGGAACGCCGACGAGAACCCGGCGACCTGCCGTGCCAGCTCCTCGGGCACCCCGGCGCCGGTCAGCTCGTCGAAGATCGACTGGTACCACTCGGCGTCCGCGCCGCGCAGCATCGTGGGCAGCGCGGCCCACACCTCGGCGACACCGTCCCGGAAGAAGTCGATGGTCTCGGCGAGCTGGAGCGGCTGCGGCCGGTTGTTCAGCAGCCAGCGGGTGCCGCGCTCCACGAGCCGCCGCGAGTGCAGCCGGATCCGGGTCTGGACATCGGCGGCGACGACATTGTCGAGCGCCTCCACCGCGTCCCAGACCTCGCTCAGGCCGAAGATCTCGCGCGCGGCGAGCTGCGCCCGCACGATCTCCTCCAGCGAGGCACCGGTCTCCTCGCGCAGCCGGTGCAGGAAGGTCGAACCACCGGTGTTCACCGTGTCGTTGACCAGGACCGTCGTGATGATCTCGCGGCGCAGCGCGTGCCCGTCGATCGCCTCCTCGTACTTCTCGCGCAGCTCCTGCGGGAAGTACGCGTGCAGCAGGCGGCGCAGGTACGCGTCGTCGGGCAGCGTCGTCTGGATCAGCTCGTCGGCGGCCGTGATCTTCGTGTACGCGAGGAGGACGGCCAGTTCCGGCTGGCTGAGTCCGCGGCCGTTGTTGAGGAGTTCCTTGATCTGCCGGTCGTTCGGCAGGAACTCAAGCCCGCGGTCGAGGTGGCCCTGCTTGCCGAGCCGGCGCATGAAGCGCTGGTGGGCGTGGAGCAGGGACGACGACTGCGCCTCGGCGTTGCCGAGCGCGGTGTTCTGCGCGTAGTTGTTGCGCAGCACCAGGTGGCCGACCTCGTCGGTCATCGCGGCGAGCAGCTTGTTGCGCTGCTTGACGGTCATGTCCCCTTCGGAGACCAGGCCGTTGAGCAGGATCTTGATGTTGACCTCGACGTCGGACGTGTTCACGCCCGCGCTGTTGTCGATGGCGTCGGTGTTGACCTTGCCGCCGGTGCGGGCGAACTCGATGCGGCCCAGCTGGGTCGCGCCGAGGTTGCCGCCCTCGCCGATGACCTTGGCGCGGACGTCCTGGCCGTCGACGCGGATCGCGTCGTTGGCCTTGTCGCCGACGTCCCCGTTCGACTCCGAGGACGCCTTGACGTACGTACCGATGCCGCCGTTCCACAGCAGGTCGACCGGCGCCTGGAGGATCGCCTTCATCAGCTCGGCCGGGGTCATCTTGGCCTGGCCGGACTCGATGCCGAGCGCCTCGCGGATGTGGGCGTTGAGCTGGATCGACTTGGCGGAGCGCGGGAAGATGCCGCCGCCGGCCGAGATCAGCTCCTTGTCGTACTCCGCCCACGACGAGCGCGGCAGCTCGAACATGCGGCGGCGCTCGGCGTACGAGGTCGCCGCGTCCGGCTTCGGGTCGATGAAGATGTGCCGGTGGTCGAAGGCGGCGACGAGCCGGATGTGCTCGCTCAGCAGCATGCCGTTGCCGAACACGTCACCGCTCATGTCGCCGACGCCGACGACCGTGAAGTCCTCGGACTGGGTGTCGACGCCCAGCTCCCGGAAGTGCCGCTTGACGGACTCCCAGGCGCCGCGCGCGGTGATGCCCATGCCCTTGTGGTCGTACCCGGCCGAGCCGCCGGACGCGAAGGCGTCGCCCAGCCAGAAGTGGTACGACTCCGCGACGCCGTTGGCGATGTCGGAGAAGGACGCGGTGCCCTTGTCGGCCGCGACGACGAGGTAGGTGTCGTCCTCGTCGTGGCGCACGACGTCGGACGGCGGCACGACCTCACCGGCGACCAGGTTGTCGGTGATGTCGAGCAGCGCCGAGATGAAGGTCTTGTACGACGCGATGCCCTCGGCCATCCAGGCGTCCCGGTCCACGCTAGGGTCGGGCAGCTGCTTGGCGACGAAGCCGCCCTTGGCGCCGACCGGCACGATGACGGTGTTCTTCACCATCTGCGCCTTCACCAGGCCGAGGATCTCGGTGCGGAAGTCCTCGCGCCGGTCGGACCAGCGCAGACCGCCGCGGGCGACCTTGCCGAAGCGCAGGTGGACGCCCTCGACGCGCGGCGAGTACACCCAGATCTCGAAGGCGGGGCGCGGCTCGGGCAGATCGGGGATCGCCTGCGGGTCGAGCTTCATGGAGACGTACGCGTGCGGGGTGCCGTCCGACGACTTCTGGAAGAAGTTCGTGCGCAGGGTCGCCTTGATGACGGTGAGGAAGGACCGCAGGATCCGGTCCTCGTCGAGCGAGGCCACCTGGTCGAGCGCGCCGTCCAGCTCCTCCAGGAGCCCGTCGGTCAGCTCGGTGCCGGCCCGCTGGCGGTCCGGCGACATCCGCGCCTCGAACAGCGACACCAGCAGGCGCGTGGTGTGCACGTTGGTGCGGAGGGTGTCCTCCATGTAGTCCTGGCTGAAGGTGGAGCCGGCCTGGCGCAGGTACTTGGCGTACGCGCGCAGCACCATCGCCTGCCGCCAGTTCAGCCCGGCGCCCAGGACCAGGGCGTTGAAGCCGTCGTTCTCGGCGAGCCCGGTCCAGGTCGCGGCGAACGCCTCCTGGAACCGCTCGCGGCCGTCGGCGCCCAGCTCCCCGCCGTTGCCGTTGCCCGGCTTCGGCATCCGCAGACCGAAGTCGTAGATCCACGCGGTCGCGCGGTCGGCGCAGCGCAGCTCGTACGGGCGCTCGTCGGTCACCTCGACGCCCAGGCGCTGGAGCACCGGCAGGACGGCGGAGAGCGAGACGGGCGAACCGGTCCGGTAGATCTTGAAGCGGCGCTCGCCGGGGGCGGCGCCCACGGGCTCGTACAGCGAGAGCGCGAAGTCCTTGCCGTCGCGGTCGCCGTGCGTGAGCTGCTCCAGGTGGACCAGGTCGGCGACGGCGGCGCGCGGCGAGTGGTCGGCCTTGTAGCCCTCGGGGAAGGCCTGGCCGTAGCGGCGCAGCAGCTCGGCGGCGCGCTCCTCGCCGCACTCGGCGTTCAGCGCCTCGGCGAAGCCGTCCGCCCAGGAGCGGGCGGCCTCGACCAGCCGGGCCTCGATGCGGTCGGAGTCGGCGTCGGTGAGCGCGGGCAGCTCGGTGCCGGGCGCGACGCGGACGACGAAGTGCAGCCGGGAGAGGATCGACTCGGTGTTCCAGGCGGTGAAGTCGACGCTCGCGCCGCCCAGCTCCTCCTTGAGGATGTCGATGATCCGCAGCCGGACGCCGGTGGTGTACCGGTCGCGCGGCAGGTAGACGAGGGCCGAGTAGTAGCGCCCGTACTCGTCCTTGCGCAGGTACAGCCGCAGGCGGCGCCGCTCCTGGAGGTACAGCACCGACGTGACGATGGACCGCAGCTCGTCGGCCGGGGTCTGGAACAGCTCGTCGCGCGGGTACGTCTCCAGGATCTGGAGCAGGTCGCGGCCGTCGTGGCTGTTGGGCGAGAAGCCCGCGCCCTTGAGGACCTCGGCGACCTTGCGGCGGATGACGGGGACGCGGCGGACCGACTCGGTGTACGCGGCCGAGGAGAACAGGCCGAGGAAGCGGCGCTCCCCCACCACGTTCCCGTTCTCGTCGAACTTCTTCACGCCGACGTAGTCGAGGTAGGACGGCCGGTGCACGGTGGCGCGGCTGTTGGCCTTGGTCAGCACGAGGAGGCGGTGCTCGCGGGCCTTGGCACGGGCGTCGTCGGGGAGCCGGTTGAAGTTCGGGGAGACCGGGTGGTGATCGTCGTCGTCGTGCTGCGGGTCGGCGCGCAGGATGCCGAGGCCGGTGCCCGGGACGGCGGCGAGCGAGTCGTCGTCGGTGAGGGTGTACTCACGGAAGCCCAGGAAGGTGAAGTGGTCGGCGGAGAGCCAGCGCAGCAGCTCGCGGGCCTCCTCGACCTCCTGGTCGCGCAGGTCGCCCGCGGTGGGCTCGCCCGGCAGCTCGTCGGCGATGCGCAGCGCGGTGTCGCGCATCTTCTCCCAGTCCTCGACGCACTCGCGCACGTCGGACAGGACGCGCAGCAGGTCGGTGGTGATCTGCTTGAGGTCGGCGCGGTCGGTCTCGCGGTCCATCTCGACGTGGATCCACGACTCGGTGAGCACGTCGTGGCCCTCGGCGGTGGTCCCGGCCGGCAGCACTTCGAGCAGCTTGCCGGCGACGTCGCGCCGCACGACGACCTGCGGGTGGATGACGACGTGGATGCCCCGGCCCTGCCGCGACAGCTCATTGGTCACGGAGTCCACGAGGAACGGCATGTCGTCGGTGACGACCTCGACGACGGAGTGGCTGCACGTCCAGCCGTTCTCCTCGACGGTCGGGGTGTGCACCCTCACGTTCGCGGTGCCCTGCGGCCGGTTCTCGGCGAGCCGGTAGTGCGAGTAGGCGGCCCCGAAGACGTCGACCGGGTCGCGGTCGGCCAGGTCCTCGGGCGCGGTGTGCAGGTAGTAGCGCTGGAGGAACGTGAGCACGGTGTCCTGATCGGGAGTGCTCTCGCCCGTCGGTAGGTGCCCCCCTACCGGGCTGTTCTCAGCAACCCGGGCGGCCCGTTCGAGCAGCTCGGCCTTGGCTTCGTCCAGCTTGGTCTGCATTGTCCTCTGGCTCCTGTCGCGCGCCGTTGCGTGACGTAGACATGTTTGGCTCGACGTAACGCCGCGACGCGGGGTGTCCGGTCTGCTTCGACGTTATGCCGGATTGGGAGAAGAGCGGACGGTAATGCGCCATTTTCAACGAACTGGCCATCCGCCGGAAATGATCAGCGTCCGAGCGCCGGGGGCGGCCGCTGTGGCGGTCCGTCTTCTCCCGGCGCGGGCAGGGGGCGACGATGCCCCCGCGAGATATCGCGCTGATCACGGGACCAAGGCTATCGCTCCCGACCGGGGGCCCGTCATGAGCCGCATGTGTACAAATCCGGTGGCCGAACTTTGACACTCTGCACAGAACGGCGCCTCTTGTCAGGAGTCCCGGGCGGCGGCACCGTGGGCACGGCGGTGGATCCGGCCCGCACCGCCCACGACCGACCCGGGAGCGTGTGACCGATGGCACTCAAGATCCTGATCGTGACCGGCGACGCGGCGGAGTCGCTGGAGGTCCTCTACCCGTACCAGCGGCTGCGCGAGGAGGGCTACGAGGTCCACATCGCGGCCCCCACCCGCAAGACGCTCCGCTTCGTGATCCACGACTTCGAGCCCGGCTTCGACACGTACACGGAGAAGCCGGGCTACACCTGGCCCGCCGACCTGGCCTTCGCCGAGGTCGACCCGGGCCAGTACGCCGCCCTGGTGATCCCGGGCGGCCGCGCGCCCGAGTACCTGCGCGGCGACGCCGAGCTGCGCAAGATCGTCAAGGCGTTCTTCGACACCGACAAGCCGGTCGCCCAGATCTGCCACGGCCCGCTCCTGACGGCGGCGGTGGACGGGCTGCGCGGTCGCCGCGTCACGGCGTACCCGGCGCTGGAGATCGACATGCAGTCCGCGGGCGCCACCTTCCAGGACGCCGAGGCGGTCGTCGACGGCACGCTCGTCTCGTCCCGCGCCTGGCCGGACCACTCGGCCTGGATGCGGGAGTTCCTGACGGTCCTGCGCGCGAAGGCCCCGGCGGTCTGACCCCGGCCGCGTTCCTGTGCGGTGGCTGCCCCGCCGACGAGGGCAGCCACCGAGGTGCACCGCACCCGGGCGCCACGACGGAGAGCCGTTGCCACGACAGCCGCGGGGAGTGACCCCTCACTGCCCGACGCTCCACCGCACCGCTTCCTCCCGGGGAAACCACGGCACACCCCCAGCTAACCGGCGCCCGCCACCCGACGGCATCGGTATCCCGGGAGACCGGTATACGCATGTGAGGGAACGACCGGATCTCCGTATACCTAGAACAAGCCCCGCAAGGACCGCGGGGACCTGCACGAGAAGCCCCGTAAGGGGCGCGGGGAACTGCGCGAGAAGCCCCACCGACGGCCACCCGACGACGCACCCCTCCCGGTCAACCCCCCGAACTCTCCACCCGCTCCCCGCCGGAGGCAATCGCGGCGACCTCCGTCCGCGACCCCACCCCCAACTTCGCCAAAATATGCTCCACGTGCGCATCGGCCGTCCGCTTCGAGATCACCAGCTGCTCCGCGATCTCGCGATTGGACAACCCCTGCGCCACCAGCGCGGCCACCTCCCGCTCCCGCCGGGTCAGCGCGTCCACCCCGGCCCCCCGCGCCGCGGGCACCCGGTCCCCGGGCACATCGGCCCCCTCGCGCACGGCGGCCAGCACCTGCGCCCCGGAGAGCCGCGCCCCGACGGCGTGCCACCGCTCGTAGTCGGCGTCGCCCAGCGCCCGCCGCAACCCGGCCCGCACGGCCTCCTGCTCGTCGAAGAGCGACGGCAGCATGCCGACCGGGTCACCGCCGCCGAGCCGCCGCGCGTTCTCCGCGTATCCGAGCAGCCAGGTCGCCCGCACGTGCCGGTCCTCGGCCGACGCGGACCAGGCGAGCATCAGGCAGCACATGGCGGCGACCAGGATCTCGTCGATCTCCGCGGCGGCCTCCAGGGCCCGCCCCACCAGCCCGACGGCCGCCTCGCGCTGCCCGGAGAGCCACAGGAGCAGCCCCTGCACGGTGAGCGTCGAGGCGTACATCTGCCGCTCCCCGGTGCCCTCCAGATAGGCGAGCCCGGTACGGCACCACTCCAGGGCGGCCTCCGTGTCGCCGAGCACGCCGAGCACCAGCGCGCCCTCGTAGTGGATGACGGCGGTGCCGAGCCCGTCGCCGCGCGCCAGGATCCGCCGCCGGGCGTCCTCCAGCGCGGTCAGCCCGTCCGGCTCGCCGCACAGCGCGCCGAGGCCGCCGAGATACGCGTCGCAGAACAGCTCGACGCGGTCGTCGCCCGCGTCCCGGGCGGCCTGGAGCGCGCGGTGGAACAGTTCGAGCGCGCTCGGCAGATCACCGGTCCACACCGAGAACAGGGCGATCATGAACCGCCCCCAGGCCTGCTCCTCACCCGCCTCGCCGGCGAGCGCGAGCCCCTTCTCGATCCAGTACCGCCCCTCGGAGAGCGCGCCGAGCGCCCGCCAGTACGGTCCGAGCAGCGAGGCCAGCCACAGCCCCTGCGGCGCCAGCTCGGCCGAGCCGTACGCGTGGTCGAGCGCGCACCGCACATCGGCGCTCTCGGTGCGCAGCGCCCGGTGCAGGACGGGCTGCGCCGGGGTCAGGAACTCGTCCCAGTAGCGCTGCCCGAGCTCCTGGTAGTACGCGAAGTGCCGGGCCCGCACGGTGTCCGCGCGGCCGGACTCCACCAGCCATTCGGCGCCGTACTCGCGGATGGTGTCGAGCAGCCGGTAGCGGCTGCCGTCCACTCCGAGCCGCTGCACGACGGACTTGTCGACGAGCCCGATGAGGCACTCCAGCACGTCACCGGCGGACAACTCCCCTCCCGCGCAGACGTGTTCGGCGGCCCGCAGCTCGAAGGACCCGGCGAAGACCGAAAGACGCGCCCACAGCAGCCGCTCGCGCGGCGTGCACAGCTCGTGGGACCAGCCGATGGCCGTACGCAGCGTCTGGTGCCGGGTCAGCGCGGTCCGCCGGCCCCCGGTCAGCACCTCGAACCGCTGCCCGAGCCGCTCCACCAACTGCTCCAGGGAGACCGCCCGCAGCCGCACGGCGGCCAGCTCCAGGGCGAGCGGAATCCCGTCCAGCCGTTTCGCCAGCGCCGCCAGCTGCTCCCGGTTGCCGTCGTGCACGGCGAACCCGGGGACCACCGCGGCGGCCCGCTGCACGAACAGCTCCAGGGCGTCGTCCGGCTCCAGCGGCGCGAGGGAGACGCAGTGCTCGCCGGGCACGTCGAGCGGCTGTCTGCTGGTGGCCAGCACCTGCACCCCGGCCGCCTCCCGCAGCAGCACGTCGGCGAGCATGGCGCACGCGTCGACCAGGTGCTCGCACGTGTCGAGGACGACGAGCATCCGCCGGCCCTGCAGATGGGCGACGACCGCGTCCAGCGGCTCCATCCCCACCTGCTCGGGCAGTTCGAGCACCGCGGCGAGCGTCACCGGAATCAGCTCGGGATCGCGCAGCGCGCTCAGCTCGACGAGCACCACCCCGTCCGGAAACCCGCCCGCGAGCTCCGCCGCACCCCGCAACGCCGTACGGCTCTTGCCCACACCCCCGGGCCCCACGAGCGTCACGAGCCTGGCGGCGGCGAACGCGGCCCGCATCCGGGCGAGTTCGGCCGCCCGCCCGACGAACGGAGTCACCTCGACCGGAAGCTGACCACCCCGCCGCTGCCCGAACCCAAACCCCATACCCCGCTCCCCCCACTGTCTCCCGACACACACCAAGCGTACGCACCCACAAGCGGAGCGTGAGAGGAAGCGCCTGAGACGCCGCACGAAGTGCGCACCCCAGGGGTGCGGGGAACGGCGCGAGAAACCCCTGGGGGCGCGGGGAACTGCGCGAACCCCCACCGACCGCGCCCCGAACCGACTACCCCGCGGAAGCGACCCGCACGGCCTCCGCCAGCGAATCCACCACCGGCGCCCCGACCCCCTCGAGACTGGCCCTCCCGTGCGACCCCCCGGTGTACAGCACAGCCCGCGCCCCGGCGGTGAGAGCCGCCACCGCGTCATCGGCCGCGTCCCCGATGACGACGACCTGCTCGGGCGCGACCCCGGACGACTGCTCGAGCGCCGCCAGATGCCGCACCATGTGCTCGGCCTTGCTCCCCCCGGAGGGCCCCACCCGCCCGTCCACCCGTACGAAACGCTCGGCGATCCCGAACTGCCGCACCAGCGGCACCAGTTCCTCGTGCGTGAACATGCTGAGAATGGACTGGCTGCCCCCGGCGTCCTGCCACCCGGCGAGCAGCGGCTCCACCCCGTCGGCGAGCCGGCAGGCCACGGAGTGGCTCGCGTAGTGCCGGTGGAAGACCTCGTCCATGACGAGCCACTCGGCCTCGGTGGGCAGCCGGCCCATCAGCCGCTCGTAGAACTTCGGAACCGGTACGCAGTACAGCGCCCGGTATCTCTCCAGCGTGATCGGCGCGATCCCGAGCTCGGCGAACGCGGCGTTGGTGGCCTGGATGACGGCGTCGGTGTCGTGGAACAGCGTCCCGTTCCAGTCCCAGACGATGTGTCCCGCGGACGGACCGAACGGGCCCCCGGCTATGTGCTTCCCCATGCCGGAAACGTACCCCGCACGGACGGGCCCCGACTCAGTCGCCCTGACCGACCAGGTTCGGGATCTCCTGCGTCGCGAACCACAGCAGCTCGTGGTCCTCGGCGCCGTCCACGACGAACTGCGCGTCGTCGTCACCGTGATCGGCCGCGCCCAGCGCGTCGGCGGCGGCCGCGACATCGGCCTCGGCATCGTCGGCGTCCACGTGCACCGCGGCGGCCTTGGCCAGCGGCACGACCTCGCGCACGGTGACCTCACCGAGCGCGGCGGGGTCGAGCCCGCGGTCGGGATCGGCGACGGCGGCCCGGTCGGCGACGTCCACGGCGACGACGACCCGCCGCCGCGCCGCGTCCGGCTCCCCCGCGAGCAGCCGCAGGGAGGCGAGCCCCGCCCGGTTCAGCGCGGCGTACTCCAGCTCCTCGATGTCGTCCGACAGGTACCACTCGCGCAGCGCGGGCGTGACGGCGTAGGCGGTGAGCGGCGCGGGTCCCAGCTCGCCCGCCTGGTACGCCTGAGCGAGTCGCGGCAGGGAGAGAGGTACGTACACGCGCATGACGGTCCGCTTTCGTAGTCGTCGGTGATCGTCCCGGAGGCCTTCAGGATACGTGCGGGAGTCCCCCTTCGGGCTGCCGCCCACCTCGCTCCCCCCTGTCACCCCGGCTCCGCCGCTTCACCCGGCGCCACCCCCGCCCCATCGGCCTCGCGCACCCCGCCGTCACCCGGATAAGTGAATCCCCCGCCGCCCTCCACCGCATTGCTCCGTCCCTTGCGGGGTCGCTCACCGACCTCGTAGAAGGTGATCACGAAGAGTTACCGACCGGTATCAGGAGGCGACGTGCAGAAGGTGCTTTCCAGGCGAGGCCCCCGGCGGAACAGCCGTCCCCCCACCCGCCGGGACACCCGGCGGCCGGCCGCGCCCCGGGTGCGGCCGCAGGCGCCGCCGCACCCCGCCGAACACTTCACGGACCTGCTCCTGCTGGTCCTGACCGGACACCGCCCCGCGGTCTGGTTCGCCCGGCACACCCGGGACCACGCCTTCGAGGACCTGCTCTGGCTCCTGGCCCACCGCCCGCTGGCCCGCACGGGCCCCCGGGCGAAGGTCCACGACATCGGCCACGACGAACCCGCCTCCGGCACCTACGAGGTCTTCGCCCGCATCACGGTGGGCCCGCGCCTGCACGCCCTGGCCTTCCGCCTGACCCGCGCCGAGGACCTCCGCTGGCGCTGCACGGCGGTGGACCTGGACGGCCGGACCCCGCGCGAGCCGGAAGCCCCGTGAAGGGCGCGAGAACCCTTGTCCCGGCAGCACGAAGGGCCGGACACCCAGAGGTGCCCGGCCCTTCAGGAGAACAACGTCACTTCTTGCGACGCCGCCCCTTCTGCTGCTTGCGGCGCTCGGCCCGCGTCAGGCCGTCGGCGGAGGACCGGGTGGGCCCGCCCTCGGTCACGAAGTCGCCCTCGTCGACCCCGCCCTCCGCGTTCGGCGCCTGGAAGTGCAGCCGGTCGGGCCGCTGCGGAGCGTCGAGCCCCTTGGCCCGGATCTCCGGACGGACCTGAGCCGGGACCGCGTCCTCCTTGTCCAGGGACGTGGTGGGCTCGGCGTCCTCCACCGGGACCTCCTCGACCTGCTGCTCGACCTGGACCTCCAGGTTGAACAGGTAGCCGACGGACTCCTCCTTGATGCCCTCCATCATGGCGGTGAACATGTCGAAGCCCTCGCGCTGGTACTCGACCAGCGGGTCCTTCTGCGCCATGGCGCGCAGGCCGATGCCCTCCTGGAGGTAGTCCATCTCGTAGAGGTGCTCGCGCCACTTGCGGTCCAGCACGCTGAGGACGACCCGGCGCTCCAGCTCACGCATGATCTCGGAGCCGAGCTGCTCCTCGCGCTCCTGGTACTGCGCGTGGATGTCGTCCTTGACGGCGTCGCCGATGAACTCGGCGGTGAGCCCGGCACGGTCCCCGGCCTCGTCCTCCAGCTCCTCCACCGTCACCTTGATCGGGTAGAGCTGCTTGAAGGCACCCCACAGCCGGTCGAGGTCCCAGTCCTCGGCGAAGCCCTCGGCGGTCTCGGCGTCGATGTACGCGTCGATGGTGTCGTCCATGAAGTGCTGCACCTGCTCGTGCAGGTCCTCGCCCTCCAGGACGCGGCGGCGCTCGCCGTAGATGACCTCGCGCTGGCGGTTGAGCACCTCGTCGTACTTCAGGACGTTCTTGCGCGTCTCGAAGTTCTGCTGCTCGACCTGCGACTGGGCGGAGGCGATGGCCCGCGTGACCATCTTGTTCTCGATCGGGACGTCGTCCGGCACGTTCGCCATCGACATCACGCGCTCGACCATCTGGGCCTTGAACAGGCGCATGAGGTCGTCGCCGAGCGACAGGTAGAAGCGGGACTCGCCCGGGTCGCCCTGACGGCCGGAACGACCGCGCAGCTGGTTGTCGATGCGCCGCGACTCGTGCCGCTCGGTGCCCAGCACGTAGAGCCCGCCGAGGTCCTTGACCTCTTCGAACTCGGCCTTGACGGCCTGCTCGGCCTTCTCCAGGGCGGCGGGCAGCGCCGCGGCCCACTCCTCGACGTGCTCGACCGGGTCGAGGCCCGTCTGGCGCAGCTCGGCCTCGGCGAGGTCGTCGGGGTTGCCGCCGAGCTTGATGTCCGTACCGCGGCCGGCCATGTTCGTGGCGACGGTGACGGCGCCCTTGCGGCCGGCCTGCGCGACGATCGTCGCCTCACGGTCGTGCTGCTTGGCGTTGAGCACCTCGTGCTGGATGCCGCGCTTGGAGAGCTGCTGCGAGAGGTACTCGGACTTCTCGACCGACGTCGTGCCGACGAGGATCGGCTGGCCCTTCTCGTGCTTCTCCGCGATGTCGTCGACGACCGCGTCGAACTTGGCGACCTCGGTGCGGTAGATCAGGTCCGCCTGGTCCTTGCGGACCATCGGCCGGTTCGTCGGGATCGGGACGACGCCCAGCTTGTAGATCTGGTGGAACTCGGCGGCCTCGGTCATCGCCGTACCGGTCATGCCGGAGAGCTTGTCGTAGAGGCGGAAGAAGTTCTGGAGGGTGATGGTCGCAAGGGTCTGGTTCTCGTCCTTGATGTCCACCCCTTCCTTCGCCTCGATCGCCTGGTGCATGCCCTCGTTGTAACGGCGGCCCGCGAGGATACGGCCGGTGTGCTCGTCGACGATCATGACTTCGCCGTCGATGACGACGTAGTCCTTGTCCTTCTTGAAGAGTTCCTTGGCCTTGATGGCGTTGTTCAGGTAACCCACGAGCGGGGTGTTCACCGACTCGTACAGGTTGTCGATGCCCAGCCAGTCCTCGACCTTGGAGACGCCCGGCTCGTGGATGGCGACGGTGCGCTTCTTCTCGTCGACCTCGTAGTCGCCGGTCTCCTCGATGCCCTTCATGGTGTTGCCGGCCTCGCCCTTGGTGAGGCGGGTCACCAGCTTGGCGAAGTCGCCGTACCACTTCGTGGCCTGGTCCGCCGGACCGGAGATGATCAGCGGCGTACGGGCCTCGTCGACGAGGATGGAGTCGACCTCGTCGACCACCGCGAAGTTGTGGCCGCGCTGGACGAGCTCGTCCTGGGACCACGCCATGTTGTCGCGGAGGTAGTCGAAACCGAACTCGTTGTTCGTTCCGTAGGTGATGTCGCAGTTGTACATCTCACGGCGCTGCGCCGGCGTCATGTTCGCCAGGATGCAGCCCACGGTGAGGCCCAGGAACTTGTGGACGCGGCCCATCATCTCGGAGTCGCGCTCGGCCAGGTAGTCGTTCACCGTGATCAGGTGGACGCCCTTGCCGGACAGCGCGTTCAGATAGGTCGGCAGCGTGCCGACGAGGGTCTTGCCCTCACCGGTCTTCATCTCGGCGACATAGCCGAGGTGGAGGGCGGCGCCGCCCATCAGCTGTACGTCGTAGTGGCGCTGGCCCAGGACGCGCCGGGCGGCCTCGCGGACGGTCGCGAACGCCTCGGGCAGCAGGTCGTCGAGGGTCTCGCCGTCCTCGATGCGCTGCTTGTACTCGTCCGTAAGCGCGCGCAGCTCGGCGTCGGAGAGGCTCTCGAAGTCCTCTTCGATGGAGTTGACCTGGTCCGCGATGCGGTGCAGCTTGCGCAGGATCTTGCCTTCGCCTGCACGCATGATCTTCTGGAGGACGGACACGAGGGTTGGTCTCCTTGCCGGTCGGGCCTGGCACGGTCGGTTACTCGGGCGACAGCCTGAGCAACGGCCATCGTATGCGAGGACCCCACCGCGCCGGGAGGTCTGCCATCAGGTCCAACGCACAGGCGCCTCGGAAGGTGCCGGTATACCCCACGAAAAGTGATGGTGCGTCCTTCTCGCCCCGAGCAGAATCGGGTGATGGAACCCGTGACGCTGACCACCGCCCGTCTGCGACTGCGCACCTTCGTCCCCGCCGACGCCGACGAGGTCCACGCCGCCTGCCAGGACCCGGACATCCAGCGCTGGACCACGATTCCGTCCCCCTACGCGCGTGTGGACGCCGAATATTTCATCGACCGCGTGGTCGCGGACGGCTGGCGCAGCGACGCCGAGTACACCTTCGCGGTCCGGGCCGAGGAGAACGGCCCGATCGCCGCCGCCGTCGGGCTGCACCACCCGCGCGCGGGCGCCTGGGAAGTGGGTTTCTGGACCGCCAAGGAGTTCCGCGGCCGCGGCTACATGACGGAGGCGGTCCTCGGGGTGGCCCGCTGGGCGTTCACCGAGCTCGCCTGCACCCGTCTGGAATGGCGGGCCGAGGTGGGCAACAAGGGCTCGCGCGCCGTCGCCGAGAAGGCCGGTTTCACCGTGGAGGGCGTCCTGCGCGCGGGCCTCCCGAACAAGGGGGTCCTCCGCGACTGCTGGGTGGCCTCCCTCCTCCCCTCGGACCTGCTGCTCCCGGGCCCCCTCCCCTACCTCCCGGCCCGCCCCGCCTAGCCACCCCGCCCAAGCCTTGGCCAACCTCCCGCCCCAAACCTTGGGCAATCTGCCGCCAATGGCGGCAGGGTGGGCAAGGCGGCACCCCGGCGCCGGGCAGGCGCCCCGTTCGGCCCGGCCCACGGCCCGGAGCGGCACCCACGGCCCGGGCCAGGCCTCGACACCGGCCGCGATTGTCAGCGCCGCCCCCTATCGTTCCGGTCATGCCGACGACCGCGCCGCAGCACCCCACGCCCGCCCGCCACCCCGTCGCCCTCTCCGCCGCGGAGGCCCGCCGCATCACCCTGCGCGCCCAGGGCTTCCTCGGCGCCCCGAACCGCGCCGCAGGCGTCCGCGGAGTCCTGCGCCGCCTCGGCGCGGTCCAGCTCGACACGATCTCGGTCCTGGCCCGCTCCCACGAACTGATCCCGTACGCCCGCCTGGGCGCGGTGGGCCGCACGAAGGTGGAGCAGGCCTACTGGACGCAGACCCACGCCTTCGAGTACTGGTCCCACGCCGCCTGCATCCTCCCCATCGAGGAGTGGCCGCACTTCGCCTTCCGCCGCCGTGCCTACCGCAACCGCCCGCACTGGAACCACCACCTCCCCGACGGCGCCTACGACCAGGTGATCAAGCAGCTGCGCGCCGAGGGCCCGCTGACCGCCACGGAGCTGGGCGGCGCGAAGAACAAGGGCGAGTGGTGGGACTGGTCGGACGCGAAGGTCGCCGTCGAGCGCGCCCTGATGTACGGCGAGGTGGTCTGCGTCGAGCGCCGCGGCTGGAAGCGGGTCTACGACCTGGCGGAGCGGGCGATCCCCGCGGAGCTGCTCCACGACGACCTGGACGACAAGGAGTGCGTGCGCCGCCTGATCGTCCAGGCCGGCCAGGCGCTCGGCGTCGGCACCCGCTCGGACATCGCCGACTACCACCGGCTGAGGAACGAGCAGTTCGACGCGGTGATCGAGGAGACCGGTCTGGTCCCGGTGACGGTCGAGGGCTGGGCGAAGCCGGCCTGGGCCGACCCGGCGGCGCTGGCGTCGACGCCCCGGGGCCGGCACCGCACGACGCTGCTGTCCCCGTTCGACTCGCTGGTCTGGGAGCGGGCGCGCGCGGAGCGGATCTTCGGCTTCACGCACCGTCTGGAGGCGTACGTGCCCAAGCCCAAGCGGATCCACGGCTACTTCGCGATGCCGGTGCTGGCGGGCGGCCATCTGGTGGGCCGGGTCGACCCGGCGCGCGAGGGCACCACCCTGGTCGCCCGGCAGGTCTCCCTCGACGGCCCGAAGGCGGTCCCGGGGGTGGCCCAGGCGCTGCGCGAGGCGGCGAGCTGGGTGGGCTGCGACAGCATCCGGGTGGAGCGCATGACGGACGCGGCCCTGAAGCAGGAGCTCATCAGAGCCCTCGACTGAGACGCCCGGCACCCGGCACCCGGCCGGATCCCGCATCAGCGGATCTCGAGAATCTTCTCCCGCATCGCGTACACCACGGCCTCCATCCTGGAGTGCAGCTGCAGCTTCTCCAGGATGTTGCGCACATGGTTCTTCACGGTGTTCTCCGAGATGAACAGTTCCTTGGCGATGTCACGGTTGTTCATCCCGGTGGCGACCAGTTTGAGCACTTCCAGCTCGCGGTCGGTGAGCCGGGGCGCGGGCACCAGGCGGCGCTCGTCGGTGCGCTGGATCATCGACTTGAATTCGGTGAGCAGCTTCGACGCCATGGAGGGGCTGATCTGCGACTGCCCGTCGGCGACGGCGCGAATGGCCGTGGCCACCTCGTCGGTCGAGATCTCCTTCAGCAGATATCCCGTCGCGCCCGCCTTGATCGCGTCATAGAGATCCGCTTCCTCATCACTGATCGTGAGCATGATGATTTTGGCGCTGGGTGCTACTTCCTTGATGGAGGTGCACGCCTCGATGCCGCCGCGCTTGGGCATCCGGACGTCCATGAGCACGATGTCCGGCAGCAGGTCGGCCGCCTTGTCCACCGCCTCGGCGCCGTCGCCCGCCTCGCCGACGACCTGGATGTCCTCCTCGGCCGCGAGGACGATCTCCAGGCCGCGCCGGAACAGCGCGTGATCGTCCACCACAAGGACCCGGATCGGCTCCTTGCGTGGAGAGCCCTCGTCCGGGCCCGTGCCGGCGCCGCCATCGGCCGCGCCGGCGCCCTCGCCCCGCATCGGTCCGAAGCTGTCCGCCATCGTTCCTCCCCCTGAAGGCCGTGGCCCCGTCTTCCTGTGCCGGGCCAACCCGAGGCACCGGCCCACCGGTTGACCCGGCACGGCCATGATTTCATGCCGCGGCGTCCGCGCGTCGGCGGAGCGGTGCACCAGGGGGTCGCACAAGGGTGCCCCCGGGGGCGCACGCACACTCCAGGGGCACCGGATGAGTGGATTTTCGGACAGCCTGCCGACGGACCGGTCCGTCAACGGGAGGACCGGGCGGACTCAGCCGCCGATCGCGTCCCCCGCGTCGGCGCTGCGCACGTCGGCGACCATGGGGTCACTGTTGAGGTGGATGACGCCGTAGTCGTAGGCGTGGCGTCGGTAGACCACGCTCGGTTCCTTGGTGTCGGAGTCGACGAACAGATAGAAGTCGTGCCCGACCAGCTCCATCTCGTAGAGCGCCTGATCGAGCGTCATGGGTGCGGCGACGTGGGTCTTCTCGCGCACGATGAGCGGGCCTTCGCCCTGCACCTCGAGCGATCCGATCCTGGTGGTCGGTACGGCGTCGTCCTCGGTGTCGTCCTTGGCGATCGTGCCGTCCCCGTTGAGCGTGGCGGCGTCCGGAACGTGCTCGGCGACCTCGGCGGCCGAGATCCGCTTCGTGCCGCGCCGCGACGAACGCTTGTCGTGCTGCTTGCGCAGCCGCGCGTCGAGCTTCTCCGTGGCGAGGTCGAGCGCCGCGTACGGATCGTTCGCCGACGCCTCGGCCCGGATCACCGGACCCCGCGTACGCAGCGTGATCTCCACGCGGTCGCAGCGGTCGGCCTGACGGGGGTTGGGCTCCTTGGACACCTCGACGTCGAGGCTGATCACCTTGCCGTCGAGCTTCTGGATCTTCTCCAGGTTCAGCTTGTCGGCCACGTGCTTGCGGAACCGCTCCGGTACCTCGGTCTTGCGGCCCTTGACGACGATGTCCACGCAGAACTCCGTTCCCGGATAACTCCGCTCGCTCGGCGGAGCATCTCCCTCTTGCACACGACTCCGGCCACTCCCGGAGCCTCGGACTCGGTGACTTCCACCTCCTCCTCCCCCGCGGACGAGATCTCCACCCCACCGTGACGGGTGATTGTCGAAATCTCTGCGCAATGGCACGCGCGGCATTCCGATATGCGAGGTACGGCTTCTGTCATTCCTGCCGAGTTCCTCACAACTGAACATATCTCGCCCGGACGGATGTCGTCACCCTCTACTGACGCGTACCTCCATTCAGGTGGATCAATCCTCTCTCTACCTGCAACGATGCAGATCCCCGGTCAGTTCCGGTTTATTTCGAAGGAATCCGGAGATGCGGAGACCACGGCTGCCCCCAGCGTGATCGGTCCTGCCATTCCGGGACCCGTCGCGCCTTCTCCCGGCGCCGGCGCGGAACGCGTCACCGCGTGTATTGCGCGCGCCGCCTCCGCCAAAGACGCGCCCGTCGTCATGAGGTCGTCGACCAGCACGATCCGGCCAACTTCCGTGAGCAGCCCGGCCACACCGCCGACCACGTCCAGCGCGCCGGACACATTGGCCCGGCGCTGCCGTGCGTCGAGCCCCGACTGATCGGCCACGGCGCGCCGCTGCCGCAGCACGGCGAGCACCCGGACCGCGACGCCCTCCCGGCGCAGCCCGGCCGCCGCCGCGTACGCGAGGCGCCGCGTCGGATCGTGCCCGCGCGCCCGCACCGCCCAGGGCGCGGACGGCACCGGCACCAGACCCACGGCGCCCGCACCGCCCGCGGGGAGCCCGGCCCGCACCGCACCGGCCAGCGCCTCGCCCAGCGGCCGGGCAAGACCCAGCGCGCCCCGCTCCTTGTGCGCGAGCAGCACGGCCCGCACCGGTCCCTCGTAGGGCGCCGCGGCGTGCACGACGGGCAGCCCCGGCGGCATCGGCCGGGGCCTCACCCGGCCCGCGCCGGCACCACGCACCGCCTGTGCGCACCTCGCGCACAGCGGCGTACGCGACCTGCCGCAGCCTGCGCACTGGGCCGGCAGCACCAAGTCGGAGAGGTCCTGCCACCACCCCCGCATGCCCACCACTGTGCCAACACGCGCGCCGCGCGGCCACCCCTGTGGACAACTGCCTGTGGACAACTCGGCGGCCCTGCCCGGCGACGGTGCCGCCGCCGGGGAACGCGCGGGTGGAAGCAGCCCCTAACCCGGGTAGACCGGCGCCGTCCCGTCCTTCAGCACGGACTGCCACGCGGCCCCGGCGGGCAGCCGCACGACCCCGTCGTCGGAGTGCGCCAGCAGAGGCAGATCCGTGTCGGCCGCCGCGATCTCGCTCACCCGCGTCAGCCCCGGCAGCGCCTGGCCGGTCGGGGTCGAGCCGTCGCACTGCACGTACCGGATCTGCTGGAGTCCGCCGGACTCCCGGCCGACCACCACGAGCCGGCTGCCGCCCGCCCAGGACACGGCGGTGACCTCTTCCATCTCCGGCGCGGCCGGCCGCAGGTCGGCCACGGAGATCTCGACGTCGCCACCGGTCGCGCCGTGGTCCCGCTCCACGCGGCCGATCCGGAGCCGCGTCGTGCCGTCCTCGTGGACGAGCAGGGCGATGCGCGCGCCGTCGCCGGACATCTTCACGGCCTCGATCTCGGCGTCGTCACCGAGCTCATCGACCCGGACCTCCTGCATCCGGTCGGCCATGCCCTGGCCGAACACGAGCAGGCGCCGGTTCTTCGGATCACGGTCGGCGACCCACAGGTCGCCCTGCGCGTCCCAACTGGGCGTCGTGAACCCGTCCTTCTCGGCCTTGGCGCCGCTGTGGGCGAGCGCGTCCCCGAGCGAGGCATTGGTGACCATGGACGCCACGTACAGCGAACGCCCGTCGCCCGACACCGCCGCCACCCGCTCCTGGTCGCGCGAGACCGCGATGGAGCGCATGCGGCGCTCGCCCTCGCCCATCGGCCCCGCCACCTGCTCGGGCTTCTCGTGGGAACCGGCGGTGGCCGGCATCCGCACGACGCGGCCCTTGTCGTCCAGGAAGTACTGGTACTCGGTCGCCTCGGAGTACCGCGGCGCCACCAGCGCGTCGGCCGCGCCCTTCGCGAGGGTGCACATCAAACGGCCGTCGGAGCGCTCCAGTTCGACCTCCTCCACGCTGGACGACGCCAGGTCCCGCAGCGAGTAGAGGATCTGGGCCGCCATCTTCTTGCACTGCGCCGAACCGATCGCGTCGGCGCTCCTGTTCAGCGGCACCGTCAGCTTGTTCGCATCGTCGGGAGTCAGCGACTTCGTCCCGTCGCGCAGTCCCGCCTTCAGCGGGAACGACGTCGTCACCACGCGGTTCAGCCAGCGCGTGGGCCCCGCGAGCACTTCCTTGACGGTCTCCGTCAGCGGGTCCGCCCACTTCCGTACGAAGACGGGGTCGGCGACGAGCCGCTTCTGACCGCCCTCGTCACCGGACGTCCCCGTGGAATCCACCGCGTAGTAGTACTTGTTGACGGACTGGTAGATCCGCTGGAAGTCGGTCTTGCCCAGGACGACGCCCTCGGGCGGGGTGTCGATCCGCCACTGCTTCGGCTTGCCCTTGGCGGTCGCGACCAGGCTCAGATGCAGGTGTCCCTCGTAACGGCGGTCGTCCGGCTGGTATGCCTGCTGGTCGTCGAGGCTGGCGACCCGGGTCCCGACCAGCTCGAAGTTGCGCCCGTCCTCCCCCGCATCCGCCCGGTCCGTCGGACGCGGGCTGGGACCGTCCGCGAGCACGACGGTCTCCCGCTCGGGATGCCAGTTCTTCGCCGCCTTGGACGTCAGATACTTGCGGGCCATCGCGTACGAGGGGTCGTCGCTGGTCAGTGCCTCCAGGAAGCCGTCGACGATGGCCCTGGCCCCCGCGTTGTCCCGCGGGGGCAGCGCGAAGACGCGCACCGGGGAGTCCGGTCGCTGCGACGCCTCCACCGACTGCAGTCCGCCGCTGTCCGGCATCGACGCACACCCGGCGAGGACGACGGCGCCGCATGCGGCCAGCACACCGCCCCGCACTCCGCGCCGCCGACGCGACGCCCGCTGCTCATCCACGACCGCCGTCGCTCCCCTCGTCACGCTCCGCCGGTCCACCGCGGCGGCCGCCGACGGTGTCTGTCCGCCACGGCGTGCCTGGGCCCGGCCCGGGCCCATCGGCCTCCACCGGACCCACCTCGCCGGTCCCGTAGGTGCCCTCGCCCGGCTGCCGCGGCACGCTCATCGTCCCGCCGGCCGTGCCCGCGCCCCGCGCGACCACGCGCGCGCCGCTGCCCGGCAGCGCCGTGGGGTCGGCGGGCACCGCGGCCTGCCGCATCCGCGGCGCCATCGGGGCCTGCGCCGAGCCGGACGGCGCCTGGGCGGGCACCGTCGCGAGCTTCCTGTCCTGCGCGCCGCCGTCGCCCTGGTCCCGGCCGCGCCGGGAGTCCTCCGGCTCCAGCGGTATCGGCGACCCGCGCAACGGCTCGTCCGCCGTCCGCGGCAACGTCAGCCGGAACTGCGAACCACCGCCCGGCTCCCCCCACGCCTGCAGCCAGCCACCGTGCAGCCGCGCGTCCTCCAGGGCGATCGACAGGCCGAGACCGGTGCCGCCCGTCGTCCGCGCGCGGGCCGGATCGGCTCGCCAGAAACGGCTGAACACCCGGGTCGCCTCGCCCGGCTTGAGCCCGACCCCGTAGTCGCGCACCGCGACGGCGACGGCGCCGCCGGCGGCGGCCAGCCGCACCACGACGTCCCTGCCCTCGCCGTGCTCCACGGCGTTCACCACGAGATTGCGCAGTACGCGCTCCACCCGCCGGGCGTCCGCCTCGGCGACCACCGGCTGATCGTCACCGACGACCCGCACCTGCGTGCCCTTGCGCTCGGCGAGCGGCTCGGCACCGCTGACGACCCGGCGCACGACCTCGCGCAGGTCGACCGGCTCGGCCTCCAGCGCGGCGGCCCCCGCGTCGAACCGGCTGATCTCCAGCAGGTCCGCGAGCAGCGACTCGAACCGGTCCAGCTGATCGGCGAGCAGCTCCGCGGACCGCGCGGTCACCGGATCGAAGTCGACCCGCGCCTCGTGGATGACGTCCGCGGCCATGCGTACGGTCGTCAGCGGTGTCCGCAGCTCATGGCTGACGTCCGACACGAACCGCCGCTGCATCCGCGACAGGTCCTCCAGCTGCTGGATCTTCAGATGCAGGTTCTGCGCCATCTTGTTGAAGGCTTCGCCGAGGCGCGCGATGTCGTCCTCGCCGGTGACCTTCATACGTTCCTGAAGGCGGCCCGCGGAGAGCCGCTCGGCCACTCCGGCCGCCATCCGCACGGGCGTCACGACCTGCCGCACGACGAGCCAGGCGATGGCCCCGAGCAGCACGACCACGAACAGCCCCGCCGTCGCGAGCGTCCCCTTCACCAGACCCAGGGACTTCTCCTCCTGGGTGAGCGGGAAGAGGTAGTACAGCTGGTACGCCTTGCCCCACGGGTCGTTGAGGCGCTTGCCGATGACCAGGCCCGGCTGCGAGTCCTGGCCGTCCTTGTCGATGATCCGCGTGTACTCCTGGGAGGCACCGGTCATCCGGTCGACCCGCTCCCGCAGCTCCTCGGGCACGCTGCGCACCGGCTCCACGTTGCCGGACCCGCGCGGGGCCCGTCCGTTGCCGCTGTCGGCGTCGCTGGAACTGAGCGTGACGACGTCGAAGGCGCCCTTGCCGCCGCTGGAGAGCTGGGTGACGATGTCGCTCTTCCACTGGTTGGCGTCGACGGTGGTGCGGCCGTCGTCGGTCCCGCCGTCCTGCGCCCTCGTGGTGGTCGAGTCCGCCTTGTCCTTGGCGGCCCGGAAGCCGCCCTCGGCCTGGCTCTGCGACGCCTTCACCTTGGCGTCCAGCAGTCCGTTGCTCACGGACCCGATGACGACGATGCCGAGCAGCAGCACGACACCCAGCGACATCACCAGGGTGGTGACGACGACCTTCAGCTGGATGTTGCGCCGCCACAGCCGCATCGCGGGCAGCAGCGGCCGCCGCACCCAGCGGGTGAACAGCCGGAGAACCGGACTGCCCTTCATCCCGCCCTGGAGCAGCAGACCGCCGTCGAACACCCGGCGCGTCCAGGGGACCCGCCCGGCCGCCGGCTGTCCCACAGGCCGCTCCGTGCGGGATCCCGGCTTCCCGGGCGCCGAAGCGGCACTGTTCCGGGACATGTCAGCTCGGCCCTGCCTTGTAACCGACACCGCGGACGGTCACCACGATCTCGGGCCGCTCGGGGTCCTTCTCGACCTTCGAGCGCAGCCGCTGCACGTGCACATTGACCAGGCGCGTGTCCGCCGCGTGCCGGTAGCCCCACACCTGCTCGAGCAGCACCTCGCGGGTGAACACCTGCCACGGCTTGCGGGCCAGCGCCACCAGGAGATCGAACTCCAGCGGCGTCAGCGCGATCGACTGCCCCTCCCGCTTGACCGAGTGCCCGGCCACGTCGATGACCAGGTCACCGATGGCCAGCTGCTCGGGCGCGGGCTCCTCGGACCTCCGCAGTCGCGCCCGGATACGGGCCACGAGCTCCTTCGGCTTGAACGGCTTGACGATGTAGTCGTCGGCGCCCGATTCGAGCCCCACCACCACATCGACGGTGTCGCTCTTCGCCGTGAGCATCACGATCGGCACTCCGGACTCCGCCCGGATCAGGCGGCAGACCTCGATGCCGTCCCGACCGGGCAGCATGAGGTCGAGGAGAACCAGATCGGGCTTGGTCTCCCGGAAAGCGGCCAGCGCCTTGTCGCCGTCAGCTACGAACGACGGCTCAAAACCTTCACCACGCAGCACAATGCCGAGCATCTCGGCCAGTGCGGTGTCGTCGTCGACGACAAGGACTCGTCCCTTCATGGACCACATCATCCCATTAGCTCATCGTTACCTGGCGTGACCTGGAACACAGCTCACTCAGGCCCTCACCTGTCACAGGCGCCAGGGCGCCCCACTCCGTGACGATCGCCGTCACCAAATCCGGCGGTGTCACGTCGAACGCCGGGTTGTACGCCTGCGTTCCCAACGGTGCCACCGGAATCCCGCCACCCGCCTCCACTCCCGCCAACGGCACCTGCGGTGCCGTGAGCTCCGTCACTTCATGTCCGGGCCGCTGCTCCACCTCGATGGACGCCCCGTCGGGAGTCGCCAGGTCCACCGTCGTCACCGGCGCCACCACGATGAACGGCACATGGTGATAACGCGCCAGAACCGCGAGCGGATAGCTCCCCACCTTGTTCGCCACCGAACCGTCGGCGGCGATCCGGTCCGCGCCGATCAGCACGGCGTCCACCTCACCGGCGGCGAACAGCGAACCCGCCGCGTTGTCGGTCAGCAGCGTGTACGCCATCCCGCTGCGCGCGGCCTCGTACGCGGTCAGCCGCGCCCCCTGCAACAGGGGACGGGTCTCGTCCACCCACAGCCGGCGCAGCCGCCCGGCACGGTGCGCGGCGCGCACCACCGCGAACGCCGTACCCTCACCGCCGGAGACCAGGGCCCCGGTGTTGCAGTGCGTCAGGATCCGGTGGTTCCCGCCGGGCAGCAGCTCGTCGAGCAGCCGCATCCCGTGCTCCGCCATCCTGGCACTCCCCGCGGCGTCCTCCTGATGCAGCGCCCGCGCGGCGGCGAGCGCGGCCGCGGCGGCCCGCTCCCGGACGTCCTCGCCGGCCGCCCCCGCCCCGGTCTCCAGCACCGTCCGGTACGCCGTCTCGGCCCTGCGGACGCCGTACGCCAGATTGACCGCGGTGGGCCGTGCGCTCGCCAGGGCGTCCGCGGCCTGCCGCACGTCGAATCCACGAGCGGCGGCCAGCGCCACACCGTAGGCCCCCGTGATGCCGAGCAGCGGGGCTCCGCGCACCGCCAGGGACCGGATCGCCTGCACCAGCGCCTGCGGATCCGTGCACACGAGCTCGACTTCTTCTGCCGGAAGGCGCGTCTGGTCGAGCAACACCAGAACGGGCCCCTCCGCCGGTTCCTCCCAGCGGATCGCCTGTACGTCGATGGTCTTGGGCTGTATGTCCTCGCTGAGCTGTATGTCCTCGCCTGATTGCGCGTACTGATCAGCCATCCGCCCAGTCTGCCCTCCCCCGCCCCGACAATTGAAGGTGTCAAGGCACTACGGGGCCAGGTCACGCCGAACCCACCCCATGGCACGATGGCAGCCAACCTGCCGCCGCGACCGCGGACGGGCACCTTGAAGGAGCGACGATGAACGACACTCCGGGCTGGGCCTCGCCCGGATCTGCCCCCTCCGACGGCCCCGACGACGAGGGCCGGCAGAGCACGGGCCAGAACGACGACGCCCAGGGCGCCGCTCCTCAGGATGCCGCGGGCCAGGGCCCCCAGTGGTCCAAGGAGCAGCCGCCGCCCGCGCAGTGGTCGGCTCCCTCCGGCGCCCCCGGCTCCTCCGGGCCCACCGGCTCCGGTCAGGCCCCGCCACCGCCCCCGCCGGCTCCCGGCCAGGGCTGGGGCGGCCAGGGTTCCGGGCAGGGCGGCTGGGGCCAGGGCCCCGGCGCTCCCGGTCACGGCGGCTGGGGCGCTCCTCCGCAGGGCGGCGGCTGGGGCCAGGGCGGCTGGGGCGGCCCGCCCGCCGCGGCCAAGCCCGGTGTCATCCCGCTGCGCCCGCTCGGCGTCGGCGAGATCCTCGACGGCGCGGTGTCGACGATGCGCACGTACTGGCGCACCGTCCTCGGCATCTCGCTGACCGTCGCCGTGGTCACCGAACTCCTCGTGGTCCTCCTCCAGGGCTTCTTCCTCAACGACGCGTCGACCGCCGCCGCGCTCGACGACCCGGACGCCACGCCCCGCGAGGTCCTCAACGCCCTGGGCGGGCTGTTCATCGGCACCGGTGTCGTCCTCGTGGTCACGCTGCTCGGCACGATCATCGCCACGGCGCTGCTCACGACCGTCACCAGCCGGGCGGTCCTCGGCACGTCCGTCACCACCGGCGAGGCCTGGCGCGACGCCCGTCCGCAGGTCCTCAGGCTGCTCGGCCTGACGCTGCTGCTCCCGCTGATCGCCGCGGTGACCGTCTTCGTGGGCACCGTCCCCGGCATCCTCCTCGCGATCTTCGGCTCGTCCGACGGGGGCGCCGCTCTCGCGATCATCGGCGGCATCGCGGGCTTCGTCGTCGCCATCTGGCTGATGGTCCGCTTCTCGCTGTCCTCGCCCGCGCTGATGCTGGAGAAGCAGACGGTCCGCAAGGCGATGAGCCGGTCCGTCAAGCTGGTCCGCGGCTCCTGGTGGCGGGTGTTCGGCATTCAGATCCTGGCGACGATCATCACCAACATCGTCTCCTCGATCATCCTGATCCCCTTCACCTTCATCGCCGCGGCGGTCAGCGGGAACGGCGTCGGCCTCCTCGACAGCACCGGCAACTCGGGCTGGGCCTTCCTGATCATCAGCGGCCTCGGCTCGGTGATCGGCTCCACGCTCACCTTCCCGATCACCGCGGGCGTCACCGTGCTGCTCTACATCGACCAGCGCATCCGCCGCGAGGCCCTCGACCTCGAACTCGCCCGCGCCGCGGGCCTTCAGGGCTACGGGACCGCCCCCGGCGCCACCCCGGGGGGCTGATGCGGTGAGCGCGCCCGGGGGAGTGCTCATGGCGACGGTCCGGCTGACGCGCGCCGGCGGCGACGAGCCGCCGGTGACGATCTCGCGCGATCCGGCACGGGAAGCGGCCGAGCACGAGCTGTCCAAGCCCGCGTACCACCAGAACGATCCGAGCTGGTTCATGCGGGCCCTGAACAAGTTCTGGGAGTGGATCGACAAGCTGCTCTCCGCCGCGTCCGGCGCCACCCCGGGCGGTGCCGTCGGCCTGGTCGTGATCGTGCTGGCGATCGTCGCCGTCACGGCGGCGCTGTGGTGGCGGCTCGGCACCCCGCGCCGCTCCCCCACCTCCACGGCCCGGCTCTTCGACGACCGCCCGCGCAGCGCCGCCGAGCACCGGGCGGCCGCCGAGGCGCACGCCGCCCAGGGCCACTGGAACCAGGCCGTCCAGGAGCGGATGCGGGCCCTCGTCCGCTCCCTGGAGGAGCGCGCCCTGCTCGACCCACGGCCCGGCCGCACCGCCGACGAGGCGGCGACCGAGGCCTCCCGCGCCCTGCCGCAGCACACGGACCGGCTCCGCGCGGCGGCCCGCGACTTCGACGACGTCACGTACGGCGGCCGCTCCGCGACCCCGGAGATGTACCAGCGCCTGTCCGCCCTGGACACCGAGGCGGAACACACCGCCCCGTCCCTCGCCGTCCCGGGGGCCGCACGGTGACCGACCCCACCACCCCCGAGCAGGTCGGCACGGCCACCCTCCCCGGGGCTCCGCCACCGCCCTCCGAGGGCACCTCGACCACCCCCACGGTCCGTCAGGTGTGGACCCGCACCCGGGGCATCGCCCTGGCCCTGGTCCTCCTCCTGGCCGCCGCCGTGGCCACCGCGGCCGTCCGCTCGGGCGAGAAGCACGGCGAACTCGACCCGCGCTCCGCCGACAAGTACGGCAGCCGTGCCGTCGCCGCACTCCTCGCCGAGCGCGGCGTCGACACCCGTGTGGTCACCACGGCCGCCGAGGCCCGGGCCGCGACCGGAGCGGACACCACCCTGCTCGTCGCCGTCCCCGACCTGCTGACGGCCCACCAGCAGAGCCGGCTCCAGGCGGCCGGCGCCGAGTCCGGCGGCCGCACGGTCCTCGTCGCCCCCAGCTCCGCGTCGGTCGCCGAGCTGGCCCCGGGGGTCACCGCGGACCCCGGAACCAGCACGGAGACGACGCTCACCCCCGACTGCTCCCTGCCGGCGGCCCGCAGCGCGGGCACGGCCGACACGGGCGGCGAGCGCTACAACACGGCGTCGTCCGAAGCCGACTCCTGCTACCCGAGCGACGGCGTCCCCACCCTGCTCCGCCTGCCCACGGCCACCGGCGACGGCGACACCGTGATCGTCGGCGCCCCCGACATCCTGCTCAACGACCGCCTCGACAAGCAGGGCAACGCCTCGCTCGCTCTCCAACTCCTCGGTACCCGTCCCCATCTGGTCTGGTACCTCCCCTCCCTCTCCGACGAATCCGCGGCCTCCGGTGCGCAGAACGACCGCAGCTTCTTCGACCTGATCCCCAAGGGCTGGCTCTGGGGCACGCTCCAGCTCTTCGTCGCGGCAGCCCTCGCCGCCCTCTGGCGCGCACGCAGGCTGGGCCGCCTGGTCCCCGAACGTCTCCCCGTCGCGATCCGCGCCTCCGAGACCGCCGAAGGCCGCGCCCGCCTCTACCGCAAGGCCAACGCCCGCGACCGCGCGGCGAACGCCCTGCGTATCTCCACCCGCACCAAGCTCGCCCCCCTCATCGGCGTCCCCGTCTCCCAGGCCCACACGCCCGAGACCTTCCTCCCGGCCCTGGCCCGCCGGCTCCCCACGCCCGGCCAGGACCTGCACGCTCTCCTCTTCGGTCCGCCCCCCACGACCGACGCGGCACTCATCGCCCTCGCCGACCACCTCGACGCCCTCGAAAGAGAGGTACGGAATTCATGATGGACCCGACCACTGACAACGCCGGGCCCACACCCGATCCCCGCAGCTCACGGGCGTCCCTGGAGGCCCTGCGCGCCGAGATCGCCAAGGCCGTGGTCGGCCAGGATCCCACCGTCACGGGCCTGGTCGTGGCCCTGCTGTGCCGGGGCCACGTCCTCCTCGAAGGCGTCCCCGGCGTCGCCAAGACCCTCCTGGTCCGCTCCCTGGCCGCGTCCCTCGAACTCGACACGAAGCGCGTCCAGTTCACCCCGGACCTCATGCCCAGCGACGTGACGGGCTCCCTGGTCTACGACACCCACACCTCGCGCTTCTCCTTCCAGCCGGGCCCGGCGTTCACGAACCTTCTCCTCGCGGACGAGATCAACCGCACGCCGCCGAAGACCCAGTCCTCCCTCCTGGAGGCCATGGAAGAGCGCCAGATCACGGTCGACGGCACCCCGCGTCCCCTCCCCGACCCCTTCATGGTGATCGCCACCCAGAACCCGGTCGAGTACGAGGGCACGTACCCGCTGCCCGAGGCCCAACTGGACCGCTTCCTCGTCAAGTTGAACGTTCCTCTTCCGACCCGCCAGGACGAGATCGACGTCCTCACCCGCCACGCGTCCGGCTTCAACCCGCGCGACCTCGCCTCGGCCGGCCTGCGCCCGGTGGCCACGGCCGCCGACCTGGAGACGGCCCGCGCCGCGGTGGCCAAGACGTCGATCTCCCCCGAGGTCACCGCGTACGTCGTCGACATCTGCCGCGCGACGCGCGAGTCCCCGTCCCTCACGCTCGGCGTCTCGCCGCGAGGCGCGACGGCGCTGCTGTCCACGGCCCGTGCCTGGGCCTGGCTGACCGGCCGCGACTACGTCACCCCCGACGACGTCAAAGCCCTCGCCCTGCCCACGCTCCGCCACCGCGTGCAGCTGCGCCCGGAGGCGGAGATGGAAGGCGTCACCACGGACTCGGTGATCAACGCGATCCTCACCCACGTCCCCGTCCCCCGTTAGAGACCGGACGACATGGCCCTCACCGGACGCACGGCCCTGCTCGCAGCCGTCGGCTCCCTCCCCATCGGGATCTGGGAGCCGAGCTGGACGGGCATCCTGGCCGTCAACGCTCCCCTGGCCCTGGCCTGCGCCTGCGACTTCGCGCTGGCCGCCCCCGTACGCTCACTGCGCCTCACGCGCGCGGGCGACACGTCCGTACGTCTCGGGGACCCGGCCGATGTCACGCTCACGGTCACCAATCCCGGGCGGCGCCCACTGCGCGCGCAGATCCGCGACGCCTGGCCGCCCAGCACCTGGCGCAAGGGCATGGAGTACGACGCGTCCCGTCACCGGGTGACGATTCCGCCGGGCGAACGCCGCCGGGTCACCACCCGCCTCCTGCCCACCCGCAGGGGCGACCGCCGGGCGGACCGCGTCACGGTCCGCTCCTACGGGCCACTCGGCCTGTTCACCCGTCAGGGCACGCACGACGTCCCGTGGACGGTCCGCGTCCTGCCGCCGTTCCACAGCCGCAAGCATCTCCCCTCCAAGCTGGCCCGCCTCCGCGAACTCGACGGCCGCACCAGCGTGTTGACCAGGGGCGAGGGCACCGAGTTCGACAGCCTCCGCGAGTACGTGCCCGGCGACGACACCCGTTCCATCGACTGGCGCGCAACAGCCCGCCAGTCCGCCGTCGCCGTACGCACCTGGCGCCCCGAACGCGACCGGCACATCCTGCTGGTCCTGGACACGGGCCGCACGTCCGCCGGCCGGGTCGGCGACGCCCCGCGCCTGGACGCCTCGATGGACGCCGCACTTCTCCTGGGCGCCCTGGCCTCCCGCGCCGGCGACCGCGTCGACCTGCTCGCCTACGACCGCCGCGTCCGCGCCCTGGTTCAGGGCCGCACGGCGGGCGACGTCCTCCCGGCCCTGGTCAACGCCATGGCACCACTGGAACCCGAGCTGATCGAGACGGACGCCCGTGGCCTCACGGCAACGGCCCGCCACACGGCCCCCCGCCGCTCCCTCATCGTTCTTCTGACGTCGTTGGAGGCCGCCCCGGTCGAGGAGGGCCTCCTCCCCGTCCTCGCCGGTCTCACCAAACGCCACACCGTGGTGGTCGCCTCGGTCGCCGACCCGACGATCGAGGCAATGGCGGCGGCCCGGGGCACCACAGACGCGATCTACGATGCGGCATCAGCGGCTCAGGCCACAGCCGAGCGCTTCCGCACCGCCGAAAAGCTCACCCGCCACGGCGTCACGGTCGTCGACGCAACCCCCTCGGAACTGGCCCCCGCACTGGCGGACGCCTACTTGTCCCTGAAATCGGCCGGCCGCCTCTGATCAACCTCCGTGGCCTCGCCTTGCAGAAGACGAGGCCACGGATTCCTTACTCCATAAACGCAGAAAAGCCCGGACCGTTCCCGGTCCGGGCTTTTCTCAAAATTTGTTCGGCGGCGTCCTACTCTCCCACAGGGTCCCCCCTGCAGTACCATCGGCGCTGTAAGGCTTAGCTTCCGGGTTCGGAATGTAACCGGGCGTTT